>JBAXMR010000071.1:0-25096 GCA_037134195.1 Paludibacter sp. | reverse complement strand
AAAAGATATAATTAAAAATTAAAATAAACAACTTGTTCTAAGCAGATAAGCAATTATATTTAATTTCCTACGGCTCGATTATATTTGGCGACTAAATTACCTTAATAGGCCAAATATTGAAAAAAGCGGATTGCGCTTTGATTTTGATTTATATTTTTGATGTTGAAATCAATTCATCCAATATTATTGTTTCCGAACTAAATTTCGAACATTTTATTATCTTGTGTGTATGGCTTCAATTCTTCTGTAATTCTTCTACAAATTTTATTTTTATGAGCAAATCCACGCATCCCGCAGATCTTCCCTTTGAAAAAGAGAAGTACCCGCAGGGGGAAGGGTTTCTTATATTTCTCAAGTCCAATGCATGAGGTCGAGGTGTTGTAAACCCTTTTTCCAGAACCCACATGCGTATTTGATTCGAACCCCCACCGCTACAAATTATTAAAATTTTATCCCTTCGGGATATATAATGTACATTTTGCAGACAATAGAGTTTATATAAGTTCATTTATTTGAATAAAATATTATGTTGAACGCGAAGAACGCTAAGTTGCAAAGCCGCAAAAAAAAACTTTTAAGTTTTTGTCTTTGCTCCCTTTCTTGGCTAGCCAAGCGGCAAAGCCGAGCGGCATTTTTTTGATGATACTATAATAAGTATATTTTAGCTTTGCGTCCTTTGCGTTTAACTATTTTTTGAAGACTAATATTCCAACTTATATAATCTCTATTATTTATTACTTAATTTCTTTTTCCAGATCAGCCAAAAATTCACTCGTTGTTTTGCCGGTAAACATTTTAAATGCTTTATAAAAGCTGGATCTTGATTCGAATCCGCAGTTTCGGCCAATAGCTTCCACTTTCAACTGCTGTTTTTGTCCGTTCTCCAACAAACGGCAGGCATATTCCACCCTATATCTATTGACAAAGTCAGAAAAGTTATCGTCGGAAAAATTATTGATAGCCTCCGAAATACGGTGTTTTCGAATGCCTGAATGTGCAGCAACATATTCTAACTTGCATTTGACCGATAAATAGAGTTGTTCGGTTTCCATCAATTCATTAAGCTGTTGAAGAATTTTCAGAGCTTGTTATTCAGTGAGTTGCGACTTTGATTTAGTTTTTTCTTTCGGTTCGTCGGCTAGGTGGGTTCGATGGCTTGAGTAAGTTCTATCGGTTCTATAGTGGGAGTGACCTCAACTGGTTTTGTAGTAACGATAGGCTCTTTTGGTACTACAGCTTGGGTATATACGAAAAGTTGTATTGGTCGTGATGGTATCAGTTTTTTATCAACATAAAATCCAAATGTAGGTACGGACATTAAGCTCAGGGTACCGTTATAAAGCAAAATTTCCCGAAAAATGACCGGTGTCAGTTTAAGCCCCGGCACTGTAAAGTAGGCATACAAACAACTTAAACCCATTATGGTAGGAAAAAAGAACAAAAAAACCCGAAATTCTTTTTTCCGAGTCCAGATTCTCGCACTAAAATATCGGGGATTGAGAGACCTTAGCAGGTAATGCAGCACGGGGTACAGACCAAAAAACAGAAAGATGTAGCATGTCAATACCAGCGACCGATGATATTCCACCCAGTTGACGATTCCAAATGGTTGTGTAACATTAGCCAATCCTACAAAAAATAGAATCATTATGAAATAATAGAATCTACCCTTTTCTGTCCATTGAAAAATAGGAAACTGATGGTTTAAAAAAATTTTAATTCTTTCTCGCATAGTGTGTTAGCTCTATGTCTTCGTAAACTTCAGACTGGTTTTTTTAATTGAGATAGCCTCTCTCGGAGAGAGACTATCTCTTGGATTATTCGCAATGCAAAAATAAGAAATTAATTTAAAATACGAAATATATTAATTAAAAAAAATCAATGTATAATTCATTTTTTTTCTGAATCTTTACTCATCGGATGACTTTAAGTCATCTGATGAGTAGCTTTGAGGAAGAACTTGCTTTTAAATTAAATTGGTAGCACTATTTGAAGTCGTACTACCACTAAAAAATTATTTATTTCGGATTACAGCAGGCTTGCCAAGAATCCAGCAACATATCCGGTTGTAAATCGGATTATTTTATTTCGGATTAAAATTACTCGCAAGCTCATGACCGTTGGTTCCTGATAATACATAGAGTTGTGATTCTTTCTAAACCAAGCGGCAGAGCCGAGCGACAAATCTCAACAAATGACTATAGCATTTATTCTTTTTTATAGGCATATTCGAAAGGACAGGGTAATTTTATTATTGAACAGTTTAAAAAAAAGCCAAAGAGACCATGGTTTGGTTTTATTCAGTTGTACTTCCTGTCAGAATATTAATCCCGCACTTGTCGCATTGTTTAGTAATTAAATCTGAAGAATTTACAGGAAAGCTATGAATTTTTGTTGAGTTATGATATAAAACTGTTTTTACAACATCAGTATTGTTTGCCGGGATACCATTAATATAACTAATTCCGTTTGCTTGGTTTGAAAACCAGACTAATTCCACTTGATTGTTATTAACGATAGTACTTCCAGATGCAACGGTATTTACAATGCTATTTTTATAGTTTTCATAACTTGAGTCTGAAAAAATTGATATTATTCCAGATTGTATTGGTGGAAGTGTATGCTTAATAAACTTATCAAGAAGATAAGTGCTTCCAGTTAGATTCAACTGATCAACATCAATTGGATTCAAATGACCAAGCTCAATTGAACATTTATGACAATAATATTCCATCTTTTTATATTTTATTTAAGTCATTCAAATCTAATCTATCAGACCAAAGTCATAATCCCAATACTCATTATAAACTGTTACTGGAAAGTAGTCATCTTTATACAATACACCATAATTATGCATTAAATGAGATGTCAATACCCTCCAAGTCCTTAATTCAAAGTATTCACGGGTATTTTCACGAGTTTCAACATGTCTTAAAAAATAATCCTGATCGTGATAGAAATCCCCACCTTTACACTCAATCCAAGAACGAAAAAACAAAAAACCACTTGGGGCTTTCCATACGTCACAATCATTTGTTATGTCAAAATACAACAAATAATATTCTTCTATTCCTGAAAAAACTTCAATAACTACAATAATTGATTCTTGTTTTATAAAGTAATCTTTTAAATGGTACAAAATATAAAATCCTGAATCTGTAACTATGTTATTGAGTATTACAACAACAGAATCAAGGCTTTTTAGTTTTATAGGGTTGTTTTCTGAAATGCCGTAATTATTCATAAGATTGATTCTTTGTAATTTAAATTACATTTTCCCTGTTTATAAGACTTCCACTAGGCATTCCTTTAAAAAAAGCTTGAAAACTAAAATGTTCTGATATTATCCAATCGCAGGGCAATGTAGGTCCATCAATATCATACAAAACACATACATCTGACCAATGATTTTGACCTTCAATCTCCCTTACCAGTTCTAAGCCTCTATCTCTCCATTCATTCAAAAGTGTTTCAATGTCATCCCAGCCCATTGCACCATCCCGTACCAAATAATCATCGTACCAGATGTTTTTACCAATTGCCAGTGCATGGTCTGTTTTATATTGCTCAAAACCTCCGGGATATACCCTATTGATATTTTCAATAGGTATAATCAAATTAAAAAATTCCAGTGCTATTGCCATTTTTTGTGATTTAAAATACTCATTTATACAAACAAAGAAAACAAAAACAGGATACCGAGAATAAAAGCTATTCCTATAACTTTAGCTAAGAACCAGATTACAGTTACATCCCACCAGTCATCTGAATCGTAATACTCTTTCATGCCTTTAATGGGTTCATGTTCCCAATACCTTTTGTTCATAATTTTCAAATTTTAAAGTTCAACAATAAAAAAACTCCACACATCCGAATTGTTATTTCAGGTGTGTGGAGTTTAAACCTGAGCAATGGTTTTGTTTTTTGACTGTAAAGTCCATATCTGCGTTTCCGCCTACCACCGTGACTATATTGACTTTGCTCAAATCAATTTAGTTCGGTTGGTTACCTATCTTACGATTGGTTATCCTGATATTTTTTCAGATTCACTCGTTTGTGATTCTGCATGCAAATGTAAATAATAAGTCCGATTCCTGCAAATCATACTAGTTAAATATTTAATTTAATTCCTGCACCCAGTATTCCCAAATCATAACCATTGCCAATGTATCAAGTTCGCAGTATTTTAAAAGAGCATTCCTCAACATTTCTCGTTGATTGGCTGGTACATGACTAAACTGCATTTTTGCATAAGCAGTTAGCGCAGCTCCACCATCGGCAATTTCTTCCACACTTTCAACAAGGCTATCAAGTTGTTCATCGCTCCATTCTTCGAAAACGGGAGGCAATTGTTTATATGGATTCAGATGTTCTTCATCAGGAAGCCATATTTTATCGAGAAAATTCAGGCTTGGCATTTCTGATGTACCATACACCGATTTAGAGTATTTCTCTCTCAGAAAATCAGAAGACATAATTGTTGCCGGCAAAATTGCTTTAATGGAATTTGAACCTCCTGCTGCCGGAGGATAATAATACGATGTTACCAATTTATACAAATCCACCATATCCCTGTCGCCTTCCCAAACATTTTTCTTGTGGGTAATACTTTGGATAAATTCTTGCAATTCTGTTTTATCAGTTATTTCATGTTTGTCATTTTCTAATTGCTCATAGATCTCACAAAGCACTGTATTTTCATGGTTGTGATACCTGAAGATGGTGCCATTATCATGCTCCAGTTCATTTTTCAAGGCGCGCAGAAAGTCATAATTTGGAAAATACCCGGGCTCAAAAGAGATATATTGCCCTCTATGTTCAATGGTGTAATCTTCCGACACTACATGATGTGAAAACTGAAAAGCAATCTGCTCATAAGGTTTTCGTCCTTCGTGAAAAGGTATTGCTACTCGCGATGTTTCGAAATCGATAAAATGCAGCGGATAAGACCAGCATTTCATTTCTCTTTTCAATCCTTTTTTATCCAGAAAAACCTCTGAATCACCATTCTTTGATTTCTCAACCTGAAGTACGCGTCTTTCGAGAGGGCTAAGACCCGGATATACTGTTTTACTCTCCTTTTTTGAAGTGATTAATTCTTCCGTAACATATTCAAGCAGATAAACTCCTGATTCTATGAGTTTTTGCATTCCTCTAAAGCCGAAGGACCATAAATCCGTTACCAACGGTTTTTGTAATTCTGTTTCAGATAGTCCGGTTGCATGTAGCCAACATTCTCTGAATCCGTTTTTTAATTTTCCCTCTTCATCTTCTGCGATGGTTGTTCTGAATTGACATTTTTTACAATCTTTGTGTATGGGTACTATCAGCTTTTCATCGTGTTGGTAAGCATTGCTCAACAAGTTTACATAGTCTGCAAAACTTATCCCTTCCTGTAAGTCTGTTTCAATGGGATTATTCCAAATCCAGCGGACTTCTTCATCAACATTGACAGAAATCAGAATCTTATCGCCCAACTCATTACGAGTCAAACCAGTCTCAACGTCAATGCTTATTCTATCGCCGTTTTTGTCGATTTTAAAAAACTGATTCAATCCATTTACCGTGGCAACCGAATCTTTATTGGCCATCATCAAAAAGGATTTGATGCTATAATCAGGAAAACACTTTCGCAAAACATATTTCTGAAAGGCAACATCAAACAAATAGCTTTCCCAACCCGATTTTATCCCTTTCAGTTCTCCGGTTTTTTTATCAACACTCATAAAATCATCGGTCGAACTATACGATTTGGCTTTTACTTCATGTAGTTCAATTTCTTTCGTTTGCGTATCAATCCGGATAATATCTGCACGGATAAATAAATTTTCGTGCCTGAAAGCAGCCTCAGCAAGTACCTTGTTTCCGTTTTCAATTTTTTCATTCGTTAGTCGCAATGCTTCTTCGTAATCCAGTGTTTTTACTGTAATTTGCTCCTCAATCGGATTTTCGCAAAAATAATATTTAGCTAATTCACCCACCTGAAACCCTCCTTCAGCAAGACTTTTCAAAAATGAATCTTCTAAACTCTTATCAGCATATTCAGTTTTCTTGTTGCTATAAAACAATTTTGTTTCACACTCGTGCGCTAGTTTGAAGCGGCTTTTAGTTAGGTAACGGGGCATAGTTGAGTTGTTTGATTTAAGATATTAAGTGAATTATATGGAATGTAAGATTCAAGAGCCAAGTATCAAGACTAGCACACAGCAGATTGACGAGTTAAAATTATCACATCAATTTCCATTAACTATTCTCAGCATTCAAATGTTGTTTTATCATATACCTCAGTTCTTACTTGTTTTTTGTTTTATTTTCTATCGTTTTCAGACTATCTAAAAAGTTCTTTTCAACTTCACTTAAGGTTTTCTGTTGATATTTTTTATATTCTGTGGTTGCCTTTTCAATAGCTTCTTCATGGCTGATTGAACCTGCTCCCTGCAATAGCTTTTCTCCACTCATTGTAAGTATATTATCCAAATGCTTCGCCCAATCATTCATGGTCATGGTTTGTTCGCGTTCGGCTTGTCGCTCGGCAAAATCCAAATACCCCGAAACTATCTGACCCAGTGAACGAAGTTCCTTTTCTTCTAAATAATTTTTGGCCACTACTACATCTTTTAAATACGGACGGCTTCCGGGGAAAGTCATTAAGCCCATAAATTCTTTTTCGGCATCGGAGCGTGTGAAAATTACTTCGGCGGCAGTTTGTCCGTGAACAGCATAATGAATTTTGTTTTGCACTTTTTTGAAAAATTCAATGGAAACATCTGCTTTCGGATTGTAATCAATACTGGTTGCGTATATATCAAGTACCTGACGGTAAAAAACCTTCTCGGATGACCGAATGTCGCGTATTCGCTGCAACAATTCTTTCCAATAACCACCGCCTCCTAAATTCTTCAGACGTTCATCGTCCATCGTGAATCCTTTGCGGATATACTCGTTAAGTCGCTGGGTTGCCCAAATACGAAACTGCGTTCCTCTTTGAGATTTTACCCGATAACCTACCGAAATAATAACATTTAAGTTGTAAAACTTCACAGGCTTATCGGAATTTGCAATGTGCAAAAATTGCACATTGCTTTTTTCTTCTAATTCTCCTTCCGAGAATATGTTGGCAATATGCTTCACAATAACACTTCTGTCTCTTTCAAATAAAACTGCCATTTGCTCTTGCGACAGCCAAACCGTTTCGTCTTCTAAACGAACATCTACCGATATTTTTTCGTCTTCGGTTTTGAATAAAATAAAAGTATTCTTATTATTTTCCATTTTTAATTTCATTATTAGTGCATTATAACCCTCACTGCTTAAGCTGACTTATTCTCCCCAACTTCTGAAAAACAAATACAAAGCATACGAAAATACCGGTTTATATTCCGTTTCAATATCGTTGTTGATTAATAGTTCAATTGCAAGATTGAAATACTGATCCGGGTTTAAACAAGTAACATCATAATTATCAAATTCGCCATCATATTCGGGATAAAATTCAGTCCAGTGATTTTCTAAATCTGCATATTCATTTAGCAGTTCCTGCTCATTCCATACTTCCGGATGCTCTTTCAAAACTGCGTAAGCAACATCATACAATACAGTCCTGTATCCCAGACTAATACCACAGTTCAGAATAATTTGTCTAATGAGATAGTGAAGAATTATCTTCACATCAGTGTCTTTGCCCTGATTCACATCAGCTGTAAATATCTCCAGATAAGGCTGATAGTTCTTGTTTTCAAATCCTGTTTTAAATATCGAATTGGAAAGAATATCGGTATTGGTGAGCTTGTTCATTTATTAATGTGGACTAATTTTAGTACGATATTATTCTTGCCTTTTTTCAGATTTCAATTGCTTACCTTTTTCTGTGAGCTTATAGTGCTGTTGCGGATGGTTTGGACTCTCGGGATGAGTCTGTTCAATTACTCCTGATTCAAGTGCCGGAAGAATATATTCAACCCTAAAATAATCATCGTGTTTTAATTGTAATACTTGCTGAATCTCACTTCTTTTCATTTCACCCTCTAACACCATAATCACTTTTAGGACTTCCCCACTAACTTCCTGAGTTGTTTGCATTCGATATAAAATAGTCTTGAAACTATCGTCTTGCTCAAAGACCGGTTCCTGCAAACCATTTTCCCGTGCAATCCTTAGTATGTCAAGTGTTCCGGAACCTACTCTTTCAATATAGCCCTTCAAATACATAGGTTCTGCCAATAAGGGATTGGCAGGAATTGAAGTATGAATTTTCTTCAACTTCTCGGTAGTCCTGAATAGTTTCCAAAAGTCCATTAGGTATATATAAAATCTCTCACGGTTTCTCATTCCTGAGTATTCTCGGGTCTGTCTTCTCCGAAAATTCAAACATGACAGTTTCGTCCATAAACTCCACTACAACCCGGTTTTGCTCACAAACCTCCATCAGGTACTTTGCCAGATTTTCTATCTCATCTTTCAAAACAATTATATCTAATGGAAATTTGGGATAGTTTATAAAACCAAGCCTTAAATGAGGTTCATTTTGGCCATTTAACACGATGCTACATTCCGTTACAGAAGCACTTAATTTTATATCCTTTTCTTTAATAAGCTTCTCCTGATAGCTTTGCAACTGGGATATTACCACCGATTTATCGACTACGATATCAATGTATTCTTTCTGCAAACCGATAGTGATGGTGGCAGAAAATGAGGGTAAAGATTGTCTATAAGATTCCATTGATCAGATATTTATGTAATTATTATGTCTAACTTAACAGATTGAGAACTGCTAAGCTAGTGAAGTTAAATTACCTATTTAAAATGTATGCTGTGTAAACGTAGAGAGCGATAAAGTCGGCAATGGTTTTAGTTTGCGACGACATTCCCATGTCAAATATTGGATGCGATGCGTTATGCGTGCTCTTATTTCTTAAACCTATAAGCTTGTTTAGGATAATTGAGAATGATCTTTTGGTTCGATCATAATTAACTACTCGACTGATGCTACATGTTTCATCATAATTCCTTAAGTCTTTAAGTACTGGAATTGATTCTATTACGGTGCTTAATCCAGTAGTGTTAGTTGTTGCTAACTCAAAACGTTTGAGGAAAGTTTCATAATCATTAGCCATAGTTCTTAAATAAATATGTCTATCGTATTTATCAGTTTGGTAGAACCATAGATTACTAATTGTTTGCAAGAATTGGTTTCCCCAAAAATCTATTTGATTGTCAATATGTAAGGCTTTGTAGAGGGAATTTGCGCCTTGTGTTAATATTGAATCGTCCAATCTATAATAATAAAGTTCCGTAGTAAAGCTGCTCCTAATTTGCTCCCAATTATATGGTAGTCTTTGAATGTATTGTTGTTGAATTTGAGGTTGATTAGTTGAATCTACAATAATCTCTTTCTCAATGATCTCATTTTCAATTTCTTCAGAGAATGGTTTTTTTACAATTTGTTTATCTGCACGTAATTGTACATAACTGATACCATCAAAAGTTATTGTTTCAAAAATTGATTTATCACTTAATATTTTATAGAAAATGGAGTCTGACTTTAAATGAGCAGGATATTCACCCTTTACTTTGATGCTTTCAAGGATATCTATTTTTTGTGATTTACCTCCTTCAATCGTTTTAAGGTAATTTATAGCAGATGATCGAATTGTTGTTATATGCTCTTTTTCCTTTTGCTTGCCAATTCTATCTAAATTACAGTTGGCAAGTTTTTCTATATCAAGTATAATAAAACGCTGTCCATTTTCAATAATTTCTCTAATTATAGACTCCTCATCATCAAGAAAAAGACGTAGATATTGTGAGCAATTCCCATTTGAAATTGTGACTCCATCATCGTTAAGCCTTTTGATGATTTCTGGTAAAAGAGATTTGCTGCTTACTTTATTTAATGGCGCATATTTAAGAATTTCTATCAGTTTGAGTATAAACTTATGGCCTAAATGTAATTGCTTATTAGGGAAAAGCTTAATGTCGGGATATTGAGTTTCATAATCAGAATGAATAAATAAATCATCGTTATTTGATGATAAAGAAGCTATATTGAAAAGAGTAGTACGAATGCTTCCTTCAGCATGTATGAAAATTCCTATTTCTTTTACGGCTTCTAATATTTTCGAATAGGTTGCTTTCCCATCTTGACTAATTAAGAATTGCTCAAGGAATTCTGTTAGACTTTGGTCTGGATTTATATCGGAATTTTCATAAACTTTTGCATATACCCAATTCCCATTTCCTCCACATAGTTTGAAGTTTTCATCTTGTGTTAGAGGAAATCCATTTAAATTAATAAGGCCTAAAGAATTAGCTCTATAATTATATTCATCAATAATTTCTTGTCTTTTCATTTGACGATACTCGTCTACGAGTATTCGCTGTAATTTTAAAGTATTGTTTGATAAATACTCCCATTTGTATTGGTATTTAATCTCATTTTCGGTTTCAATAACTTCCAAGCATTGATGTTGTTTTATCAAGGATTCAAAAAAGATATTATTGAATTCAAATTCTTTGTTTAATTCTTCTTCTACTAGTTTACTTAATTGTTCTTTGGTTATTGTAAATACTATTTGATTTATTGTCTGACCAATAGCACGATAATGATCTCTAAATGATCTTACTTCAGTTTGTTTTACCAAATACCCTTGCCTATCCTCTTCAATTAATCCCAAATTAAAGAGTTCGGCTATACGTTTTAATTTTTCATTTTCGCAATCTGTATCCTTACAAATCAGTTCTCTAAATTTATTGTTATACATTGACTCCGAAATAACATTTTTACATCTCTCAACTAAAAAGTTATTGACGATAATATGATTAACTGTTTCACCATTAAATAACTTTTTCATTCCAATTTGATCAAATAATTTATGACTTATTGCTTGTGCCGTTACATTTATATCTTTTGAAATATTTTCTTGATTCTGTAGTGTTGTTCCAATTCCATAATAACGTTTTATTACTTCGCAGTTTTCGAAATCATTTTCTGCGCCTATTTCAGTGTAGATATAGATCAAATCTTTTAAACAAGCATAGATATTATTTAATATATTCTCTTCATCATTATAATTGTATGGAATAGATACATATGGGGTCACCAGATCATAATTCATCTGATTGATATCCAATTTAAATCTTTTTTTTATCAATTCTTCCAATAGTAAAGCATTATTACCGATTGCTCCTATTCTATTTATATAATTATTTCTATTTTCAATATATCCGGCTACAGTAATCAAATTATTTCTTCTAATCAATTCGTTTTGAACGAATCTTTTAAAACTCTCATTCTGTTTGTTTGCGAAAAAAGCAAGTAAGATTTGATTTGGATTCATGATATAGTCAATTATTTAAATGGTTTATTATTTGTTAAGAATATGTGTATATAGTTGTCCATTACAAAGTCATTCATTATTTTTCCGGCTCATTACCATCTGTCAACTCGAATAATTGTATGTTTTGCATAACACTACCGACAATTCCATTAATAGAGCCACTTAGAGTAGTGGTATTTAAGATTGTTTTTACTCACTCGCTCGCTCTTTCAAACTTAGCTTTCATAGTCGGATTGCCTTGCGTTAGCTTTTTAATGGTTAAATCTTCTGTTTTTTCATTTGCAAGGCGTAGGTTGTTTTCGGAGGATAACAAAGCATCTTTGGTTTTTTGAAGATGAAGAATTGTTTTGTCAATTTCATCAATTGCTGTTTTAAATTTTTCGCTTGCCAATCTATAGTTATAAGCAAAACCTTCCTTGAATTTATTCACTTTTTCAATCAAATATAGACTGTTATTTTTCCAGAGCTCAAGGCTAAAGAATCTCTTTTTTATTTTTTTTTAAAATACCTTGTTTGGCATTCAATGCTGAAATAACCTTTTCGCCTGTTTTCGCTTCGAGTTCCAGTCTTGCATTTCTCGCAATTTCACCTCCTTGTTTTGCCACCCGTTCATGTTCATTCATCGAATCGGGATTAGTAGTTTCTGAAATTCGTTTGGTAGAAAGTTCAGCCAACATATTCAATACCAATTCTGTATTGGTCATATTATCTCGGAGGTTTTCTTTTTTCAGTCCTTTGAATTGTTTGTATTCTTTGGCTGATTTATCCGCCCATGTTTTGTAAATAATATCGGTGAGTGTTGCAAACTGAGCCCCTTCTTCCAACCCTCTCGCTTTCCATTCATCGGTCAGCTCCTTTCTAATTTCTATGCTTTTGATTCGTTGATTAATCCAATTGTCCGAATAACCTAGTCGTTTATAGTCCATCATAGCTTGTTCAATGGATAATTCAGGGTCTTGCAGTTGGTCTAAGCGTTCTTTCGCAACCTGAGCAATCCATAGTTTAAATGGTTCTGCCTTGGGAGATGGAATGGATTGAATTAAACGGAAAAGTTCATCGGTATTTGCCACATCTGTCAACCTTAGTTTTCCATCCGGTGCAGTCATTTTCAACTGTCCGATTTTTTCGGACAGTTCACTACCTTCTTTTTGAAGTTTTTTCTTTAAGTCGTTCCAGTATTTGCGGGGACGGTCAGAATCTGTCAACACTTCAATAACATCAATGATTGAGAAATACCATTCTTCGGTTTCGTCATTCCACACTGTACGAACCTTGCGTTCTTCGAATATTTTTATTCCGTTTATCATGCGTTCATATTAATTTTTTGTTAATTGTTGCAAAGCTTGTCCGTTAACTGACGGAGAACTTGCAATGAATAGGGTCTTAGTGATTAAACACCTGTTTTAATGCTTATTTATTTTAGCTAATTGTTTCGGCATTTAGTTGAAAAAAATGTTCATTTAGTAGTGAACTCGTCTATTCAATACAGCATTTTCAGCCCTTTCTTTTTGTTGAAAATTGCATTTTACTCACTCGCTCTCTCAAACTTTGCCTTCATGGTCGGATTGCCGTGCGTAAGTTTTTTAATGGTTAAATCTTCTGATTTTTCATTGGCAACTATTGCGTGAGTGATCCAAAAATTGGAAACGGCAAAAGTGTGCTGAATTTTCAAATCTTATTTTATGGTTTACAATTTTAATTTTAAAGTACTTATCATCACCTTTTTTTATCCACTCATAGCATTCAACTTCAATCGCAACTCAACCAACATCAGCTTTCATTGAATTATTTTTCATTTGTTCCATTTTGTTATCTCGTTGGTAATAAAGGCTTCTAGTTGCTCCTTTTTGGGAAGTTCGAGCATGTATTTCGAAACAAAAAGGTGGTTGTCCATACCTGCTGTTGCAAATTCTACCAATGCATTGTTTTTATCGGTTACCAGTAAGATGCCCACAGTGAGGTTGTCTTCGGGCTGCATTACTTCGGCTTTGTAGTAATTCACGTAGGTGTTCAGTTGCCCTATATTGTGATGGCTAAAATCTTCTACTTTGAGTTCAACCAATACGTGGCATTTCAGTATGCGGTGGTAAAAAACCAAATCGATAAAAAAGTATTCGTCGCCTATCAGTATTTTTTTCTGGCACGCTTCCAGACAAAATCCGTGTCCCATTTCCATCATGAAATTTTGTAAATGGTCTATCAGGGCGGCCTCCAAGTCACTTTCTTCCACGGCATTTTTGGCATTTAACCCCAGAAACTCGAAGGCGTAAACCGACTTTACAATATCAGTTGGCAATAGGATTTCTGCTTTTAAGTTTGTTATCTCACTCAATAATTGTGGTTTGGCACTCATTCCACTTCGCTCGAAATAAAGGCTGTTTATTTGTCGTTTCAGCTCCCTTACCGACCAACAGCCATTAATGGTGGCTATCTCGTAGAATGTCCTTTTGAGGAGGTCAGGTATTTGTATAAGCAACTCCAGGTGAGAGTACGAAAGCTTATTCACTATCTTTTCTGCCGGTACTTGGTTGTCCTGTTTATATTGTGGGGACACTGTCCCCACTATTTGAGCGATTTTCAATTGTGGGGTCAGTGTCTCCACAATTGATGAATTCAAAGAGAGAGGCAGAAGAGAACTATTTTGTTCAGCCAAAAAATATTGAGAAATTTGCGGATATAGTGAATAAAAATCTTTGAAACGATACAACGACCTGCGATCTATCCCCTTGATTGAGTTCAGTTTATTGGCAAGTTCGTCAAAGAGTTTATCGCCATAGTTGGCTCTATCTTCACCGTGTAGTTCAAATTCTACAATGTAATATCCGGTCAACCAGTTTCTTAATGTCAACGATACATTTATCGCTTTCGAAGCTTGTTGCTGAAAATGTTGGTGGGTCTGCTCAATTGTGCTGACTAATAACTCGAAATTCATCTTAACATCATTTTTTAAATTAGTTCGATAATTCATACGTTTCTGGTCTAAAGTTTCTATTTCGGCCACCACCGCCAATGGTTTTGCGTCCGTATTTTCTTCATACAGCACTTCTTTATATCGGTTTATGCTCAAAACGTATTTATTTTCTTGTATTTTGGCTATAGGTAACAGCAAAAATGCCAAAATGCACTGAATAATAATTTTTCAATGCCCCCACCTCACGATTCTATCATTCCGGCAAGGGGAAAAGCGTTAGCTATATCTGTATTATTACACCCGTTTTTTGCTAAATTAGTGAATCAAACTTTGCTTTCATGGTCGGATTGCCATGCGTTAGCTTTTTAATGGTTAAATCTTCTGTTTTTTCATTGGCAAGGCGTAGGTTGTTTTCCGACGATAACAAAGCAGCTTTGGTTTTTTGGAGATGAAGAATTGTTTTGTCAATTTCTTCAATTGCTGTATTAAATTTTTCGCTTGCCAATCTATAGTTATAGGCAAATCCATCTTTAAACGCATTCATCTTTTCCTCAAAATTGGTAATATCAATGTTTTGACTTCGTACCAATGCAAGTTCGGCTTTATATTGCATGGAGTTCATAGCTGCATTTCGTAGCAGCGTAATAATGGGGATAAAAAACTGAGGCCGAACAACATACGTTTTGGGGAATTTGTGTGATACATCCACAATGCCTGTATTGTAGAGTTCGCTTTCCGATTCCAGCAACGTAACCAGTACGGCGTATTCGCAATGCTTTTCGTTGCGGTCTTTGTCTAATTCTTTCAGAAAATCTTCGTTGCGTTTTTTGGTAGCTGTTTCGTCGCCTTCATTTTTCATTTCGAACATAATAGAAATAATTTCATTTCCGACATCATCCTTCTCGCGGTAAATAAAATCGCCCTTACTACCTGTTCTGGCGTCGTTATCTTTTTCAAAATAGGCTTTCTGAAAAGCAGTGGAGCGCAGTTTGTTGAATTCGGTTTCGCAGTGTTGTTCCAATGTTTCGCCAATCATTTTGGTGGAAAGTCTGACCTTCATTTCTTTACGCAGCGCAATCTCTTCGTCCTTCATTCGGATAATATCGTCTTTGGTTCGGAGTTCGGCACTATATTTCTCGCTCAACGACTTTTCAAGGAGTTGTTTCTCAATTTCTTTATTTCGAATGCTACCGGCTAACTCATCGCGTTCCTTTTCAATTTTCTGAACCGCTTGTGTTACCGAAAGTGTTTTCTCCATTTCCGCCTTATCTATCTTCGATTTCATTTCGGTAATCAGGTTATCTTTTTGGCTTAACTGTTGAGCAAGTGCCAGTTCGCTTTTGGCTTTCAGTTCGGCTATTTCCTGTTCTTTTCGGGTAAGCGTATCCTGTATCGAATTTCTGAGCTGGGCTTCAGCAAGTTTTACAGCATTTTCTTTCTCTTTTTCGGCTATAGTAAGCCGGTTGCGTACTTCTTCATCGAATTGACGGTCGCGCACTTGTTTAAGTATGTTGGCAAATCCGGCTTCGTCAACCTGAAAAGCCTTATTGCAATTGGGGCAGATAATTTCATTCATAGTCTTCTTTTATTTATTGTTTGTTTTAAAAGTTAGATTGTTTATTATGAGTAGATTACAGCGTTTAATGGTTAATGATTTGTATTTGTAAAATTAATGATTTGTTATTAATCCCACAAATAACTTAACAATAATTAGTAATAAGCGATTTTTCGTTCCATACTTGGTTTATTCCTTATTCCTTTTGAGAGTTTGGCAAGTCCTTTTTTGATTCCAAAAGCTTTATCAGATTCTCTAAAGTAAGTACATTTCGTTTGGATAACTGATTGTATTTCTTTTGAACTTCGGCAAAAGGTTTCCAGATTGGATGGAATTTGCCGGTAGTGTTTTCAATAGTTTTTCCACATTGCAGACAAATAGCCGTCCGACTATGCGCTCCGCTCAATGGAGAGCCGCCAAAGGACACGATGGGAGCTTTAGCACCACATGGGCAGTTGTCAATCGTATCAGGATACAATGACCAAATTTCCAACCAAGCACCAATCGGCATATTATTGAAATTTCCTACATAATATAATCCGAAATTTACTCCGCTAACGGGTGCCATATAATATCGACTGTCGGACAAAATCAACTCCTTATGAGCAATAAACAAAGCAATATGGTTGTAGAAAAGTGATTTATTTTTATCGTCTTCAACTTGCTTAGTTTCCCCAAGACTTTTGGCAAACCAGTCTTCCATCCATGTAATTGGAACATGCACTTCATCCAGCATCACATCCAATCCTTTGTCAGTGAGTACCGATGGATGGATTTCACGGGATAAACCATTATTTGTTTCAATTGTCAGCACATCCTTTGTGCGGTTTGTGATACTTAATTCCGTAAATAACGGATTTGGTTTTTTCAATTTATTCTGTTTTAAGTTTTGCATACTGTTTATTTTAAGTGCTGTTATCAAATAAAAATGGTTGCGAAATTTTCGAACCAATAAGCGTCGATACTATTCCAGAGCCCCCGCAATTTATCCCGATTCTTTTATCGGGAGGGGGTTGGGGGCAATTATTCTACTACAATATCTTATGAGCATACATTCGCCAGGTACATAATTCATTCTTTGCCGATCTGTTGCGGTTCTCGAACATGCGGAAATGACTTTCTACAGGTTCAGTGCTCGAAAAATCCGGACGGTGTACGTTACAGGTCAGTCGGCTAAAATAGCACTTTACGGCATCCTGAATATCAGTCAGCTCTTTGCCCTCAAATTCAACCAACAAATCGCCAACAATACCATGCTTCTCAGAGGTCAGGTAAATAGCAGGAGGCGTTTTCCCATCCGAATACAGAATATAATTCTGATGGTATTTTATGCCCAGGTTGATAGCATCAGTCAGCGATATGTCGCGTATAAACACCGACAGTTCATCACGGCAATCTATCCGGCTCAGATAGTCAGTTTCCACAAAGCCACCTAATAAGGAAACCGCCTGACAATGAAAAGTACGAATTGCATCAATAAACAGTTGGTATTGAAACTTGTATCTTTCGTTGGTATTCATTCTCGGTTGAGTTGCCGAAATAAACGCATAGGGTTTGCGGGTCTGTACATGTCGCCATGTATACGATTTGTTCAGATCTCCCAGATAGCTGTGATAACAAAGTAGCAAAAATGATTTGGGTGCAATGTTTTCCATAATTTTAGTTGATTTAATAAGTTAGATTTACTGCTGTATATTTATCTCTAATCTTTTGTCTTTAATCTTTTGTCTTTAATCTTTGCTCTTTGCTCTTCCTTCACAATACTCTGTGTGAGTAGAATTTCCAGGTTGCCGGCATATTATCTTCCGACTTTACATGGTTTTCAAATATTCGGAAATGACATTCCTTTGCTTTAGTTGTTGAAAAGTCCAGGGGGTTGACATTCCGAATCAACCGGTCAAAATAAGTTTTTACAGCATTCTGTATATCAACAAGTTCATTCCCTTCAAAATCTATCCACACATCGCCGATAACACCATATTTGTCTGATGTAAGGTACAAGGCTAGAGCAGTATAACCATCCGAAAACAATATAAAATCCTGTAGATTTTTAATGCCTAAATTGATAGCATCGGTCAATGAAATGTCGTGAACAAACACAGATAGTTCATCCCTCGAATCAACCCGGTTCATATAGTCAGTTTCCACAAATCCTCCGTGCAAATAGACCGTTTTGCTATTGTGCCTGGCTCTTGGCTCAAAAAACAACTCACATTGTTTCATGTATTTTTTAGCGGATGTCATTTCCGGTTGTGAAGCAGAAATGATGGCATACGGTTTTTGGGTTTGTGCATATTTCCAGATATAGGGGCTTCTTGCTTCTCCCCTGTAACAATGATAGTAAAGTGTCAGAAATGAATTTTTTAATTGATTGTCCATAGTTTTTGATAGATTAATTGCTGAATAATTTTACACTTAATAATAGTAATCATGTCGTGGAACTCCTTTGTTGCACTACGCAAGTCCCTCTCCTTGGGAGAGGGATTTAGGGAGAGGTCGGAATTTTGATTGGGTAATCTCATGTTGAACTATTTTACACCATTATTTCGAACCACAACCGTTTTCTTATGTGCAACCACACTGGATTGGTCATGTTGAAAAATAACAGACTCCCCCTTTTTGGTGATTGCTGTTGCATGATTGAAAGCATAAATAACACCTTCTTCCAACAGCTCAACTGTTGAATTGTCGTAGGCACGATGAACACCTCCTAAACTAATCACTTTTGAATCATTGTAGCATACCGAGCTTTCGGGGATAAATGATTTTACAATTGCATTTCCACAAGTAATAATTTTCGCCAGACCGGTGTCGTGCGTTCCTTTCACAAAGATACCTGCTTCGCTTAGTTCGTCCTGTGTGAAGCAATCGACAAGCAGTTCGGGTGTAATGATTTTCTCGTGCCACAACCAACCAAAATCCGCTTTTATCTCAGTCAACAATAAGGATTTGAGATCGTCATTGATTTTCATACTGAATTCAGGAGTAATGGCTCCAATGTGCTTTGTTCGCTGTGTGATAAGTTCTACTATTTCTGATACATTTTTCATTTTTCTGTATTATTTTTTATTGGTTTATATTCTAAAATCCCACTTTGCATAACTTTGAACGAGAGCTTATCTTCTCGTTTTCACAGAATCGGATTATCATATCATAATCCGGTCGGTTGCCACTAAGAATTTCTTCTGTCAGCGTTTTTCGGACGATATTGTCAATTTCACCTCCGGAGAAATCAAATTTTCCCGAAAGATTTTCTGCATTGAAATCATCCAGCCAAGGAAGTTTATCTTTCCAGATTTGCTTTTTCACCCCTTTGTCGGGCTGATTAAACTTCAGCTTGAATAAGAATCTGCGCTCGAAAGCGGCATCCAGATTCTCGCTTAAATTGGTGGTAGCAATCAGAATACCATCTAATTTTTCCATTTCTTCCAGTATAATATTCTGAATAGCATTTTCGGTTTGTGAAGTACTGGAACTAACCGATTCTTTTCGTTTGCCAAATACAGCATCAGCTTCGTTGAACAAAAGGATGGGTTTAAGCTTAGTTCGCTTGCATACAAAACGGTATTCATCAAAAATTTCTTTGATTTTCTTTTCACTCTCGCCAAACCACATAGATTTAGTCTGACTAATATCCACATGCACAACTGCTCTTCCGGTGGCTTTGGCAATTTGGAAAGCGGTTTCGGTTTTACCTGTTCCTGGTTCACCATAGAAAATACAGGCAACTCCTTTTGATAGGGAATGTTCTGATAAACGTTCCTGAAGTACCATAAACTTATCATCAGCCAATGAGTCTTTGATAAATTCAACATCGCGTTTAAACGATTCATTATAGAAAAGCTCTTTTGCCTTCATTTCGTCCGGCATAATCATATTTCTGCTTTTCTTTTTGTTGTTATATAGTACCGCATCTTCCTCCATAAAGAGTTCAATTCCTTTTTCGCTAAGCCCTAATCGGAAATCACTGAAAAAAGCATCCTCGGTGGTACGCAACAATTCATATTCCATCAATTTGCTCGTTTTGTCAATAATCTCCCGGGCATTTTTATACTTCATTCGGGCATTGTCGTAAATTGCGTTTAGTGTCCTATCCATCATACACCAACTACCCAGCACCAGTTCATTAGCAACTTTATAAAAAAGAATACGGTCTTCCAAACTAAGACCGAATTTATTCAGTTCCTTTATCATATTCAGGCTATCATTTTTATCCTCCAGTTCGTTGGTCAAATCGAACAAATCAATCGTATCAATGGATTCGGATAACCTGCGCTCGATAAGTTCAGATACCTTGGCCACAAATTCATAATTATCAATCTGATTCAGTTCCGATGACAATGAAATCGCTCTATTGTGAAAAATATCTTCAATTACATCTTCATTGATATGAAAACTCATGCGACCCATTTTCGCTTTTTTTGATCTGCTGAATCGTTCCGTATCACTTTCAACCAATTCCGTCTTTAATAAAGCATCGAAATCGGACTTACAAGCCATAACCTGATAAAAGTTCATTCCCAGATACTTAGCAATATCTTTTATATTTGCCTGTCCGTATTGCTTATTCTGAGTAGCATAAATAGCCGCGAATAGATAGCTCTGCTGCTCGGTAGTGTCTAAATAAAGTGCCAATAACTCATTATCAGAAGCAACCTCAGTCAGATTTTCCGATAAAAGTCCAGAATTTTCCAGTTTATCAGCAATTCGGTTTAATACTTCAAGAATTTTAAAATCCAATTTGTTTACAGTTTCCATAGCTTTAAAAATTTATGTATTAAAATAATTATTTATCTACTCCCTCTTTTACTAAAGTGTTGTTGTCAACTTACATCTTTATTCATAATTCGCTCAAATTTAAATGATTAATAAAATATTGCACTGATTTTAATTCCAAAAATTGGAACACAACGAATCCCTGAAACGAAAATATCGGTTCAACGTAGCTGTTTTATCCTCAATAGAGATTAAAACAGTGAGGCACTAAAAAATTAGCTGTGGATTGGGAATAGCAATGCCCGACAGGAAAGAATTTGGGGCATATTGATTTTTGATCCCTTGATCCACATCTGCTTTTCAGCGTATCCACCGTGTCGCTTTGCATTGTTTGCAAGTTGCTCGGTTGGCAATCCTAAAATGATACTCTTGATGCTCATGATTAATACTATTTAAATTCAAAAACAAAGGTACAAAAAAACCATGAAATGTCAAAATTATTTTTGTTAATTATATGTTTGATATATAAATTATTCAAATATAATGATTTACAGTTTATTCTTCTTGTGTTGTTTTTTCCCCGAATGCCATGTGATGCAAACGGGGAGTAAACAAGAATAAAAATTCAGAATTAAGATGGAATTTGTTATTTCATTTTCAATACTTTGAAATGGGCATCATCTATTATCAGCACGGCATCTCCTTTTTGGTCCTCTGCTGCTCTTACCGCTTTTTTGTAGAGTCGTTGTGTAACTGCTTTTACCCTGTTACCTATAACCGGCAGCACAATAGGGCTATAGGTATTGAGTGATTTTACGGTAAACTCACCGGGTATTTCTTTTTCGCTCAGGTACACATGTATTTTTTCAAAAGTTGCCACATCCCTTTTACTTTTCATGTTTAATTCGTAATTCATTGATAGGTCTTTTTCAATGTAGGTGGTAAGCGTACATGAACTGGCTGTGATGGCAATTGCCACAATAATAATTAATTTTTTCATTGGATTAATTTGTTTTTGTTTGTTGTCCTACTCGTATAGCTTTTCGGTTCCGCTTTTTAATTGTTACAAAAATAGTAAGTTGATTTTAAAATCACTAAATCCATTTAATCCAATACATCCATTGCATCCAAAAGCAAATTGGTTTGGAAATTTGATGTACTTTTGTAATCAAATTAATAAGTAATAACTCGAATGTTATCACCGGTAATTAAAGAACAGATAGAAAAGAAATTAGGGAAGGGTATTCGTTATCATTCTGATTTAGAATTTCTTTGTGTTGAAATAGAGAAAGAAACGAAGCAGAAAATCAGTTTAAATACACTTAAACGTCTGTTTGGTTTTATTTCCGGCGTGTCAGAACCTCGTTTATATACATTAGACACTATTGCACTTTATCTTGGCTTTACAAACTGGGATATTTATCTGTTGAGTTTAGACCAGTCGGGTAATTCGGGATTTAATTCTTTGCAAGAAATAAGAATTGAATCTTTGCCTGTTTCTTCCATTGTTGAATTTGGTTATGACCCCGATAGAATTGTTCAGGTAAGATTTGAGGGTCAAAATTATTTTAAAGTTATTTCTGCCAGAAATAGTAAACTGATAGAAAACGACTTAGTTGAAATAACTCATTTTGTTCTCAACTATCCATTGGTAATTCTTAATGTTCTAAGAGATGGTAAAAGTATGGGTAGATTTACGGCAGGAAAAGTCGGTGGCTTAACTACATTAAAGATTGTTTGAGCTATATATGACCCACAAACCCCCAACAGGTTAAGAGAAGGAACATGATGATTTGTGTAGCAAGAGACCCCAAACCCTCAACTGGGGGCTTAAGAGTCAGAATAAGAAGCTTTGTACAAATTATAAAAAGTAAAAAGTTCATCTTTTGATTTTAGAGAATAGGTCTTAAAGCCCCCAGTTGGGGGTTGGGGGTCATAGGAGAATAAGTCTTAAAACTTTTTTTTTGGAAATCTATAATTATTTGTTTTGTTGTCAATGTGACCCCCAAACCCCCAACTGGGGGTTTAAAAGTGGGAACAAAAAGGTTTGTGTTTATCAAAATTTCATTGAATACGTCTTATAACCCCTTTTAGGGGGTTTGGGGGTCATCAGAGAATGCGTCTTGAAGCCCCTTGTAGGGGGTTTGGGGGGTCAAAATAGAATCTTCTTAGCCCTGAACAAATGCATTGTAACTTTTTACTATATTTGTCGAAAACTTTGACAAATGAATTTAGCATCATCCTCATTTGATGAATCTCAAGAAAAATCTCCCCTCCTAAACACGTTTTCGGATATTGTTCCAATAGATAAAAATGGAGCTACTTCCGATTGTTTTAAGGTGCGCATTTATGGAAAATGGCACTTTCTGAAACGACCAAAGAAAGGGTTTGCGAACCACCCGCTTTATATTGCCGCTTTTGAGAAAGAGTTTGATTTGGGTTTTACGCTTGACCATCCGAACATTGTACGTTATCTGAACAAAGGGAACGATTCTGAAGGAATCTATATTTTGACAGAGTATGTTGATGGCTTAACGCTCAATGATTTCAGGGGAAAACATCCACACTACTTTCAGAAAGAAGAAAATAATCGTAAAATCCTGTCACAACTGGTTTCTGCTTTAGCTTACCTGCATAGTCATCAGATTGTACATTTAGATATTAAACCGGAAAACATTTTAATCACGAATAATGGAAATAATGTCAAGCTCATTGATTTAGGTTTATCGTATTCGGATTGTTATACGGAGATAACTGGCGGAACACATACTTTTGGTAGTCCTGAACAATTTGGTCATTCAGAACAAATTGATGAACGAAGTGATATGTATGCCGTAGGGAAAGTGATGTTATGTTTGTTTACAGGGCAAGTGGATATTCATTTGGTTCGGAAGCTACCTAGCGGTTTAAGAGAACTTGCTAAACGTTGTCTGCAAGAGGATATTCAACAGCGAACCATTACGGCAAATGAATTTTTGACTGTTCTTTCTCGTAAACGAGCTAATTATACGCTAGCTGTATTGGTAGTTTTATTCATTTTCCTGGTTATTGGAATAATAGAATGGCGAAAACCCAAAATTGTACCTGCTGAACCAACATCAATCAAAAGAGATACGATAGTTATTAAACAGATTTTACCGCAGAAAGCCACCAAACAAAAAGAGCAAAAAGCAAACAAATCAACAGAATCGATTGAATTGCAAATACGAAAAGTAATCCATAAAAGATTAACCCCGAATTTTCCAACTCTGGTGAAAATTTATTCAGATATAAATGAATATAATGTTGATATTTTGAGAAAATCATTTAGCGATTGGGAAAATACGTGTATGGCTGATTGTAAAACCTTGTATAATGATTATAAAGAAAAAATATCGTATACCGATTTTGAAGCAATCTATACCGAAGAACTTAATAAAATAGACCGACCTATTCAAGAGAGATTAGACAAATTTAAGCGGTAAATTTTAATCCTTCAACTCATCAGATGACTTTAAGTCATCTGATGAGTTAAAAAATAGAAAACATTTTTATTTCTACAACACATAACGACAAAACTTCAATCCATAACGATGAAATAGAATTGTGTAAGGATTAAACTTCATTGTGTAAGGAAGAAATAAAATTGTGTAAGGATGAAATAGAATTGTATAAGCAAGAAACTTCAATGTGTAACGAAGAACTGAAAACAGCTTATTTCTTCATTAATTTCTCCCTATATTTCCAGTATTCGTTAATTGGTTTATTACCCATTATGAGTCGTTCGTAGGATTGGATTTTATCTCCAAAAACGAAGATGATTTCTACATTCAACACGAACTCCCGAACGGTTATCTGATTCTTACTCATTCCTCCACCGATAAAAAGAAAAGGCTGATAGAAGACATTTCACGGAAATTAAATTGGGGATTAAAGGTGAAAGTGGTATAGCTCTTTTTTATGCATAGGGTTAAACTGCTACGCAACAGAAATCTGTCGTCGCGATGCGACTTATATGTACGCACCACCGTGAGTCGCATAGCGACGACCGATTTTGAATGCTTGTGAATTTATTCACATGCGATAAAAATATATAGAGTGAGAAACAAGATGTCAATAATTAGTATTATTTTTGCAAAGCAGCAATACTAAAATGTTGAATGAAATGGCTGAAGAAAATCAAAACTCTATTGAATATGAACAAGATATATATAAACAATTTTCACAAGAAGCAAACCGAAGAAGGCTTGAAGCAGATAGACTATTGGAAGAAGCATCCAATGTCGCTATCAGAAATAAAACAACAACAAATAACCTTAAACAATCAACGGGTTCAAAGAGAAAGCAAATTTTAGCCTTAGAGCAATTTGCTAAAGAAAACGCATGTTGGTTTTCTGACTATCAGTTAATTGGCATTTACCTTGAGCAAGGAGGTGAAAACGAAGTTTATTACAATCCATTTAGCAAATCTGTTTTCAAATTAAATGATTTTGCTTTTGCAGGAGATGATGTACAGCGATTTTTTGATAGAATTATAGTTCATAATCCAATGTCGTTTAGTTAGTGGTTCATTATAATCTCTTGTAATTCATTGAG
>JBAXMR010000070.1:0-25324 GCA_037134195.1 Paludibacter sp. | reverse complement strand
ATAGTATTTGCTAAGACCGAATTCGGATGGTCAGCATGCTCCGTTTTATCCATTAAAGAATTGGTATCAAATTTTGAACTGGTATTTAATATCAAACTTACAGATATATATCGTACCTATGTAGAACTGAAAAACCGTAATATACCAACAAAATTTATAGACAATCTCAAAGCATCTTTACTTCGAAAAATAGAAGAGGATAGTTGATATTGTATGATTAAATAAAATTTCTTTTTTTGTGTTCAAAGTGTAACACCCTTTATAATCCTCCATTTCGGAGGATTTTTTTATACCCAATTGGGTACAGGTTGGGGATAATATTCTAAAGTTTTATTCTGAATACTGAAAAACAGAATAGAATCAACTTTTAATGTGCATAAATACAGCAAATTAAATCACAATAAGTTAAATTTCGCAAATTATACAAAGTTCTTCTTGCTGTTTTCACCCTGTATATTTAACTCTTCCCAGTTGGGTGTTGGTTGGGCGTTAAATCCACTAAAATCAACCAATTTTGCCGGAAATTAATTCATAACCATTGAGTCTTTATCCTGATAGCTATTTCGTAAAGGCTCATGGTTCTAAAATCAATCAACATGGCAGAATTTAAAACCGCATTTCAAAAAATGCTAAACCACGAAGGTGGTTACGTGAATGACCCAAACGATCAGGGTGGTGAAACTTACAAAGGGATTTCCCGAACTAAGCACAAAAATTGGTCAGGCTGGGAAATGCTTGACAAGTACAAAAATAAGTCTGGATTTCCTTCAACTCTCGACAAGGATGTCGATTTACAAAAACAGGTAGAACTTTTCTATTTGTATGAATTTTGGTTGCCATTAAAGGCAGATCAAATTCAAAATCAATTGAATGCCGATTCAATTTTTGACTTCAGTGTAAATGCCGGAATAGTAACATGTGTCCAGTTGGCACAATGTATAATAGGAGGCATTGATGTTGATGGTATTATAGGAGTTCAAACACTTACCAAGCTTAATGGTGTCAACCCTAAGCATTTTCAAGCAGCGTTTACTGTTGGAAAAATAAGCTATTACATTTATATCATAAAGAAACGTCCCACCAACAAAAGATATTTGTATGGTTGGGTTACTAGGGCGTTGGAATATAATGAATGACAAATATGAATTGCCATCATGATAAAGCAATATATTGTTGGGGCTAGCCCCAAACCCTACTTCATTTTTTAGCTTGAACCAAAAAACGAAGCAAAAAAGTTCAAGACTGCGCCCGCTTCACTCGAAAAATTAGTCGTTTGTAGTCTGAAAACTTTTAAACTCGCCCCGACGAAATACTTCGGGACTCAAACAGAAAAGTTTTCTACGCCTACTTCACTCCATTTTTCGGCTCACCGGACGAGGTCAGTCGGTTGCGAGCGTTGATACTTTTTTAAAAAATACTTTAATCAAGCACATTACAAGTTAATCAAATCATTTCACTATCAACTTAATTACTACAAAAAATAAAAATATGCCAGCACAAATTATAACTTCAGATGATCTAAGGGAATTTAAAATAGAACTTCTTGATGAAATACGGGTAATAATCAAAGACCAAAAGAGTAACCATACAAAGCAATGGCTCAAATCAGCCGAAGTACGGAAATTACTCAACATCTCACCCGGAACACTTCAAACCCTACGCATAAACGGCACGTTGCCCTTCACTAAAATAGGTGGAACGAATTATTACAATGCCAGTGATATTGATACAGTTTTATCGGAAAACCTCAAAAAGAAAACGCGATGAACTATATTCTTCAGCTAAGTGGATTCTTTCAACGTGTCGGGACTGATGATCGGCTTAATCCGACGCATGTTAGCCTTTATATGGCTATCTTTCAGTTTTGGAATGCCGAACGTTTTCAAAATCCCGTATCCATATCCCGGCAGGAGCTTATGCGAATCAGTAAGATTTCGGCAAAAGCTACCTATCATAAGTGTATAAAAGACCTGCATACATTTGGTTATATTCAGTATTTGCCCTCGTTCAATCCGTTCAAAGGAAGTCTGGTTTACCTGTTCGATATGCAGTCTAGTGCCAGACTAATTTCTAACCCCGACCGTACTAATATCGAAACAAGCATTGAACAAGCATTAGTACCTTATATAAACAATATAAACATACTAAAAGAAAATATAGAGAAAGAGGACACCCAACCAAAAAATGATATAGTTTTGAAAGTTTCAAAAAACAGGGTGAAAGTAGTGGAGATAAACGGGGAGAAGGTAGAACAAAAAAGCAAAGCCGAAAAAAGCAAATTAGAGGCGATTTTTGCTCCTCCTGACCTTGCTGCGGTACGAAGTTACTTCGTTGAGCAAAACAGCTCGGAAATCGAAGCAGAGAAATTCTATAACTATTTCCAAAGCAATGGTTGGAAAGTGGGCGGCAAAGCACCCATGAAAGACTGGAGAGCAGCTGCCGGAAATTGGATTCTAAATATCCCAAAGTTTAGTGCTCAACCGCAACTGGTAGCACAAAATCAACCTATTCCGGGAAATCTCAATGCAACAACCGGGAAAAATTATTCTGAACCTTTATAATCTATGCAAACTAACCTGTCTATTATTCAGACCAGAGGCAAGGAGATTTTCGGTGAGCACTTTTGTATTTACCCCGAAGATCATGAAGTAGTTCAAAAATTGTTTACGTGGTTTTTGCAGGATGAACAACTGGCTAACCATTACAACATCAATCTTCATAAAGGTATTTTACTTACCGGTCCGATTGGTTGCGGTAAAACCAGTCTTATGTCGCTAATGCGTGTACTCGTGCCGCAACAGCAACGCTTTGGAATCAAATCGTGCAGGGAAATTACTTTTGATTTTATCAAAGATGGCTATGAGGTCATCCAACGCTATGGAAGCCAGGCTTACATTAATACTTCAACTCAACCGCAACCTCACACGCATTGCTTTGACGACCTCGGAGCAGAGAGTACTTTCAAATACTACGGCAATCAGTGTAACGTTATGGGTGAAATTCTGCTTTCCCGGTATGATCACTTTATCAGCAATCACATGCTCACTCATGCCACAACCAATCTGTCAGCTTCAGAACTTGAAGAATACTACGGAAATCGTGTTCGTTCCCGGATGCGTGAAATGTTTAATTTGATTGCTTTTGATAGTGGGGCGAAGGATAAGAGGAAGTGAGGGTGATAGTTTGAATAAATCTACAAAAAAGCCAGACAATGATTTTCTCTGTCTGGCTTTAAAATTATTATAGTGATTTTCTCAATAACAGCTGATTTCCATTTCCAAATTTCTCCTTCAAAATCTGCATATCGTTGCTTACTTTCAAATCCAAAATTTTGGCGTAATGTTGAGTTGTCTTTATGTTTTTATGTCCTAACATTTTGGAAACACTTTCAATTGGGACACCGTTTGAAAGGGTGACGGTAGTAGCAAAGGTATGCCTGGCAATGTGAAATGTAAGTCCTTTGGTTATGCCGCATGTATCAGCTATTTCTTTCAAATAAGAGTTCATTTTCTGATTGCTGAGAATAGGCAAAAGCTTATCCTGGTTGACTGCTTGAGGGTGATTTTCATACTTTTCCAATAAGGTAGAGGCAATAGGTAATAATGGAATATTTGAAGGTGTGTCGGTTTTTGTACGATTGATAAATATCCATCGTCCGCCATCAACACCAAATCCTATGTTTTTTCGGGATAGTTTCTTTACATCTACATAAGCTAAACCAGTAAAACAACTAAACAAGAAAATGTCTTTTACCTGATTGAGACGGTCAGTTGCAAACTCCTTATTAAACATAGTTTCAATTTCGTCCTGAGATAGAAATGCTCTTTCTACTTCTACAATCTTACATTTATAGTTTCTAAAGGGATCTCTTTCAATCCAACCATTATCTAAACATCTACGAACAATCTTGCCGAAATTTTTAATGTATTTGGCTGTGGTATTCTGATTGCATTTGTGTACGCTTTTCAAGTAAAATTCATAGCTTGTTATAAATTCATGATCAATTTTTCGGATATCAATATCCGATACTTTGTATTTCCAACGCAGAAAAGCTATCGTGTGTTTTAATGAAGTTTCGTATCGGGTATATGTTGCGGTTGCAAATTCCCGACCAACAAGGGCTTTTATTTCCTCGTTGTGCTGTTGAAAAATGCCAATAAGCATATGAGTGCGTTTCTCTACTCCAAGCATCTTATTTCGCATATTTTCGGCATTGACTAAATTATCTTCACGGATTAGTTGTTGCTGATAATCGTACACTTTAGCTTTAAGTGCATCGAGATAAGAATTTGTAGATTTTGACTCGGTACTAGTTCCTTTCATTCGATTGCCTTCCACAGACCATTTTTCTGAAGTGGTAAATCGTTTTGTACTAAATTCGATACGTTCGCCGTTCACTGTTACGCGAATAAAGATGGGTAATAAACCATCAACATTGGTTTTTGTCCTCTTTACGAAAAAGAGAATGGATAGTTTTGTGTTCATTGTGGTAACCTTTAAAAGTTTTCAAAAATACTTACTTTTAAATTCCCAATCAAGATGTTCAGATAT
Organism: Paludibacter sp.; assembly: GCA_037134195.1. Classification (GTDB taxonomy): domain Bacteria; phylum Bacteroidota; class Bacteroidia; order Bacteroidales; family Paludibacteraceae; genus Paludibacter. The sequence goes on along the minus strand of JBAXMR010000070.1, from coordinate 20,773 downwards.
TGAACTGCTTGATTATAAACACTTTCAGCCAAAATTCGGTGGAGATAAAGTTTCTATTTTTCAAGTCCACCGAATTCAGCACCAACAGATTGTTAGATATTGAATATTTTGCGAACTAGATAGAAATATAAAAGCCTGTAAATCATTGATTTTACAGGCTTTTATTAGTTTTTGATATTCTTTTTGTGGAGCTGGAGGGAGTCGAACCCTCGTCCAAACAAGGAAATAATAAGCTTTCTACATGTTTATCTTCGCTTAGGTTTTCGTGCGTGGGCAAGACCGAAGCCACCAACCTGCGCCTTATCCTTTTTATTTCATCGTGCTTCCAAGGCTAAGCACGACTATCCCCGATTTAGCTGCATTTCCATATCGTTAGCCTCGGAGCGACGGCCGCAGGGAAATGTCCCGTTCCAGCACCTTGTGCCGGAATTAAGCTTAATCTACTTGATTCGATTAAGCAGCAAGAGCGTAATTAGTTTCGCCAGTTAGTTGTTTGAGATCCGAGATTTACGAGCCGTTTTCTCAATGCTCGACATGCTTACATATCAGTTCTACCTGCTGTCAAAACCAAACAGCCCCCTTTTTTAGTAAGTAATTTATAGTGTGTAGTTTATAGCAAAAAAAATAAATCAAAGCAGGCAAACTGGTAGCAAACTTCACCAATTCTTAATACTTACTCCTAAGAAACAACTGATGAATAGAACGCTGATTTTCGCGGTTTAAGCTGATTTTAAACGGATTATAAAAATGCAAGCATTTTTGATTTTGCTCCTTAATCAATACCGATTTATCGGTATTTCTAATCCGTTTTTTTTATCCGTTATATCAGCGTAAATCAGCGTTCCATTCTCTTTTCTTTTGTTTCATTTAATTTTTAGATTGGAATTCCAAATCTGTAATGCTATAAACTACAAACTATTGACTATAAACTATTTCGCATAACTTACCGCTCTCGTCTCTCTGATAACGGTAATTTTCACCTGACCCGGATAGGTCATTTCGTCCTGTACTTTTTTGGCAATATCGAATGATAAAAGTTCAGTTTCTTTGTCGTCAATTTTGTCAGCACCCACAATTACGCGTAACTCACGACCTGCCTGAATGGCATAAGTCTTTAATACGCCAGGGTACGAAAGTGCCAAATTTTCCAGATCATTCAATCGTTTCACATAGGCTTCAACTATCTCACGACGTGCTCCCGGACGTGCTCCCGAGATAGCATCACATACCTGAACAATTGGTGCAATCAGTGTTTCCATTTCCACCTCGTCGTGGTGAGCACCAATGGCGTTGCAAATATCCGGTTTTTCTTTGTATTTCTCAGCAAGGCGCATTCCAAGAATTGCGTGTGGCAATTCCGGTTCATCATCCGGCACTTTCCCAATATCGTGTAACAATCCGGCACGTTTTGCTTTTTTCGGATTCAACCCAAGTTCTGATGCCATGGTAGCACAAAGATTAGCTACTTCGCGTGAATGCTGCAAAAGGTTTTGTCCGTATGATGAACGATATTTCATTTTTCCCACCATACGAATCAACTCAGGGTGTAAACCATGAACTCCAAGGTCGATAGTGGTACGTTTACCAATCTCGATTATTTCTTCTTCAATTTGTTTGCGAACTTTATTTACAACCTCCTCAATGCGGGCAGGGTGTATACGTCCATCAGTCACCAACTGGTGAAGCGATAAACGTGCTATTTCGCGGCGTACAGGGTCAAATGCTGAAAGTACAATCGCTTCAGGGGTATCGTCCACAATAATTTCGACACCTGTGGCAGCTTCCAAAGCACGGATATTACGTCCTTCACGACCGATAATACGTCCTTTTATTTCATCAGATTCAATGTGAAAAACAGTTACTGCATTTTCAATGGCTGTTTCGGTAGCCACACGTTGAATACTTTGAACTACAATTTTCTTAGCCTCTTTATTGGCTGTCATTTTGGCTTCTTCCATAATGTCGTTAATGTACGACATGGCATTGGTTTTTGCTTCTTCTTTCAATGCTTCTACCAGACGCTCTTTAGCTTGTTCGGCCGACATACCTGAAATGGCTTCCAGTTCTGTTTGTGCCTGATGTTGAAGATGATCCAATTCTTTTTTCTTGATTTCCAATGCATGAACTTGTTGTTCGTTGCTATCTTTCAAAGCGTCAACTTCGTTTATTTTGCGTTGAACTTCACCTTGTTTCTGGTTCAACTGCATTTCACGTTGCTGAATTCTTACTTCGCGTTCCTGTACTTTAGCGTTACGTTCCTGTACCTGTTGTTCATGTTCTGCTTTAAGGGCAATAAATTTTTCTTTTGCCTCGATAAGCTTGTTTTTCTTTAGCAGTTCGGCCTCTGTCGCTGCTTCCTGCATTGCACGTTTATTGACAAAACGCAGAAGTACAAATGCACCTCCGCCTCCTACAATAAAGGCAATTAATCCTATAATAATGTTTACCATATTGATAGATTTAGTTGTTAGTATTAATATTTAATTGTATTTATTTGTAAAATAAAAAACGCATTGACATTGCATAAAATACTTTCCTCAACCATGAGAAAGCATTCATTTACAATGTAATGCGGGTTTTGACTGTTTTATAAAACGATTTTATTCTTCTGAAAACAACTGTTCCAGTTCATTGTCCAATTGCTGAATTTTTTCGGCTATCGGCACTTCATCATCACGAATATCCTGTTTATATACAATAACTGCAATGTCAAACATCACGTATGTAAGAATTTCTTCAATTGAACGTTGATTGTATATTTTAGAATATAAATCCAATTTTTTTTTCACTAACTTTTCAGCATTCCGGTACAATTCTTCGTCTCCACGAAGAATTCTCAACGGCATTTTAGTGCCATTAATCTGAACATTAATTAAAAATCTATCGTCTTTCATAAGCTCTATTCATCCAAAAGAGCTAAACATTTGTCAATTTCCCGCACCATTCCGGCAATTTTCTTTTTCGATTCGGCTTTCTCCACATCCGATCCGCTCAGATTTTTTGCCATCTGCAAATGGTCGTAATTTTTCCTAAGTTCAAGAATTTCCTGATGTGCTTTCATTAAATCAGTCTGTTTACGGTCTAATTCGGCAGTTAACAAGGAGTTTTGTTCTTGCAATGACTTGTGCTCCGAAATCAGTTTTCGAAGTTTGGCTTCAAATCCCTGAATTAATTCTTCGTACTTATTTGTCATTTTTCAAAAAAATCTATACAAAAATACGCTATTGCTTTGAAATAGTAAAATTTTTTGTGCTTTTTTGTAGAAAATCGTTGTTTTGATGCTCGGTTTTATTTCTTCACTTTCAAAATTTCCTCTGCTCTTGCCAGTGCTTCATTAATATTACTACATACATTGGCAGTTCCGAGCAGTTCCACTATTCCGTTCTTATCCAACACGGCATGAACAGTTTCATTCACACCCGAAAGCAGAATTGTAACTTTATCTTTTTGAGCCGATTTGATAAGATTTTTAAGGTTATGTGCACCTGTGGAATCCATGAAAGGCACTTTTCGCATGCGGATAATCTGTACCTTATTACGGTCGCTAAGGGTTTTCATGGTTTCCTCAAATTTATTGGCAACACCAAAGAAGAACGGACCTTCAATTTCATACACTTCCACGCCTTTTGGAACTTTTAGCTTTTCGGTATCAGCACTTCCTTCCACAAAGTCGGCTTCTTTCACTTTATCCCTGAAAACTGAAATGGACGATGTTTCGGAAATACGACGAATAAACAGCACCGCAGCCATCAACAGACCAATTTCAATAGCAATGGTGAGATCGAAAATCACGGTCAGAAAGAAAGTGGTGAGCAACACAGCTACATCCGATTTGGCATTTTTCAGCAGTCCTCTAAAGGTACGCCATTCACTCATATTGTACGAAACAATAATCAGCACTCCTGCCAGACAAGCCATCGGAATATGTTTGGTGAGTCCGCCTAAAAACAACAAAATTAAAGCCAGTACCACAGCATGAATAATTCCTGCCACCGGAGTGCGACCACCGTTATTAATATTAGTCATGGTGCGTGCAATAGCTCCTGTAGCGGGTATTCCACCGAAAATAGGAGCTACCAGATTGGCTATTCCCTGCGCAATAAGTTCTGTATTCGAGTGGTGTTTATCACCAATCACCCCATCGGCCACGGTAGCCGAAAGCAGTGATTCAATAGCACCCAGCATGGCAATGGTAAAAGCCGTGGGAAGCAACATACGGATAGCTGCAAAATCAATTTGAGGAGTTGCTGCTTTAGGAAGTGATGGGTCAATAGTAAAACGGTCGCCAATGGTTTCGATACCGGAAATGCCAAATTTATTACGTAGAAAATATACAATTACAGTCATCAGAACGATGGCAACCAGCGATCCGGGAATTTTCTTCGAGAATCGGGGAGTGATGGCAATGATAACAATGGATATGATACCAACTCCCAATGCCCAAAAATTCACAGTATCGAAATGGTTCCCATATACAATCCATTTACTGATAAAATCACCCGGAACTTTGGCAATGTGAAGTCCGAATAAATCTTTTATCTGCGTGGCAAAAATAGTCAGGGCAATACCGCTTGTAAAACCTACGATAACGGGATACGGAATAAACTTAATCACCGTGCCAAGTTTCAGCACTCCCATGGCAATAAGAATCACACCGGCAATCATGGTAGCAATAGCCAGTCCGGCAACGCCGTATTGCTGAACAATGCCATAAACAATAACGATAAACGCTCCGGTAGGACCGCCAATCTGAACTTTGCTGCCACCGAAAAATGAAATAATAAAACCTGCAATAATAGCTGTAAAAATTCCTTTTTCAGGTGTAACCCCTGAAGCAATACCGAAAGCTATAGCAAGCGGAAGTGCCACAATACCCACAATAATACCCGCCATAGCGTCGGCATAAAATTGTTGTTTCGTGTAGTTTTTGAGGGTGGAAAAGAGTTTGGGTTGGAAATGTATTTTCATAATGTTGATATTTTAAAACGACTGCAAAGGTACTGCATTTAAACAAAAATTGTCCAAAATATAATACCTGATTGTCATTTTCACTCCATTTTTTCAACATTTTCACTCCAATTTCGTTTCTATGGTCAAAAAGAGTAATTTTGTACTCCTAAACTTTTCACTTTATAAACTTTAAAACTTTACAAACTCAGTTATGTGGAAATTAGATACCTTCAATTACAGTCGTTGTTTGTCGGACACGATTCATATTGGAAATTTATTATTGGGAGGTAATCAGCCAGTTCGTGTACAATCTATGGCTAATACCGACACCAATGATGTTGAAAATTCAGTGGCTCAGGCACTTCGAATAGTTGAAGCCGGTGGTGATATTGTGCGATTCACAACTCAGGGAGTTCGTGAAGCCGAAAGTATTGGTGTAATTCATCAACAATTGCGGGAGAAAAACTGCGAAGTGCCTTTGGTAGCCGATATTCATTTCAATGCCAATGCTGCGGATGTGGCAGCACAACGGGTAGAGAAAGTGCGCATTAACCCGGGGAATTATGTGGGTAGCATAAAACCCGGCGATACCAGTGATTATACCAACGAAGAATTTGAAGCTGAATACCAGAAAATACGCGAGCGGTTTATTCCTTTCCTGAATATTTGCAAGGAAAACAAAACGGCTATCCGCATTGGAGTGAATCATGGTTCATTGAGCGAACGTATGATGAACCGTTATGGAGATACTTCACGTGGTATGGTTGAATCGTCCCTTGAGTTTTTGAACATTTGCAGGGAAGAAAATTTTCATGATGTGGTAATCTCGATGAAAACTTCCAATACCGTGATGATGGTGCATACAGTTCGTTTACTGGTGGATGAAATGCAGAAACGGGGATTTAGTTATCCGCTTCATTTGGGCGTTACCGAAGCCGGTGATGGTGAAGACGGTCGTATTAAATCGGCAGTGGGAATTGGTGGTTTGCTTGCCGATGGCATAGGTGATACCATTCGTGTGTCGTTGAGCGAAGAACCTGAATGTGAGATTCCTGTGGGACAGTTGTTAGTTTCATACATTACCCAACGTGCCGGTCATAGGCTCATCGATGCAACTGAATATTTGCTTCATTCGCGCTTTGAATACAGTCGCCGTAAAACACATGCGGTTGGAACAATCGGGGGCGACAATGTTCCGGCAGTAATTGCAGCCGGTGATGGTGGATTTGCAACAGTGCCTGATTATATTTTGTCCGAAGGTAAAATTCTATCCACCAACGGTGAAACCTTCTCCATTTATACTTCTGAAACAATAGAAGTTTTAGAAGCTGACAACTCAGCCATCAAATTTCTTAAACTAACTTATCCTGAACTTACACCGCAGATTCTTTCTTTGCTGCTTGGGCGAAACGATGTGGTGGTATTGCTCGTTACTAACCATGCAAACAGCGTGGGCGAACAAAGGGCATTTTTCCACACCTTGCTGAATGTTGGTGCAACAGTTCCTGTGGTGCTATATCGCGAATATGCCGAAACAGATCTACAATATCTTCAAATAAAATCGGCAGCTGATTTGGGCGTATTGTTTATCGATGGTTTTGGCGATGGACTTTTCCTTGTAAACAAGGGAGGAATTTCAGTTGAAGCTGTGAATTCAGTGACATTCGGAATCCTTCAGGCAACCCGTGTACGAATCACAAAAACAGAATTTATTTCATGTCCGGGTTGTGGACGTACAATGTTTAAATTGCAATCAGTGGTGGCACGTGTAAAAGCCAAAACATCGCATCTTATCGGGTTGAAAATAGGAATCATGGGCTGTATTGTAAATGGTCCGGGCGAAATGGCCGATGCTGATTATGGCTACGTGGGTGCAGGACGGGGTAAAGTGAGCCTGTACAAGAAAAAAGAATGTATGGAACGCAATATCCCTGAAGATGATGCGGTGGATAAACTTGTAGAGCTGATAAAAGCAAACGGCGACTGGCACGAATAGTGCTATAATATATTTAATTGAAAACTCCTGCTCAGTATTATTTCTGGCGGGAGTTTTTAGTTTGTTGGAAGTTACAGGTTTTTACATGCTTTGTTTATGGTATTTATTAGACAAGATTTACAGGATTTTCATACTTTGTTTCTGATTTATAATTATAGATTACATATTTATTTATAATCTGCTAATGTTTATTAAAAAACAAAATTAGGACTCTGATGTTACATTTTCATGTAAGAGGTATTACAAATTGGTGAGAAGATTTCAACAGTAGGTAAAAAAGTGTAAAGCTTGTTTTATAGTTTGAGTCTAAGTGCTGGTAATTGTAGAGAAGGTATGATATGTGTGACCTTATGTTAGCAGAATATCCAAATTTGATACAAAAATAAAAAAATAACTAACCTTAGCCTTCTTGGTTTAGGAATAATACCATTGTTATAGTAGACACCTAAGCAAAACCGACCACCCTGAACGAAGCAGAGTGGTCGGTTTAATTGGAAATTGGATGATTTCCGGCAAGCCAAGCGGATAATTGCTTATGCCGGTTGCCAGAAGCAAACTTTAGGTGATACTATAGCACCTTCGGTTTTCAGAGCTTTCATAGCTTTATCTACTTCTTTGCGATCAAGACCTGTAAGATCTACTAATTTACCTGCGTTTACAGGAGAACCTGCTTTCTTCATAGCTTCCAATACGATTTCTTTTGTTTCCATAATGTTGAAGACCCCCGACCTATAAAGGAAAGGAAGGATTTTGTTTTAATGAATATATTGATTTAAGAACTAACGTTTAAACGAATTATTGTTGAAATTGTTTGCCAAAATAAGGTTTAATATTCTTTTATAGAAAGAACATTTCTACGTACACCCTTAATAAATGTATATCCTTCCTGATATTATTCTCATTAGCAGTATGTTTTTAAAAGTCAACGAAGTCATTGATAAATTTACTACAAAAAATGACCGGAGTGGACTTGAACAAAATAGCAGAAGCATTTCTCAATCGTGCTAAGAAAGACAAAGTTAAGATTATTTTTTTGAAAACAACATACAAATACTGAAAAATACTGATGATTATTGGCAATGCAAGGAATTTCAAAAGAGTTTTAATAATTCCCGAATCTTTTATAGGTGACCTTAAGTGTATTCATGACTTTGACACGATTATCACAAGATCTACCGTAAACTATTCATTAAATTTCAATATCAGATTTCATTTTCTTTAAAATCATCCACCTCTTCGCTCCAATCAATTGGGTCATTTGGGCATAATTCCATAAAAAAAGAGAGGTTTTACAACCTCTCTCAATAAATTTCGAATAATCTGCTTACTCAAAAAGTCAAATTAGTATATACTAAATTACTTTTACATTTACGGCATTTAATCCTTTTTTTCCTTCTTGCAGGTCAAATTCTACTGTATCGCCTTCGCGAATTTGATCAATTAAACCTGAAATGTGTACAAAATGTTCTTTTTTTGAACCATCTTCGCTGATGAATCCAAATCCTTTAGATTCATTGAAGAATTTTACTGTTCCTTTACTCATTGTTGATAAATTATTTTTTTAATGTCCCGCAAAGATACAGTTATATTATTATAAATCACTGTTTTTTTAAAAATAAATGTAAATATTGTTTGTTTTAGTTGCTAAACCCCCTATTTACTTCGCTTTCAGTTTCATACGTGCAATGGCAGTTACTATATTTCGGGGTGCAAAACGTACCGAAAATGCCATGATTTTATTCATTAATCCATGAACTACTACGGTTCTTCCACGCATCATTGCTCTGTAACCGTATTCCGCAACACTTTTTGAACTTGCTATCCAACCTTTAAATAAATTACTGTTATCGAGTGAAGCAGCAGTTTTAAAACCTGTTGCAGTAGCACCCGGACACAAAGCTGTAACAGTTACACCAGTTCCTTTCACCTCGTTGGCAATGGCTTCGGAGAAACTCAGCACAAATGCCTTGGAGGCAAAATACACCGACATGGTAGGTCCGGGTTGAAAAGATGCAGTAGAAGCGATATTCAAAATTTTGCCAAATTTATTTTTAATCATATCGGGCAAAAACAAACGGGTAAAATAAGCAACAGCCGTTACATTCAGATTAATCATCTGCAATTGATTTTCCCAGTTACTTTTTTCAAACAATCCGAAGTCACCGAAACCGGCATTATTTATCAGGTAATCAACCTGAATTTTTTTAGTTTTCAGTTCGTTATAAATAGTTTTCGGTGCACCCTGATCAGATAAATCCCTACCTATAACATATACCGAAACGGGATAACGTTTTTCAATCTCAGCTTTCAATAAATTCATTTTATCCTTTCCTCGTGCAACCAATACAAGGTTATCACCTTTTGCAGCATGGATTTTTGCAAATTCAACACCCAGACCGTTGGAAGCCCCGGTTATTAATACAGTACGTTTCATTTATTTGATTTACCTCTCTTTTTATTAAATTTCAATCACTGTACTATTAACGATATTCCATGCCAAAAAGTTTATGAACATCGTCAATAATCATGCTTTGGATAAATAATTCCACAGGCTGACCGAATAGAGTCCATAATACGTACCAACTCCAAGCTGTTGTTCCAACTCCACAAATCGCCTTGGATTTTTCCTGCTAAAATACAGTTTACTGCTTCCTGTGCCTCGTACTCATACCCGTTAGCTTTCACATCAAATTTATAAACATCTTCTTTCGCCTCTTCAGGATATTTGACCCGAACCGAACCCACATTAAACCAGCGATCATCCAACATCAGCGTAGCTTTTGTGCCATGAATTTCAGCCGCAACGGGAGCATCCACCAAAAACGAAGAATGCATGATAGCAAGCACTTCATTAGGATACATGAAGGTGTAACTGCTGGTAGTATCGGCACCCTGATTATTCAAAACAGCCATTGAACTTATTTCTTGAGGTTTACCTAGAATTAAATAAGACAGAAAGATATTGTAAATCCCAATATCGAGAATTGTTCCGCCACACAGGTCGATATTAAAATGTCGCTGTTCGGGACGGTGTGAGGATTTAAAGCAAAAAGCGGCAGTCAGCATTCGAATATCACCAAGTTCACCCGAATCAACCAATTCTTTTACCTTTATAATACGGGGCAAAAACCTACTCCACAAAGCTTCCATTAGAAACACCTTTTTCTCGGCAGCCTTTTCAATCAGTTGACGAACTTCTTTTTCATTGACCGCCAATGGCTTTTCGCAAAGCACATGCTTACCCTTATTCATAGCCAGTAACGCATTTTCAAGATGCAGGTTATGGGGTGTGGCAATGTAAATAATATCAACATCAGGGTCGGAAACCAATGCCTCGTAACTGCCATAAGCTTTGGGGATTTTGTATTGAGTTGCAAATTCATGAGCTTTCTCTTCAGAGCGAGACCCAACTGCATAAAGTTCAGAGTTTTCAACTACCTTCAATGCTGTAGCCATCACTCCGGCTATTCGTCCTGTTCCCAGAATTCCCCATTTCAGTATTCGTTTTTCCATTTTATTCTTCTGTAGGATTTATTGGCGTTTTTAATATTAGCTGATAAAAGGCAGCATCGAGCCATTTTCCAAACTTATAACCCACTTCTTTCATAATACCGGTCAGAACAAAACCTTCTTTTTCATGCAGTTCAATGCTTACATCGTTGGATGCATCAATTACTCCTACCATCACATGAAAGTCCTGTTCTAAGGCTTTTTGTATTATTTCACGAAGCAGGATTTTTCCAGTTCCCATACCACGCTTATCTGCACGAACATATACCGAATGTTCAACCGTGTATTTATAAGCCGGTCGCACCCTAAACATACCATAAGTAGCAAAACCGAGTAAAACACCTGCATCGTCGAAAGCTCCTATAACCGGATAGTTATGCGTAAGTTTATCGTCGTACCAGGCAACCATAGTTTCCATTGTACGGATTTTATAATCGTACAAAGCCGTTGAATTCAGAATGGCATCATTGAAAATAGCAAGAATTTCGGGCAATTGCTTTTCTGTACAAGGTTTTATCTGCATGTTGGTTGATTGGCTGGTTAGTTGATTGGTTATTATATTTTTACCAACTATAAACTATAAACTATAAACTTTTTTTTACTGCTTACTACGAACTGCCGACTACAGACTAATTCTCCTGTTTGCTTATCATCTTATGTCCCTTACGCCGCCTCACCGTTTTCTTTTGGTATTCGTTGGACAACACGCTGATATTCCCATCCACTTCCAAAATAGCCAGATCCACTTCTTTCACTGTGGGCACTCCATGCTCACGTATAGCTTCCAAAAGCTCATCGTGGGTTATTTGCGCTTTCTTGAGATGTGTTTCCAAAATTCTGCCTTTGTAAATCAGCATCATAGCATCACCTTCCACCACTTTGCCAAATTTAGGGAATTTGTACTGTAGGTATTTGAAAATGTAATTCATAAGAAAAAGTGTGGAAGCAGCTACCAGTCCGCCCGAAAGTGTGGAATCGGGTCCTACCATCGCGTTCTGTACTGCATTGCTTATCAGCAAAATAAAAACCATATCTACCACCGATAGCTGTGCCAGCTCCTTTTTACCAAACAAGCGGATAGCCACCACGATAAACAAATAAATAACCAGTGTGCTGAAAATAATCCGCACATAATTGTTGCTTACTAATTCTTCCATAAAAAAAATGATTTGCACCAAGCCTCATTAAGAGAGGAAGGATGTTGTTAATCTGATTTTTTTCTTATTCCCCTTCAGGAGTCAGAGCAGTTATTTCACTAACTCTATTTGTACATAAATAGGTAAACTTCCCAACACATCACGCACAATACTGTAACTATCCCTGAACTTCGATTGCAAAAACAGTTGATTATACTCTGCTGTGGAATAAGTCATTTTCAGTTGTTTTTTCAGGAACATGATAGAAAGTAACCTGCGGAACTGACCGTATCCCTTTAAGTTATTCTGTAGATTAATGTTCAGCATTTCGGGGTCATAATCGCGGGTAGTTTCAAACAGATAGGCTTTCTGACCGGGTTTCAAAATCCGGTAAATTTCATTTAGTCCATCAACAGGCATATCCCAGTTATAAAAACTGCCCGAACACAACACACAATCAAAATAATCATCGGGGTAACCGCTTGCGCAAATGTTTCCCAGTTTCAATTCAACCACTTCTCCTAATCTATCACGGGCAATTTTCAGCATCGAAGCCGAAATATCCAATCCGTGCAATTCCATACCCGGAACCTGTTCCTGCAATTCCAGCAATAATCGCCCCGGGCCTGTTCCCACATCCAGCAACCTGCCTTCCGTGAAGCGTGCCGCAACATATCCTGCCATTTTACTGAATGAGCTGTTTACACCTGTATTGTTGGTAAGCCTGTCGTACCTTCGGGCTGCAAACAAGGGCATTTTTATAAAGTTTTTTTCTCCGCGTGTTTCCATACTTGGTTTTTGTAAATAAACAGTAATTATGGGTGTTTTGTTATGCTATAGGGGCAAAAGTATGAAAAAAAATAATTTTTTGTGTAAGATTGCTGGGATAATTTGAAACGGACAAATTATAAAATCTCATTGGAATAAGGTATTTTTTCCCCGATAAAATCCACTGCTTACAGTAGTATTCAATTTTTGCATAAAGCAACTTCAAACTCTTTTCTTGATTTTTCTTTACGAAGTTAATGATTGATATATTGTCTATCAATATCCGCTTGCCTTTTCCGAAGTCTATTTCGGATATGTGCCATGCATAAATCAACTTCTTTTTGTGAAAGAGTTATTGCAATAACTAGCAATCTGGCATTCCGAACACTTAACAGTGGAATTTCTTCTTGAAGTTCGAGCTATATATTCAGGATATATAAACTTGACATGAGAACTAATGCCAAATAGTGTTGCCCTGCTAACCAACAAAAAAATCAATTTTTACCCAAAATTCTTACCATAAAACAAAAACCCCGATAAACATTACTGATTATCAGGGTTTTACTTTGGTTTGTATGTTGTCTCACCAAGACTCGAACTTGGTCAGGCAGAACCAAAAACTGCAGTGCTACCATTACACCATGAGACAATCTTTGGGCTTTATTTCTAAAGCGGTGCAAAGATACGATTTTTTTCTTTTACTCAAAACTGTTTGGAGAAATTATTCAAAAAACTACCAATGAGACTTATTCGGCTATCAATAGGAAGTAATTTTTTTTGCCTTTCTGTGCCAACAAATATTTGCCATTCAATAGTTTATCCTCACCAAGCACTTCATCCTGATTTTCAAGTTTTTCTTTATTAATGCTCACTCCGCCGGATTGTATCAGTTTACGCATTTCGCCTTTCGATGGGAAAACGGCTGCTGTTTCTGTTAGCAAATCAATGGCTTTCGCTCCTGAAACTATTACAGATTTTGGAATATGGAACTGAGGAACTCCTTCGAAAACGGCCAGCAAGGTTTCCTCATCAAGTTTTTTAAGTGCTTCGGAAGTAGCATTACCAAACAGGATATTCGAAGCTTCAACAGCTGCCTGATAATCTTCTTCGGAATGTACCATGACGGTAACTTCCTGTGCCAATCGTTTTTGAAGAATTCGCAAATGTGGTGCCTGTGCATGTTCAGCTACCAGATTTTCAATTTCATTTTTGTTGATGGCCGTAAAAATCTTGATGTATTTTTCGGCATCGGCATCACTCACGTTAAGCCAGAACTGGAAGAATTTATAGGGTGAAGTATATCGGCGGTCGAGCCACACGTTTCCACTTTCTGTTTTACCGAATTTGCCGCCATCTGCTTTTGTAATGAGTGGACAAACCATTGCAAACGCTTCACCACCTGTTTTACGCCGAATAAGTTCTGTTCCAGTGGTAATATTTCCCCATTGATCGGAACCGCCCATTTGCAATTTGCAGTTTTTTGTTTGGTACAAATGCAAAAAGTCGTAACCCTGAAGCAACTGGTATGAAAATTCGGTAAATGACATGCCCACATTCGAATCGTTTGCAAGCCGTTTTTTTACGGAATCTTTGGCCATCATGTAGTTCACAGTAATATGTTTACCAATATCGCGGATAAAATTCAGAAACGAATAGTCTTTCATCCAGTCGTAATTGTTCACCAATTCGGCGGCATTGGGTGCATTACTGTCGAAATCGAGAAATTTTTTTAGTTGATTTTTGATACATTCCTGATTATGGCGAAGAGCTGTCTCGTCGAGCAAATTACGTTCTGCCGACTTACCCGATGGATCGCCAATCATACCCGTTGCACCACCTACTAATGCAATCGGTTTGTGACCGGCACGTTGAAAATGTTTCAGCATCATCACGCTTACCAAATGGCCGATATGAAGTGAATCGGCTGTAGGATCGATTCCCACGTAAGCAGCTGTCATCTCTTTTTTTAGTTGTTCATCAGTGCCTGGCATTTGGGTGTGAATCATTCCGCGCCATTGCAATTCTTCTATAAAATCCATCTGTAAATTATTTTAATTTTTTTTCGTGTTTTGGGTTCACGTACTGTTTACCGCTTGCTGCTTGCTGTTGATTTCTTGCTGCTGGGTTCGGTTTGCAAAGATACTACATTTTAGTTTTATGAACAAGAATAAAACTTTTGAGCCCGAAAGTCGTTGAAATGTAAAGGGTTTTTGCTATTTTCGCAAATTATCTCAAACGAAGTGTCCAATGAAAATTAATAAGTTGCTCTCTATTTCCCTCATAGCTATATCGGTAGCTGCCTGTGCACCAAAAATATGGACAATAACACACGCCACTTCTGTAAAAATTCCTATTGACAGCAAAACCGAAGCATTTGCCGATAAAAGTTACACGGAACATTTACAGCCGCTAAAGCAACAGCTCGGTGTAAAAATGAATGTGATAATTGGCGAAGCTTCCGAAACAATGAAAGGCCATGCACCTGAAAGTTTATTGTCAAATTTTAGTGCCGATGTGTATCGTCAGGCCGGAACAGATTTCCTCGGTCAGTCGGTTGATGTTTCGATTGTAAATTTGGGAGGATTGCGTACCGAAATTCCAGCCGGAAACATAACAGTAGGAAAGATTTTTGAATTGATGCCTTTCGAAAATGAACTCGTAATACTTTGGTTGAAAGGAGATAAACTAAACGAATTGATTCAGTATTTTGCATCAGTGGGTGGCGAAGGTATTTCGGGCATTCGTATGGAAATTAGCAATGAAAAGGCCGTGAATGTAATTGTAAATGGAAGCGCTATTGACCCTGAAAAAGTTTACTGCATATCAACCAGCGATTATCTGGCAGGCGGAAACGATAAGATGTACCAACTGGCTCAATCCGTAAAAAGACAAAATACGGGAATTAAACTCCGGGATATTTTGTTGAACCACATAAAAGCTGAAACTGCAAAAGGAAATAAAATTCAGGCAAAACTTGATGACCGAATTAAGGTTGATTGACGATTTTAAATTTACGATTTACAATTCAATGTCGTTTAGATAAGGGATTTCAAATTTAAGCAAGATACAAATAAGGGAATAAGGGTGTTTTTGCTTGTTTAATTTTATCTACTAAGGGCTTAAATCCCTGATTTATATTGATTCTTAACCCTTAGTAGAGAGAATATACTACCTGATTTCCCCTTTATTTATTTTTAATGCTTAACTAAACGGCATTGATTTACAATTGGAAAATGAAAATGAAAACAAAACATATTGATATTGCGATTTTTCTGCTAATAATTTCAACGGTTGCCGTTTTTGCTCAGCAAAAAATAAAATTGGTAATACTGCATACCAACGATACACATAGTCAGGTAGAACCTACAGAGAAATCGTCACTTAAAACTGCTGATATGGGCGGATATGCCCGCCGAATGGGAGTGATTAATCAGACTCGTGAACAAGAAAAGAATGTATTGCTGGTAGATGCCGGCGATTTTTCGCAGGGAACACCCTATTTTAATTTCTTCAATGGTAGGGTAGAGGTCGATGCAATGAACCAAATGAAATACGATGTTGGAACACTTGGAAACCATGAATTTGATAACGGAATGGATACCTTAGCGGTTATTTTGAAAAATGTAACTCACCCAATGATTAGTTCCAATTATCGTTTGGAAAAAACACCGCTTAACGGTATGATAAAACCTTATACAGTTTTGATTAAGAATGGTTTACGAATAGGTATAATGGCATTGAATGTAAACCCAAAAAGCCTTATTTTTGAAAAAAACTACAAAGGCATGGTATATGATGATCCGGTGCAGAAAGCCAATGAGATTTCCGAATTGCTGAAAAAGAAAGAAAAGTGTGATGTAATAATATGTTTGTCTCATTTGGGAGCTGATACCACCAAAGCAGAGGTAAACGACTTTGAAATTGCCCATAAAACCCGTTATATAGACGTGATTATTGGTGGTCATTCTCATAGTCTGATTACCAATACTGCCGAAAAAAATGCAGCAGGAAAGCCCATTGTGATAGCTCAAATGGGTAAAAGTGGATTGTACCTTGGAAGGGTTGATTTGGAATTGGAAAAAAAATAAAGGGAATTCGAAATACAATCACAAAAAAAATTAAAGAATAGAATAAACTTTTATGTCAAAATATATATCAATTTTTTTGGTTTTCATTTCTTCGGTTTGTTATGGTCAAAACAAGCAATACTTAAAACTTATTGAAAAAGTTTCACTGGATTCACTCAGAAAATATGAATATAAACTTGCAAGTGGTGAGTTTAGTGGTCGATTAACGAATACCAGCACTGGCTTGTTGTCTTCAAATTATATTTCTAATTGCTTTAAAAACAATGGATTAAAGGGGGCATTTGAGAATGGAAAATCCTATTCGCAGAAATTTTTGACAGATGTTAAAAATCAGACAGCAATTGGAACACAAGAAATCAATTCCAATTTTTTGGCACAAAACATTATTGGAATTTTGCCCGGAAAAAATCAAAAACAAGGACATTTGATTATTACAGCCCATTACGACCACATGGGAATTGTAGATAATGAAATTCTTTACGGTGCGGATGATAATGGGAGCGGAATTTCAGCTTTGATAGAGGTTAGCCGGATTTTAAGTGCTGCTTCGAAACAAGGAATTCGTGCTAAAAGAACTATCGTCTTTTTGTCGACAGATGCGGAAGAAAAACGGTTGTTGGGATCAGATTATTATGTAAATAACCCGATTCTGCCGATTAAAGATGTGTTTTGCAATGTCAACTTTGATATGATAGGGCGGATTGACAGTATTCATTTGGTTTCGAAAAATCTGAATAATTACATTTATTGTATTTATAAAGACACTACAAATCAAGTGCTTAATGATTCATATCTGAATAATCTGAATGAAAAATACACGCAATTAATCCTTGATGAGCGGTATGAAAATGAAGCAGAAAGTATTGCTCCGTATAGTTTGATAACCCGTTCCGACCATTATCCGTTTATGAAAAAGGGAATACCTTCCATTTGGTTTTTTAGCGGTTTTCATGATGATTACCATCAAACCACCGATACGCCAGATAAAATATGCTATCCTGAACTCAAAAAACGGATTCAGTTTGTGTTGGCTCTGGTTTGGGATTTGGCAAATAAATAAAATATCGAAATAAATATTTATTTTTACGAACTATAAATCAGATTCTATATGAAGGTGAGTGTCAAACATAGTTTACGACTTGTTATCGTTATTCCGATAATGTTTTTTTTATCATGGTATGTTGCCAGGCATACAGAACAGGATATGCGTAATGAGCTACTCAGTCAAGCGGTTTTTGGTGCGAATTCGGTAGATTTAGAACAAATTAAATTGCTTAAAGGGACTTTAGCCGATTTGAAATCACCCGCTTATTTACAACTTAAGCATCAATTTGCAAGCATGATGAAATCCGACAGTGATTTTCATTTTATTTATCTTATGGGAATGAATCCGAAAGGTAAGGTCTTTTTTTATGTCGATGACCGCCCTGATGGTTCTAAAGATTGTTCACCTCCCGGAAGTTTATACAACGAAGCACCCAAGGAGTTTCTGAATGTATTGAAAACTGGTATTCCTGTTGTGGAAGGTCCTTCTGCCGATAGTTGGGGCGATTATACTAGTGGTTGTGCTCCGGTAATTGACCCTGAAACAGGAAAAGTTATTGCAATTTTTGCCATCGATTTTAATGCCAACAACTGGTATTGGAAAATTTTTTCACGAACAGCACTCCCAGTAGGTCTTGTAATTGTTTTGACTTTTGCATTCATCTCTTTTTTGATTTCTTCTCAACGCGGAAAATTACTTCGGGAGAGTGAAAAAAAATATCATGTCATGTTCAATGAATCTCCTGAACCTTATTTAATTCTGAACAATGGTTTTATTGCAGATTGTAACGATACCACAGCATTATCGTTAGGTGCTTCAAGAGAAGAAATAATTGGCGCATCACCTTATAGCTTTTTTCCTGAAATTCAATCAGATGGGAGCTTATCAAAGGATATTGCCACTGAGAAAAGAGATAAAGCATTATCTAATGGAAAACATAGCTTCGAATGGATTCTCAGACGAAAAGATGGTACTGAATTTTGGGCCATTATGTCAATGAGCAGTATGATTTTGAATGATCAAACTGTAATTTTTGTAACATGGAAAGATGTTTCGGAAAAGAAAAAAGCTGAACAAGAACTTATTAAAGCACTGGATGCTGCCAATGCTGCCAGCAAAGCAAAATCGGAATTTCTGGCCAACATGAGTCATGAAATTCGTACGCCGCTCAATGGTGTTATTGGATTTACTGATTTATTAAAAAACACTGCACTAAATCCACTTCAGGAACAATACGCTAAAAATGCAAATACATCAGGTCTAACCTTGCTTGGAATTATCAACGATATTCTTGATTTCTCGAAAATTGAGGCCGGAATGATGGAATTGGAAATAAAGAAAACTGATTTAATTGAACTTCTCAATCAAAGTATTGATATAGTGAAGCTTGCAGCCACAGAGAAACAACTTGAAATTCTGTTGGCAGTAGATCCAGAATTACCCCGTTTTGCTGAAGTCGATCCGGTGCGTGTCAAACAGATTCTATCCAACCTGTTGGGCAATGCTGTGAAATTTACTGAAAATGGAGAAGTTGAACTTGAAGTAAAATATGAGAAGATACGAGAAAATGAAGGAAAGATTCATTTCTCTGTTCGCGATACCGGGATTGGAATAAAACCCGAAGACCAAATAAAACTATTCAAAGCATTTAGTCAGGCTGACAGTTCTACTACCCGGAAATTTGGTGGAACAGGTTTGGGATTAATAATTTCAGAAAAGATTGCCGCAAAGATGGATAGTGCAATAAAAATGAGTAGTGAAGTAGGCAAGGGCAGTGTATTTTCCTTTGAACTAATAGCCAAGACAGAGCACGGTGAAAAACCGGATACTTCTGTTATGAAATCGATTAAACGTTGTTTGGTTATCGACGATAATAAGTTTAATTGCCATATTTTGGTTCAAATGTTAGCAAATTGGGGCATTGAGTCACAAAGTTGCGAAAATGGACAGCAAGCATTGGAAATTATTACTTCATCTGAATCCTTTGATGTGATTATTTGCGATTATCACATGCCGGAACTTGATGGACTTGAAACAATTCAAAGGATACGAAAAAATGCAGAACCCAATATACAACAGTCAGTTATCCTGTTACTCTCTTCGTCGGATAATGCGGATTTATACCAAAAATGTGATGAGATTGATGTGAAATACAGACTAACTAAACCCGTTAAATCGGATGAATTATACAGTTATCTTTGTAGTATAAGTCAACCCGATGAAAATCAAAATCTAAATGTAAAAAGCTCTCAAAATATACCGGTTGTAACACAATTTGATGATCATGTTTCAATTCTTATTGCCGAGGATAATGTATTTAATATGTTATTAATTAAAGCAATAATAGCCAAAATGTTTGCAAGTGTAAAAATAATTGAGGCTAAAAATGGTAAAGAAGCTTTGATGTTGTGGGTAATTGAGCAACCCGAACTCATTTTAATGGATATTCAAATGCCTGAAATGGGAGGAGTTGAAGCTACCATCCGTATTCGTGAACAGGAAACAGAAGGTCATCATACTCCTATTATTGCACTGACTGCTGGCGCATTAACAGAGGAAAGGGAACAATGTCTGAAAGCAGGTATGGATGATTTTCTGACCAAACCCATAGACCCAAACAAATTGAAAGAAACAATGCTCAGGATATTCAATCGCGAACATGACAAACATATAGAGTCTTAAATTGAATTTATCTTTATGGGTAAAAAATTTCTTTGCTTTTTCGGTCTGTTATTTAATTTGTTAGTTTTAGTCAGGATAAGACCTGTTTCATTCTTATGAATCGGGTTTCAGAAGATTCATTGAGAAAATATGAATATACACTTGCAAGTGTGCTTTTTGGTGGGCGAAAAACCTATACTGAAAAAGGTTTACTGACATCGAATTATATTTCTGATAAATTTCGGTTAAATTATCTGAAAGCACCTTTCGGGAAATCTTTTACTCAGATTATTCCTCTGTTTTCCGCAAAGATATTTTTTATTTTTGTATATACTTGATTGTCAGTTTGTTTGATTGATAATAATCAAAATTTAGGTGTTGCAACCTAGTTTTCGAGTTTATTTTAATGATATTTTATTCGTTGAAAATACCTGAGAATTACACAAACAATAAAAAACAACATTATAGTTTCAAATATGAGAACCTAAAGAGTCAATTTTTACTGATGAAAATTCTAAATCAAGATTTATTATATACACAAAAACTATCTTGTTGATTATAAGTATTTTAAAAACACAATATACTCAAATTTTCAGGGTGTTGCAACGCTGAAAACAGG
>JBAXMR010000069.1:0-25654 GCA_037134195.1 Paludibacter sp. | reverse complement strand
TAAAAAAAATCCAATTACACTAATTGGACTATTTTATAAATACATTTGGTATAATGACTTGTTTTTAGTCAAAAAAAAGGGACAAATCGTATGACTTGTCCCTTTAAAATATAAAATTAATTCCGTTTATTCAGTTGTGGTTGGTTCAGTTGTAACAGGTACCTCTACAGGTATATCAGCCCCTTCCACCACTGAAGTATCCGAAGAAATTGAATCGGGCGGCAACACAGTATGACATCCATAACTGCGAGTGATAGGTTCTTTTGGTTTCGTTGGAAATTTCGCACGATATTGTTTCAGGCTTTCGTCTTTAAGCACTTTTTCCATAAACATACCAAAAATAGGCAATGCCGTGCGGCTTCCTTGCCCAAGTTCTCCGGTACGGAAATGCACGCTGCGGTGCTCACCACCAACCCAAGCCCCACCAATCAATTTTGGTGAAACTCCAACAAACCAAGCATCTGAATGATTGGACGATGTTCCGGTTTTTCCACCAAAATCTGTATTGTAATGGAATAAATCCCAGCTCCAGAGTGCCTGTGTAGTTCCTCCGGGTTCAGTCATTCCAGCTTTAAGCATTTCAGTCATCAGCCAGGATACTTCATAAGGAATAACTCTGTGTTGCTCAGTTTTAGGCTCAAAAATTACGTTTCCATCTTTATCTTCAATTCTGGTAATTAATACTGGATCGTGGTAATTACCTTCATTTATAACAGTACCAAATGAATTGACAAGTTCCAATAATGAAACATCTGACGAGCCAAGACAAGTAGAAGGCTGATTTTCCAGCTTTGTTTTGATTCCAAGTAAATAGGCATATTTAATAATTTCTGGAATTCCAACCTGTTGTGCTATTTGTACAGCTATGGTGTTGATTGATTGAGCAAATGCATTTTTTAATGTGACAGGATAATTCAGGCAATAACCATTAGCATTGTGTGGTGTCCATGATTTTTGAATTCCCTTTTCGTCATATTTCCAGGTTACATACTTATCTGTCATCATATCGCAAGGAGACATACCGTGCATCATGGCAGCTGTGTACACAAACAATTTAAATGTAGAACCAGGTTGGCGTTTTGACTGAGCAACCTTATCGTATTGCCAAAACTTAAAATCAATATCTCCAATCCATGCTTTTACGTTACCTGTTTCGGATTCCATTGCCACAAAACTACTATGCATAAAGTGATTCATGTATCGTATGGAGTCCATTACGCTCATTACTACCTGTTTTTCACCCACATCATAGTCAAATACCTTAGTGAGATGGGGAAGATTTAAGAAATAAGTAACAGAATCGGGATGATTTTTATAACGTGCTGAAAGCAAAGTAAACGCTTTAGTTTTCCTGGCAATATCTTCCACAAAATTCACGATGTCTTTATGATTTTCGTCTTGCCATGGATTTTGGTCTCGCCAATGATCCCAGAATTTTCTCTGAACAATGCGCATTTGACGGTTTACTGCTTCTTCGGCATATTTCTGCATTCGCGAATCAATAGTGGTATATATTTTTAGTCCATCAGAGAAAATATCATAACCGTTTTCATCTTGCCAGTCTTGTAGATATTTTTCTAAATATGCCCGAAAATGTAGTGCCGAGCCGTCATAACTTTGCTCAATGCTGTAATTCAATCGAATTGGAATAAGTTTCAACGAATCACATTCGCGATGGGAAATTATCTTATGAGTTGATAAATTTTCTAACACCACATTTCGACGTTCCATAGAACGTTTCGGATGAGTAATCGGACTGTATGAAGAAGTAGCTTTCAATAAACCAACCAAGGTGGCAGACTGTTCATAGTTCAGCTTCGTGGGGGTGGTATTAAAAAATGTTTTCGCAGCAGTATGAATTCCGAATGCATTACTTCCGAAATCCACGGTGTTGAGGTACATGGTGAGAATATCTTTTTTACTATAGAAAATTTCAATTTTCACAGCGGTGGTCCATTCCTTCGTTTTGCTTATAATCAGTTTTACACCGGGGATATAACCAAAAAGTCCGGTAGAATATTGATTTCTGGTTTTGTACATGTTTTTTACTAATTGCTGCGTAATGGTACTTGCACCTCGACTCCGGCCTTGAGTCATGTCTTTCATAGCAGCAATTACACCTTCAAAATCGATTCCAAAATGTTTGTAGAAACGCTCGTCTTCAGTGGCAATGAGGGTTTTAATAAGTTTTGGTGAAATTTCATCATAAACAACGGGTGTACGGTTTTCACGAAAATACTTTCCTAACACTTTTCCATCCGAAGTATAAATAAGCGATGCAACAGATTGGTTGGGATTACTGATACTTCGTAATCCGGGCGATTTACCAAATAACCAAAACAGATTGATGTCGACTATAAAAAGGAAAAATAAAAATAAAACTATGAAAGTAATAATAAGGTTGGCTATTTTTCGATACCACACTAGTCCTTTGTAGCGAATTATGCGAACTTTGCGCCATTCGATAAACCTTGTCCACCAAACCGTGATAAAATTCCATGCCACAAGTAGAAACTTAATGAATTTACTCCACCATAACAGAATAATTCCATTGAGAGTCTCCATCATATTTCTTTTATTCTTTCCCATAATTCAAACGTTTTTTTGTAAAATACAAATATACAGCAAAAAATGGAAATTCTATTTGATGAAGATGTTGATTTTTTTGTAATTAAAAATAATTTATTTGTAATATAAAAAAAAGACTCCTGTTTTACAATATGTAATACAGGAGTCAATTATCTAATATCTTGTTTCTTTATTCAAAAATCTTAAAATCCATTCAGATTCCAAAAGCAGTTTTGATTTCGTCTACTTTATCTGTTTTTTCCCAGGTAAAAAGTTCCACTGTACGGCTTATTTCATTCCCGTTACCATCTTTGAATTTCTTGGTAACCACAACAGGAGTACGACCTACATGACCGTAAGAAGCTGATTCTTCATAAATCGGATTGCGTAATTTCAGACGTTCTTCAATTGCTTTCGGACGCATATCAAATAACTTTTCTATTTTTACGGCAATTTCGCCATCGCTTAGTTGTATTTGTGCAGTTCCGTAGGTATTTACATATAGGTTCATTGGTTTTGCAACTCCAATAGCGTATGCCACCTGTACTAAAACTTCGTTTGCTAAACCGGCTGCTACAATGTTTTTGGCAATGTGACGAGCTGCATAAGCTGCAGACCGGTCTACTTTCGAAGGATCTTTGCCAGAGAATGCACCACCACCGTGAGCTCCCTTACCACCGTAAGTATCTACAATGATTTTACGACCGGTTAAACCAGTATCGCCATGAGGACCACCTATAACAAACTTTCCGGTAGGATTTACGTGAAGAATAAAATCATCTTTGATTAATTGAGCAAACTGTATATCTAATGCTTTTACACGTGGGATAAGAATGTTTTCAACGTCCTTTTTAATTATTGCCAGCATTTCTTCGTCAGCTTGTTGCTGTGATTTTGTAGCAGTAGGTTTTGAAAAGTCATCGTGTTGGGTCGATACAACAATTGTGTGAACTTTTACCGGTTGGTTATTGTCATCATATTCGATGGTAACCTGAGATTTTGAGTCGGGGCGGAGGTAAGTCATTAATTTGCCTTCTCGGCGAATTGCTGCAAGTTCTTCCACCAATGCATGTGAAAGATCAAGAGCAACAGGCATCAGGTTTTTTGTCTCGTTGGTTGCATAACCAAACATCATTCCCTGATCACCAGCACCTTGATTCATTGGATCTTCGCGTTCCACACCACGGTTAATATCGCCTGATTGTTCATGCAAAGCTGAAAAAATACCGCATGCATTTCCATCAAACATATACTCGCTTTTGGTGTAACCAATGCGGTTTATCACACGACGTGCAACCGACTGAACATCGATATAAGCGTTTGATTTTACTTCGCCGGCCAACACAACCTGACCGGTGGTTACAAGTGTTTCGCAGGCCACTTTTGAAGTGCTGTCTAATGCCAGAAAGTTATCAAGAATGGCATCTGAAATTTGATCGGCTACTTTGTCAGGATGACCTTCTGAAACCGATTCGGATGAAAATAAATATCCCATTGTTTTAATTTACGATTTTACGATTTACAATTTACGATTGCACTGTTAGCAAACTGAAAACTGAAACAGTAAAGATGAATGAATTGTTTAAAAATCTCCTGTAAATTAAACGGGGAAAGTTCGTAGGACTTTGAAAGGGGCAGAAAGTGTTGCGATTTAGCATTTTTTTCTGTGGTTGCAAGCAGTCCAAATCTCTCCACATTAATTACGTTGCAAAAGTACAGAATCTTATTTGATTATCAAAATTTGAAAACGAATTAATTACAGATATTTAAATGTATGTCAAGCTCATTATGAGTTTTTTCTAATTTTGATGGAAAATTATATTAAAAAAGAGATATGAAAACTCATATCTCTTTTAACAAATTGTAATTCAGAATAAATTCAAAAATCAATTACTAGGAGCAATTAATTTATAACCTTTACCATGAATGTTAACGATATTCAATCTTTGGTCAGCTGCAAGTAATTTACGCAATTTGCAAAGATAAACATCCATGCTTCTTCCGTTAAAGTAATTGTTTTCTTCCCAAATTGCTTCTAACAAGAACTTACGTTCCAATAATACATTAGGATTTGCAGACAAAACAATTAACAAATGAAGTTCTTTGTTAGTTAGTTTTTTTGAATCTCCTTTGATGTTTAGAAGTCTTTTTTGCACATCAACTGTGAAATTACCAACTGCATAGGTAGGTACTTTCAATAATTTGTCGAGTACTTTGCTTTCGTTTTCCATTTTTTTTTACGTTTTTAAGAATTAATAGATATAGTGAACATAGCTTTTTTTATTATCATAATATAAAATACAAACTTTTCAAAATAATTCTTTGAATAATTTTGTATTACTGTTTCATACAATTAACAAAAGTACAGTAAAAAAGTTCAAAAAACAAATATTTAATTTAAAAAGAATTTTAAAAAAGTTTAAAATTTTACTTTATTCATGTATTATACTAGTGAAAACACAGTTAAGTTATAGATTAAAATCCTATAAATCAAGTATATAAATATTTTTTTTGCGAAGCAATTAAATAATGTTAATTATTCAATAACAGATAAAATATTTTTGTTTAATACTGGTTTCTTTGTTAAATACGTGTTGATTTTAAGATTTTCAATAATTGCGTTAAAAATACAAATGTTGAATTCTTCGTTATTTCGTTTGCAAAAATAGATAAATTAATTAATATCTGAGAAGATTTGAAAATTAAAATGTGAAAATAATAATATTTAACTACAAATAAAAAAAAACGGTCATAAATCAATTAGATTCTGACCGGTTTGGTTTAAATTGAATTGTCTGTTAACATAGACGATTTTTTATTTAAAATCGAAAAGGTTTTCTTTGTTTTTTCTAACTTTTGATGCTTTAGCAAGAGAATCGTTAGATTCATCTCTATAACCTAAGGTAAGAATTGTTACCGCACTAAGATTTTGTTCTTCAAGTCCAAGTATTTTATTTAATGCATCTGCACTGAAACCTTCCATCGGAGTTGCATCTACTTCTTCTACAGCCGCTGCTGCAATTCCCACTCCAAACGCAATATATGCTTGTCGGGCTGTCCAAACAAAATTTTGTTCTGCTGATCCAGCTATTACGCCATTAAGCATTGATCTGAAACCACTTAAATCATTTAATGAAATACCTCTTGCTGTCGCAATCAGCTCCATGTATTCATCAACCTGTTTTTCAGTTACCTTTTTATTTGCCGCAAAAACCAAAACATGTGATGCTTCTTTAATTTGAGGTTGTTGACATGCATTATTGAAAATTTTCTCTTTAAGCTCCTGATTGTCAATTACAATTACTTTGAACGGTTGCAGTCCAAATGAAGTTGGTGTCAATCGAATAGCTTCAAGTATATTATCAACTTTATTCTGAGGAACTTTAGTTCCATTCATTCTTTTCGTGGCATATCGCCAGTTTAGTTTTTCTATTAAATCCATATTCTATTTTTTTATATATTAATATAATAATAACATTTAAAATGAATGATTGTTCATTATAAGTTTAAGTGTTTATTTTTTATTTTGCAATAGCTCTCCATGAAGCTTCAAATATGTCGATTAGTTCACTGGTTTCTATTTGTTTGTTGCTGATATTTATTTTTTTTACCAAATGATTAATGGGTGAAAATAACATGCTAAATAGCAAATCGTTTTTTAAATTATGAAGAATTCCGATAGATCTTGATTTATCGAAAAGTGCATCTATAGCTGAACAAAAGTCAAGTTTATTTATTTCTTCTATTTTGTTGATTAAAGGGCAATTGCTGAAATTTTCAAGAAAACTGAATTCATCTTTATTATCAACAATAAACTGATAATGATTGAGCCATAAACTTCTGAAAGTACCTTTTGAAGGTGTTAGTTCTATTTCTTCGCTATAATACGAACTGCTCAATCTTGATTTTAAATGAATGTAGAGTTTTTTTATCATATCTTCTTTGTTTTCAAAATAGAGATATATAGTGGCTGGCGATACATTTGCCTCAGCTGCAATTTTTGCCATAGAACTGCCTTCAAATCCATCACTATTTACTACTTTTATAGCTGCCCGATAGATTTTAGTTACTTTATCTTCATCTTTTATTCGCATTCTGTAACTATAAATAAATAATCATTCATTTAATGATTGTTTGGTTTATTATTTAAATGAATAACAAGAAAACTCAGATTATGTTTTGTCACAGATTTATTTTCTTACTTTTGCGGACTTAAAATTACCGTAACTTGAATTATTTAGCTCATATTTTTTTATCAGATAATAATCCTTCAATTCAGGTTGGTAATTTTATTGGCGATTTTGTAAAAGGGAGTAAATTAAAAGATTATCCTGCAGAAATCAGAAAAGGCATTATTCTTCATCGTATGATTGATGAATATACTGATAATCATCCTGTTGTAAGAGAAACAATATTGTTACTCAGACCGGTTTTCGGACGTTATTCGGGCATTATTACCGACATGTATTTTGATTATTTTCTGGCAATAAATTTCAGCAATTATTCAAATGGTTATAGTCTTAACCGATTTTCTTTCCATTTTTATATTGCTGCAATACGACATTATAAACACCTGCCTGACAGAGTAAAAGGATTTATTTTTCATTTTATAAGTACTAACAGATTAGGCAAATACTCTTCACCAAAGGGATTAAAAAATTCTCTCGAAATAATGGCTAAATATAAGGTTTCTGCTTTAGAGCCAACAAATATTATTGAATTTCTTGAGGAAAACTCAACAATAATTTCAACGAATTTTCATTTGTTTTTCCCTGATTTGATAAAATTTAGCAAAGAACAAATTAAATCGGATAAATTGAATATCAATTGAACTCTGATTTGAAAATTTGGCGTTTTTTTGTACCTTTGTGCTCTTTAAAAATATACCCCGAATTCAATTTTACTCAATTGAATAAATAAAATATAAAACATTATGTTTGAATCACTTAGTGAAAGACTTGACAGGTCGTTTAAAATACTGAAAGGTGAAGGTCGGATTACCGAAATTAATGTTGCAGAAACATTGAAAGATGTTCGGAAAGCATTGCTCGATGCCGACGTAAACTTTAAAATAGCTAAAACGTTTACTGAAACTGTAAAAGAAAAAGCAATTGGTCAGAATGTGCTGACAGCAATTAAGCCACAACAACTGATGGTGAAAATTGTACACGATGAACTGGCTATGCTTATGGGTGGTGAAAGTGTGGATATTAACCTCAAAGGAAATCCGACAGTTATTCTGATGTCTGGTTTGCAGGGTTCAGGTAAAACTACATTCTCGGGAAAACTCGCCAATCTGCTCAAAACTAAACGCGGAAAATACCCATTGCTTGTTGCTTGTGATGTGTATCGTCCAGCTGCTATCGAACAGCTAAAGGTACTTGGAGAACAACTTGGTGTACCCGTTTATTCTGATTTGGAAAGTAAAAACCCGGTAGCAATTGCTGAGGCTGCCATAAAATATGCCAAACAACATTCCAACGATGTTGTAATTATCGATACTGCCGGTCGATTGGCGGTGGACGAAATGATGATGGCTGAAATTGCTGCGATTAAAAAAGCAATTAACCCGCAGGAAATTCTCTTTGTGGTAGATTCGATGACGGGTCAGGATGCGGTAAATACAGCGAAGGAATTTAACGACAGGCTTGATTTTGATGGAGTTATTCTTACCAAACTCGATGGTGATACCCGTGGGGGTGCAGCACTTTCAATTCGTTCGGTTGTAAACAAGCCGATTAAATTTGTAGGTACCGGCGAGAAAATGGATGCATTGGATGTGTTCTATCCCGAACGTATGGCCGACCGAATTCTCGGAATGGGTGACATTGTGTCGTTGGTGGAACGAGCTCAGGAGCAATATGACGAAGAGGAAGCACGCCGTATTCAAAAGAAAATTGCCAAAAATCAGTTTGACTTTGATGATTTTCTCGCTCAGATTGCTCAAATAAAAAAAATGGGTAATATCAAAGACCTTGCAGCAATGATTCCGGGCATGGGTAAAGCATTGAAAGATGTGGATATTGACGATAATGCGTTCAAAGGAATTGAAGCAATAATACATTCGATGACTCCCAGAGAGCGTGCAAACCCAACTTTATTAAATGGTAGTAGAAAACAACGCATAGCCAAAGGAAGTGGAACAACAATTGTGGAAGTCAATCGGCTTTTAAAGCAATTTGAACAAACAAGTAAGATGATGCGTATGGCAACTATGAATCAGGGTAAACTGAAAATAGGAAAACGAAGATAAAATTAATGCATCCGATAAGATAAGCTTATCGGATGTTTTGTTTAAAACACTAATCTCAGAAGCGATGTACACAATTATTGACGGAAAGGCAATTTCAGAACAAGTGAAAACTGAAATAGCAGAGGAAGTAAAAGCCATAGTAGCAACAGGTAAACGAGCCCCGCATTTAGCAGTAATTATTGTAGGGCATGATGGTGGAAGCGAAACCTATGTTGCGCATAAGGTTAAATCGTGTGAACAAGTTGGATTCAAATCTACCAAAATCACATTTGAAGAGGATGTTACGGAGACTGAATTGCTGGCAAAAATTGAGGAATTAAACAATGACAATGAGTTGGATGGTTTCATAGTTCAATTACCACTTCCAAAACATATTTCAGAACAAAAAGTGATTGAAGCTATAGACTATCGTAAAGATGTGGATGGTTTTCATCCGGTAAATGTGGGTCGTATGTCTATCGGTTTGCCCTGTTATGTTTCTGCAACACCGTCAGGAATAATTGAATTGCTGAAGCGCTATGAAATTCCAACAGCCGGTAAGAACTGTGTAGTGATAGGTCGTAGTAATATTGTTGGGAAACCGATAGCCTCATTAATGATGCAAAAAGGTTATCCAGGCGATGCAACCGTTACAGTTTGTCACAGCCGCACTAAAAATCTTAAGGAGATATGTCTGCAAGCCGACATTATTATTGCAGCACTCGGAATGCCGGAGTTTCTGACCGCTGATATGGTGAAGGAAGGTGCAGCTATTATTGACGTTGGAACTACACGCGTTCCATCCGATAAAACCAAAAGTGGTTTCAGACTGAGTGGCGATGTAAAATTCGATGAAGTTGCTCCTATATGTTCATTTATTACTCCGGTTCCTGGTGGAGTAGGTCCAATGACAATTGTTTCGCTGTTGAAAAATACCTTACTAGCTGCAAAAGGAGAAATCTATAAATAAATTACAATTTTCCCCTCTTACTATTTACATTTGATACTTATAAAACTGGTATTTTTTCAATCGTAAATAAAATCGCAATTAAAAATGACTTTATTTTACTGTCCAACCATAGCTACAATTACCATTCTTTCTGAGGAAGAATCGCAACATGCAGTTAAAGTATTGCGATTACAAACAGGAGATGAGATTGCTGTGGTAGATGGTGTTGGCGGATATTATAAGGCACGAATTACAAATCCACATCCAAAACATTGTGGTTTTGAGATAGTTGAAACAAATACGCATTTTGGAAAACGAAATTACAAGCTACATATTGCCATTGCGCCAACCAAAAATATAGAACGATTGGAATGGTTTATCGAAAAAGCTACAGAGATTGGAATTGACGAAATTACACCGGTTATTTGTCGGTATTCCGAACGAAAATTTGTTAAGGAAGAACGGTTAGAGAAAATTATTGTCTCTGCTGCCAAGCAATCTGTCAAAGCGTACTTTCCTGTACTGAATCCTGTTTGTACATTTGAAGAACTTCTGAAAAATCATGCAGCTTCCCAAAAGTTTATTGCTCACTGTTATGATGACGAAAAAAAACTACTTCAGAATGAAATAAAAAAAGCATCAGATGTTTTGATTTTAATTGGTCCTGAAGGCGATTTCAGCAAAGAAGAAGTGCAGAATGCTATTTTAAAAGGTTTTGTGCCTGTCTCTTTAGGCGATAGCAGGTTACGAACTGAGACAGCGGGTATAGTTGCTTGTTGTACAATTTCATTACAGCACAGCAAAACTTTAAAATAATTATTTAGCAGAACTAAGAATAAAACCTACACAGCCAATCAAAATAATTACTATTCCGGTAATTTGATTGATGATTTTTAGCTCGCGCATGTTCAGTTTGTCCTTAAAATGGCTGACAAGGAACGTAAGAGCGGTCCACCAAAGCAATGCCCCTCCCAGAATTGAAAGTAACCCGCAAATAAGAATGAAAAAATCAGATTGTTTATTGATGAATTCGAAACGAGCAAAGAGAGCAATCAACACAAACAGAATCAACGGATTAGATAAGGTAAGTCCTAAAGAAGTGAAGAAATCTCCGGGAAGACTATGCTTTTTTACTGACTCATTTGGTTTTGGTTGCTGTGAAGGATTGCTACGATAAATATACCAACCGAAAACTACAACCACAAGGCTACCCAAAAGTTGAATGATAAATTTATGTTCTTCGATTACATCTATTACAAAATTCAGAAAGAAAAGCGTGATAATGGTGTATATCAAGTCTGAAGTGGTTGCTCCAAGACCTGTTGCAATCCCATATTTTTGACCTTTGTTCAGTGTCCGCTGGACAGTGAGCATCCCAATTGGACCTAGGGGGACAGAAATACAAAGACCTATTAGTATACCTTTATAAATTATCTCAAACATTATTACGCTTTATTGTTACTTTTGCAAAGATAGTTTTTTTTTGGATTTTTACGGCATAAAACCTCTTTCCATTGAGGCTTATAAAGTTATTTTATTAACTTTTTAAGACTTTAAAATCCAAAACTATCAATTTTTTTCTCAAACTTTTTTGCTTCAGCCGGTTTTTTTGCCTTTACCTGATTTCGAACACCTTCAACGTAAATAGCAACTGTAGGTTTTGCCGGACATATTGACTCACAGGCACCACAACCTATACAAAGATTTTTGGTTACTTCGGGAATAGTCAGACCGTCTTTGTGCGGAATCATGTGTACAGCCTGAGTAGGACAATGTTCAGAACAAGCACCGCAATCTTTTTCTTCGATAAAAACTATGCATTTATCTTTTCTGAAATTAGCAATTCCTATTTGTTCAACCTTCTTTTCAGGAATAGTCAGTTTTTTCAATGCTGAAGTAGGGCATACTGTAGTACAGATATTACAGTCGTAGGTGCAAAAAACTTCGGTAGAAAAGATTAAATGTGGTTGTGTAATACCCGAAATACCATATTGTAAACCTGCTGGTTTAAGCACCTGCATAGGACATTTACTAACACAAAGCTGGCAACCTGTGCAATGTGTATTAAAATGTTCAATATTACCGGCTCCGGGAGGCATTATTGGCTGGCGTGAATAAATGGAATCATTGTTCGAAATAATCTTTTTAGGTTTTGCTAAAGCTGCAGTTGCAACTATTGCTCCCGAAGTTAGCAGAAAAGTCCTGCGACCATTATTTACGGTTGAATCAGTCAATTTTGAAACTGCTTGCTTTTTAAAGCGATATTCGTAACTAATTCCTCCTTTTTTACATGCACCTATACAATTGAAACATGTTACACAACGTGAATCATCAACCTTCATCTGTTTGATGTCAATGCATTGTGACTTGCAACTTGCTGCACATGAACCACATTGATTACAGCTTGATTCATCAAATTTTATTCTGAAAAGCGAAATCTTGGACAAAAGTCCGAGACCAGTTCCAACCGGACAAATAACGTTACAATAAGAACGACCATTGTTCCAAGACATTTCTGTTACTTTATAAAAAAATAACATGGCTATCCCAAAAGCAAGTGGTATGAAACTCAATTGTTTTACTTCATAAAGTGAATATATTCCGGCTTTACTCAGTAAAAATGAAAGTCCGTTGTTGGTATAAATAACGAGTGGTTTGAAAAGCTGTGAAATAATTCGCCCAAAAGTACTGTATGGATCGAAAAGTATTACAAGAAATGAACTGCCAAAGATAAATACTACAATTGTTAGTGCCAGAATGGAATAACGAATCCAGTTTTGGGGTTTAGTGAAAGTGTAACGGTATTTTCTTTTTTTTCTGAAAATACGGGTTTTCCACGAAAGCACATCCTGAAAAGTTCCAAGTGGACAAATTATTGAACAGTAAAGTCTTCCAAATAACAGACTCAGCACCAACAAAACAATAATGACAATCAGATTCAACGACAACAAAGCAGGAATCCACTGAATATGTAAAAGTGCATGAAATTGAGTTGGCAGTTTTCCTGTAAAATCAATAAAGAATAACAGGATAGGCAGAAAGAACAGAAAAGACAGTACAATCCGAATTTTTCGCAAGTGTTTCATAGACAGCAATTTCCAATTATCAATTTCCAATTATCAATCAAATGCCTTTACCGGAAATTGGAAACTGGAAATTGATTTTTTGATTAATTCAGTTTAATACGTTTCACATTCAATTTTTCCAGATTCATTGTTCCAACATGAGATTTTTCAGCCAAACCAATGTGCCTTACGTCATTAATATCGGTGGGTTGTACCTGCGAAAACAACTTTAATGCTGCGGTATCGGCAGCAACAAAATCGGGAGATACTATCAGCGATTTTAGCATTACCACGTCGGCTTCCGATTTTCCCTGCGGACCATTTGATTTCATAATACGGTAAGCGTCAACAATATTCAGAGCCGGTTTTTTTGAGTGAGTGGCTATATCAGCAATGCATTGATGCAAATCATTTAAATGGAAAGTTTTGCGATCCCAAACAATTCCCATCAGGTTTTTCATCGAGATTGAATTTTTTGCACCGCCATGATGTTTCAAAACCGGAACATTAAACCAAACGTCGCAGTCCAGAATTGCCTGATGAATTTTATTGCTTTTCATTTTTACACCATTCGGAATTTCCACATCGCGGTAATAAGAACCATCGTTTCCGGGCACCATTTTTCCACCTGCAGCTGTAACAGCATCCTCAATACCGCTGTTTTTATAGCTTTTTTTCCAATCGTGACAAGTATGGTCGAATACAATAATTTCTGAAGCACCTGCTAATTTACATTGTTTCACCAACGCTCCAATCAACTCAGGATTTGTATTTGCTGCAAGCTCGGGAGCTCTGTCCCAACCAATATTTGGTTTGATAACAACCTTTTGTCCTTTTTTTACGAAGTTTTTAATACCACCAAGCTCCTTTAATGCCCGAAGCAGCATAACTTCAGGTTCGCCACCCATTACAGCCACTAAGTCAGGCTCAGATGTAACTGCCTGATTTTTAGATGAAGTTGATGATAGTGCTGAACCAAAAACACTTGTTTTGACAACTGAAGCTAAACCAACTACTGCAGCCGATTTGAAAAAGTCACGTCTTTTCATGATATTTTTAAATTATATAAATACTAATAGGATTCAAAATTTTATATCAACTTTCGGAATCAACAGGTTTTTTTCTAACAACAAACGCACTCATTTCCCAAAGTGCATAAATAGGAATAAAAAACAACATTATCGTGAGGGGATCGCCCGTTGGAGAAAATATAGCAACTATTACAAATAAGGAAAAAAATGCATGTTTACGATATTTATTAAAGAACTCACGGTGCAGAACACCTAATCTTGACAAAAACCATGCAACAATTGGTAATTCAAAAACAAGTCCCATAAAAAAGCAAACCAACAAGAAAGTGCTCATGTACGAATCCAGCGATACGCTTTGTTCGATAAATTTACTAAGTTGATATCCGGCTAAATACCTTAATGTGAGTGGGAACAAGAAGAAATAACCGATTGCAACACCCAGGTAAAACAATATATTTCCAAAGAAAAAGACACCACCTGCATTTTTTCTTTCATCAGCATAAAGTGCCGGTTTAATAAACAAAAAAAGCTGATAAATAACAAATGGAAAACTGAAAACCAGTGCAAACCACAACGAAGAAGTTAAATGAACCAAAAACTGCGAAGCCAGATTAATATTAATAACTTTCACATTAAAAGTTCCGGAAATAAAATCGGGCAAAAATGACGATTTTTTTGCAAGTTCGTTAAACCATTGATAAAGGTAAAAATCATTTCGCGATGGTGCAAGAATTACATGGTCGAAAATCCATTTCATAAATGCAAAAAATACCAACGAAATAATGCCTACAAATCCGGCTATCCGAAAAAGCGTATTCCGTAAATCATCCAAATGATCCCAGAAAGTCATTTCACTTTCATTCGGTTTACTCATTATTTTTTAGTCGAATCTTTTTTGTCTTCTTCTTTTGGAGTTTCTTTTGTAACGTCTTTTATCTCCGTTTCAACTTCATTCAAGCCATCTTTGAAGCTTTTAACACCTTTACCCAAACCTTTCATTAATTCAGGAATTTTTTTCCCTCCAAATAAAAGTAAAAAAATCAGGGCAATTACAATGATTACCGGAGAATCTAAAAATAATAAGTGATTCATAAAATCGGGATTTAATTATTTAGTATAGTGCTGTAAAAATACAACTTGATTTCCACTTTTACAACTAAAAGTGTGAAATCAAGTTGAAGTTATATTTTTTTTGCTTATCAACTGCCCTTAAACAAGCTGAAATGATATTTCTAAACGAAATGATACAGAAAAATAATTGTTCCATCGAAAGCTGATTTGGGGTTGTCTTTAATTTCCAATGTTACATCAATTTCTGCTTTCGAAACTCCACGCAGGTTTTTAAGTGATTTGAGTTTGGCACGAACCCGAACCTGACTGTCTACTAAAACGGGCTGGTTAAATCTCAGATTTTCAATGCCATAATTCACTGTTAGTTTAGAATTCTTAACCTCCACAATCTGCTCCCAAAGGTAAGGTAAGATTGAGATATTGAGGTAACCATGAGCAATGGTCGATTTAAATGGACTTTCAACTTTTGCCCGTTCTGCATCTACGTGAATCCACTGATGATCGAGCGTTGCATCGGCAAACAGATTGATTTGTTCCTGAGTGATAGTAAGATAATCGGACATTCCAATTTCTTTTCCAATGAATTGTTCTAATTCCTGATAACTTGTAACTACAATTTTACTCATTTCGAATTTAATATTTTTGCAGAGGGATAAACTGCACACTTTTTTCTATTTTGTGCAAAAATACATATTTTTCCGATTTTATGAAACATCTGAAAATATTTAAATTGAATAAAACATGCAAATAAATCACCTTTTCCCCTATGAGATACCTTTAGAAGTTGTATTTTGTAAATGAAGTTGATGTGATCAATTAGTTTGTATTTTATGATTATATAAATTTTAATTTAAAATTTATATTAACGCAAAGATTTTTTAGCTTATCATTTTTGAAACGATAATATTTTTTTTTTGTAATTCTCGTTTTTTTCAATGCTAAATCATTATCGTTAAAGTCAACTCTAAAATTAGGGCAGGATATCTTAATTTTGAGCATTAAAATTTTAAACACCTGACAATATGACAGATATAACGGATAATTTAATCTTTGCGCAAAAATGGAAATATACTCACCATGCTTGGCACATCATAAAAAGCCCCTCGTTCAACCAGAATGAGGGGCTTTTGAATTTATTTTCCCCACTCCAAACTCGATTTTCCTTTTTCCTTCTCCAATTGGAGAAGGTGCCCGAAGGGCGGTAGAGGTCGAGTGGGGTCGGGGTGAGGTCTACACTACATAAGTAGTAGAAGCAGTATCACCACCACGGCCTGTCCAGTTGGTATGGAAGAATTCGCCACGTGGTTTGTCAATGCGTTCGTAGGTATGAGCTCCGAAATAGTCACGTTGAGCTTGCAATAAGTTGGCAGGAAGACGTTCGCTGCGTAATCCGTCAAAATAACAAAGTGCTGATGTCAAAGCAGGTACAGG
Source organism: Paludibacter sp. (assembly GCA_037134195.1). GTDB lineage: Bacteria > Bacteroidota > Bacteroidia > Bacteroidales > Paludibacteraceae > Paludibacter. The sequence goes on along the minus strand of JBAXMR010000069.1, from coordinate 9,307 downwards.
CACACCGTTAGTTAGTGCAGTTGCACAAACACGACGCCATCCGGCCTGAGCTTTTTCAACGATTTCTTTAAAGTGTGGGTCAAGTAATAAGTTTTCAAGACCTGGATTGATATCAAAAGCTTTCTTTATATCACCCAAGAACGTAGAACGGATAATACAACCACCACGCCACATCAAAGCGATACCACCGTAGTTCAGATTCCATTTGTTTTCGCTGGCAGCTTCCATCATCAGGTTATAACCCTGAGCGTAGGAAATAATTTTAGCACCAAACAATGCATCTTTCAAATCAGAAATCATTTGTTTTTTGTCTCCGGTAAATAAAGCATCCGGTCCGCTGATTACTTTCGAAGCTTTCACACGAATGTCTTTTTGAGCCGATAAGCAGCGTGCAAAAACCGATTCGCCAATCAATGTCAATGGAATACCAAGGTCAAGCGCAGCTACGCCAGTCCATTTTCCGGTTCCTTTTTGTCCGGCAGTATCCAGAATTTTTTCAACCAATGCTTCGCCGTTTTCGTCACGGAAGCCCATAATGTCGCGTGTAATTTCAATAAGGTAAGAATCCAGATCGCCTTCGTTGTATTCTTTGAAAACCTGATGAATTTCGTCAGCATTCAGTCCAAGTAAATCTTTCATTACCTGATAGGCTTCGCAAATAATCTGCATGTCACCGTACTCAATACCGTTGTGAACCATTTTCACGAAGTGACCTGCACCACCTTCGCCAACCCAGTCGCAACAAGGAACGCCACCTTCAACTTTAGCTGAAACAGCCTGAAAAATTTCTTTCACGGCAGGCCATGCAGCAGGCGATCCACCCGGCATCATTGAAGGTCCGAGAAGAGCACCTTCTTCACCACCGGAAACACCTGTTCCAATATAAAGAAGTCCTTTACTTTCTACGTATTTGGCACGACGAATCGTGTCAGGGAAGTGTGTGTTACCACCATCGATAATGATATCACCGGCTTCCAGATTCGGAATCAGTTGCTCGATAAAATCATCAACAGCCTGACCTGCTTTAACCAGCATCATTACTTTGCGTGGTTTTTCCAATGAGTCACAAAGTTCTTTGATGGAGTGCGCGCCGATAAAGTTTTTACCTGCACCGCGACCTGCCATAAATTTGTCAACTTTTTCAACCGAACGGTTGTAAACACCCACGGTAAAGCCTTTGCTTTCCATGTTCAACACCAGGTTTTCGCCCATTACGGCCAACCCGATTAATCCAATGTCTGCTTTTTGTTTCATAATAATTAGCCCCCTAAATCCCCCGAAGGGGGACTTTCAGAGATTTAAAATTGATTAATAATTATTTTACTTCTATATTGTATTTTCTTAAGTAGCCTTTCTTAAAGTCCCCCTTCGGGGGTTTTGGGGTAGGCTTTAAACCCCAGTTGTTTTAGTTTTTCAATAGTTCTGTCATCCATATTCTTTGCCATAACCATAAAAGCCGGAAATTCCCTGCGTGTAGGATAATCGCCCCTGAGTTGTTCGAACTGCGCCACGTTATTTCTGAAATCACGGTCATCGTTCCGGATATCATAAGTATGCAGAATGGCTTTTGATAGAATTTGCTGTTCAGTCAGTCCTGCTCCATCAAGTTCAAAAACAGGTTCGTTCGGTTCTTCCACTCCGGTTGGTTGCCAACTTTCAAGTCCCAGACCGAAGTATTTACTGATAGCCTGAACGCTCATCAGTGTTCCGGTGGCTTTTCCGTCCTTAGAATAACCTGCAATATGAGGTGTTGCAATGTCGGTCAAAGCTAATAGTTCCAAATCAATATCCGGCTCGTTTTCCCAGCAGTCGCATACAAAACCTGAAAGTTTTCCGGATTCAAGAGCATTCTTAACAGCTTTTGTTTCAATCACTTCGCCACGGCAGGAGTTAATCAGTACCGGTTTCTTTTTCAAAGCGCTTAAGAACGATTCATTCCCCAAATGGAAAGTAGCATCTTCGCCTTTCATATTCAACGGAACATGCAGTGAAATAATGTCAGCTTCTTCCATAACCTGCTGAATAGAAACAAATTGTTCTGAACCTTCAACACGTTCGCGCGGCGGGTCGTTTCGTAGCACTTTCATGCCAAAAATCTCGCAAATGCGGGCTACCTTGCTTCCAACATTGCCCACTCCCACTACACCGATTGTTTTTTCACTCAGATTCCAGCCTTTACGTTCAGCCAATACCATAATCGTAGAAGCAATATATTGTTCCACCGATTTGGAGTTACAGCCCGGCGCATTGGTCCATTGAATGCCATTGGCTTCGCAATAATCTGTATCGATATGATCGTAACCAATAGTCGCTGTAGCGATAAATTTCACTGAAGAACCAGCCAGCAACTTCTCATTACAAATAGTACGGGTGCGGGTTACAATGGCGTCAGCATCAATGACAATTTCCGGAGTTGTTTTTGAACCCGGTAAATAAACCACCTCGGCCACACCTTCGAAAGCACCGCGGATATATGGTATTTTATTGTCAATAATTAATTTCATTTACTATTTATTCATTTACCATTTACTATTTAAGACCAAGACATTTACTATTTTAGACCTGAATTTAGTTTCTTCTTCATTGTTGTTATTGAGCTTACAATAATTTTCAATAATTCATAATTTTCATTCATCAAATCTTTTAGTAAATTTTCTTTTACTAAGCCTGATTCAACTATCAATTCTAACCAATATAGTGTTTCATCTAATTCTTCTTCAACCATTTTCAGTTTATTCAGGAAATCTTTATCAGATTTACCAAGACAAGCAGAGCGATAATTTGCACCTGGAGAAGTCCCGGAACGGATAATTTGATTACCTAAAGTTTTGCCAGTAATATTATTAGGTAAACTCTCAGACAATTTAATAATTCTAAGAGCAAATACTTTAAGTCTCTTTTTTAATTCATCTGTTGTCATACCCCAAATGGTAAATGGTAACTGAAAAAATGGTAAATTGAATTAATATTTAAATCTATCTTTAAACGCCCACAAACCCAATGCCGGATTGGAAATATAGAAAATTTCTTCTCCATCAGACATGGTATTGTACCCATCACGTAATTTTGCCGGATTGTACTTGGCTGTTACTTCATCAATGTCGGCATACTTGAATCCCACACTTTCAATTTCAGCCTGAGTCAGGTTTTCTGCACCTTTTCCCGGACAATATGTAACACTGAAACGACCTTCGGACGAACCATGAATAAGGTGAGCAGCAGCACTTAAGTTGTTGCGGAGTTCTTCGTTTTCGTCACACATTTTCAAAGTATTAGGCGTTCCTTTGTAGCCATACTTACGAATCAAACGATCGATTTCCTTGTCTTCGCCAAACTCTTTCAGAGCCGGAGCTAACACTATCAGTTCGCCACCATCGTCGATAGCCATACGGGTACGGTAAACCGATTTGTTACCTAACCATGTACTTTTAAACTCAGTAGGATCAAGATAAACAACCACTTTGGTCAAGGGTTTATCCAACAAATCAAAATTGACCAACAATGCCAGTTTAGCTGCTTTGGTAAACACCTCATAATCATCACCAATATACAAACCACGGCATTTAATTTTTCCATCAGTTTTATCCAAACCAACTACAGTTTGTACATAAAGAATTGGTAGGTTGTTGGTGAAATTATCTGATGCATAATTGAAAATGCGACGTACAGGCGTGTCAGCATGACCCATCATGCGTTCCATACCATAAGCTGCACCAACGAAATGACTTTTGTTAATACCTTCTACTCCACCCGTTCCAACAAAAATATTCTTGTTGTAATTGGCCATTCCCACAACTTCATGAGGAACAACCTGACCGAGGGATAGAATCAAATCAAAGTTACCTTCGAGCAACAGTTTATTAACTTGAGCCGGCCATGGAAATTCCACTGCACCACCCGAAACTTCTTTTACAAAATCAGCAGGTACATATCCAACGGTCACCACATCATTGCGCCAATCGTGTTCACGAATTAGCGATGCAGGCAACGTGCCAAACATGTGCTCAATCTGATGCGCAGTCATGGGTGAATGTGTTCCCAAGGCAGGAAGCACATCGGTCATAGCATCACCGTAAAATTGCCACGAAAACTCGGTCAGCTCACCGGCACGACTTGGCAAACGTGTATAATCAGGAGGAATAGCCAACACTTTGTGCTTCTTTCCTATCTTTTCCAACGCTTCAAAAAGACCTTTTTTCAGATCTTCGGAAGTGAATTCTGTTTCAATTGAACCTTTTTCGTAGTATAACATATATTTACTATTTAATCATTTACCAGTTACTATTTGTCAGCTCAATTCACAATTTACCATTTACTGTCTTTTATCAAAATCTTGAATGCTTCAATCGATTTATTAGCACAAAACTTGTTTTAAACAGGTATTAAATGGTAAATTGTAAATGAATAAATAGTACCTGAGTTTATCGTTTCACCCGTGCATTTCCACCCCAGATAGCCCAAACCTGATCTTCATCGGCAGGTTGTGCATAATCAGTCAGGAAGGTAGTTGCCAACGCACCCGATGCCCAACCAAACTGAGCCCATGTTTCAGGTTCCCAGCCTTTCAGAATAGCATAAAGCATACCGCCCACGAAGCCGTCACCACCACCGATACGGTCAAGAACGTTGATTTTGCGTGGTTGAATTACATGCCAGTCATCGCCATCGAGCATAATTGCACCCCAAAGATGTTCATTGGTACTGATAACCTGACGAAGTGTAGTGGCATAAACAGATGCATTTGGAAATGCTTCTTTTACACGACCAATCATACCTTTGAAACCTTCAATTTCGGCTTCAATACCTTTACCACCTGCTTCAGGACCTTTAATTCCTAAACAAAGTTGGAAATCTTCTTCGTTACCAATCAAAATATCAGCTACAGAAGCAATTTCGGTGAAAATATCGCGCAATTCTTTGTCACGACCTTTCCAGAAAGAAGCACGGTAGTTCAAATCAAAGGAGATACGTGTCCCTGTTTTCTTGGCATAACGGGCTAACTGCAAGCAAAATTCACTTGTTTCTACAGACAAAGCACCAATCAAACCCGATAAGTGAAGAATCTGAACACCTTCTTTTACAAAGATGCGTTCCAAATCAAAATCTTTTACGTTCAATGTACGTCCCACTTCACCGGCACGGTCATTCAGTACGCGTGGTCCACGAGTTCCAAAACCACTATCAGCAATATTAAACTGGTGACGATAACCCCATGGATCGCCCTGAGGTACTTCTACACCTTCGTAATCCATATTACGGGCACGAAGATTACTCTTAATCATTTGTGCAATCGGACTATCCTTAACAAAAGTTGTCAACACTTTCACCGGTAATCCTAAATACGAAGCAACACTTGCCACATTTGTTTCAGCACTCGAAACTTCCATTTCAAATATTTTGCTGCTGTGAACAGGTTGACCATTAACCGGAGTAATGCGAACACCCATACTGGTAGCCACCATCAGGGAGTATTTAAAGTCTTTTTTTAATTCTATCATGATATCAATTTGCTATTTTTTCATTTACAATTTACCATTTTATTAATGACAAAAGAATCAAGAACCAAGAATCAAGATTTTTATCATGAGTTCATGTCTTTTGTCTTTGCTCTTTGTTCTTTGCTCTATTATATACAGAATGCATCAAAACCACCATCAATAACAGTCAACGTTCCTGTTACAAATTTTGAAGCTTCGCTTGATAACCAGTGAAGTGTTCCGAATAATTCATCAGCTTCTCCTAAACGACCAAATGGTGTATGAGCCACAATCGATTTTCCTCTTGGAGTTGGAGTTCCATCAGGATTTGTCATTAACGCGCGGTTTTGCTCAGTTAAGAAGAAACCGGGAGCCATAGCATTTATGCGTATTTTTTCGCTGAATTTAGTAGCCATTTCAGTTGCCAGGAACTTTGTAAAGTTTGTTACAGCAGCTTTAGAAGCACCATAACCAACTACACGGGTCAACGGACGAATAGCTGATTCAGAAGAAATATTGATAATACTTCCTTCTTTCTGATCAACCATAATCTTTCCAAATACCATACATGGCAATACCGTTCCAAACAAGTTCAAATCAACTACTTTTTCAAAAGCATCAATCTGAAGATCGAAAATAGTTTGGTCAGGACCAATAGTTGCACCTGCCATGTTTCCACCTGCAGCATTTACTAAAATGTCAATCCGGCCAAAAGCAGCAACAATGTCTTTTGCATTTTGTTCCAATGCTTCTTTTTCAAGCACATTTGTATTCAAATACAGTGCTTCGCCACCTTTAGCTTTGATTTCTTCTACCAATGAAACACCGGCATCTGCACGGTCTAAAATAACTACTTTACAGCCTTGTTCAGCCATATACTCGGCCATTCCTCTTCCAAGGATACCGGCACCACCTGTGATAACAATCACCTTACCTTTTACATCGAATAAGTTTTTCATTTTTTATGTATTAATTGATTTATAAATTAAATAAACGTTTTAAATGACGGTCGTAGATATTTTCTTCCACGCATTGTCCAACCACATCAGCATGTTTTTCAATCATCTTGATATACTTGTCGCCCATTTCGTAAGCCACTTTGTAAGCTACGTGAATTAACTGACGGAAATTAGGGTTATAATCAGGATGACCCGGAATGTGACGTAATGTATTGGCATATTTTTCGCTCGACCATGAGTTAACTTCTTCGATTGTAGGAAGTTCACTTGTTTTAATGTCGATTACATCAGCATAAGGAGCGCACAATTCTTCGCTGCGATTCAACGAATCGGCATAAATGAATTTGGCAGCTTCCAACCCATCGCTACCTGCAACTGCTAATCCAATCACTTCTTCCAACCAGGTTGTACCGGCAGTTTTCAGGTGAAGACCTTTGTCGTATTTCTTGATAACGGCAGCCATAACCGGATAGATTGAGAATTTATCAGAACCTGAGTGAATACTCAGTTTCAATTCTTCAGGAAGACCAAATTCTTTTACAGCATAATCAATTACCAACACATCTTCTTCAAATTCTTTGGCAAATTGATCCACATCACCGGTATAATCCACACCTTTGTTGAAACGACCTGTAAATTTCGGAGCAATTGTCTGAGCAGGTACACCTTTATCAGCCAACATCTTCAAAATGAATAGCATTTCGATAGGAGTTTGCGGAGTTTCTACCTCATCCATCGATACTTCTGTGATGAAGTTGCCTTTTCCTTTTTTCTCAACAAGAAAGTTGTAAATATCAGAAGCTTGTTGAGTGGCAGCAAGGAATTTTTCAGCGATTTTTTCAAGTAATTCAACTGATACCATAATTGTATGGTCAATACCCGGAATCTGAAGTTTACCAATGTATTTATCACACGAGGCAACAAATGCACGAATATCTTCGGGTTTGCTTTCTTTGCCTATAAATGAAGCAACATCCAATGTAAAGAAATCGGAGGAGTCAACGAAACCGGCTACATTACTAAAGTTAATATGATCTGCATCTACAAAATACTGACCTTTAAAACCCAGTGCTTTTACAGCAGCATCTGCCTCATTGCGGGTGTCCTGAGGAACGGTATGAACATAAGTATGTTCACGGTTTGATTTATTCCATACAATATTAATATCTAAGCCAGATTTCTGGTTTGCTTTCATTATAGCTCTCAACTGAGCTTCGCCCTGATGAGCAAAACGGTCACCCGTACCAATACTAAATTTTCCTAATTTCATAATTAATGATTTTTGTTGGTTTTTATAATGAGTCCTTACTTAATTATTCTCGTTAAATCTCAAATAATCTTCTATGTTTTCTTTCATCAGAATATCAATAGGCACATAATTGATACGGTTTATTTCCTGACGGAAAATCAATTTACGGCACATATCTCTTACGGATAAATATGCTTGTTTATCAGGACGTTGAGCAATAAGCAAATTAATTGTCCCATTTTTTAGATATTTCACATTTTCATCAAGCAGGTCATAACCAATCAGACGGAGATTCATTTTTCCAAGCGTATCGAGCTGTGCTGCCAAGCGATAAACCTTTGAATTAAAGGTAATAAGTGCTTTAATGTTTTGATTGTTTTCAAAAACATCACGCAAAATTTCAAGGTTTCCAGCTTCATCGTTACTGCTGAATTCCACACTTATAATCTGAACCTTATCCTGTAGTTTATTGTCGTTTACAAACTGAAAAAAACCTTTATTACGTGATAATGTCTGATTGGAAACAGACCCTTTTCGTTTGGTACGAATTATGACAATCTGTGAATCATCTGACATTGAACTAAGAAGCATTTTAGCTGCAATATATCCGCTTTGGAAAGAATTTTGACCATAATAGGTATTATAAGTCATATCTTCAATCAACGAGTCAATGAAGGAGAATTGAGTTTCATTTTCCTCCAATTTCTCGATAAACGAAATAGATTCATTTCTGAAGATAGGTGATAATATAACCCCATCAGGTAAATCCTGTAATATTTCTTCAGTAACTGTAACGAATGACTGGTTATCAAATTGATTAAAATATTTTTTTTCAATAACAACATTGTGGTGTAGAAATTCCTGAGCAGCCTGATTAAAACCTTTGTCCACACTTTCCCAGTATTCGCCGGGTTGATAGGAAGGTATAAAACATACAAAACGGAAATTTTTCTTTGAAGCAAGCAATCGGGCAAAGAGATTAGGTGAGTAATTCATTTCTTCCAGAACTTTTGTTACTGCTTCTCTGCTTTTGGCAGAAACATCTCCTCTTTTGTGTAGCACTCTGTCTACAGTTCCTTCGGAAACTCCCGCTAAAACTGCAATGTCTTTTATGCGAATTTTGTGACTATTTTCAGCCATATAATGGTGTCTAAAATAAAAACTGTGTTCGCACACAGCGTAAAGTTGTTGCAAAAATACGATTATATTTGAATAAATAAAAAACTTTTTTATTGGTGTGTGCGGACACGGGAAGCATTATTTTAATTGTAAAATAACTCAAAATTCTGAATATTAGATAATTAAAACAAATATAGCAATAAAAAGCAAAACAAATATCCTATAAAAATATTTTCAAAACCGAATAATTTAACATTTTAGCGAATTATCTATATTCTGATAATTGCTGGATTATCCTTTTTTAGAAATAGTAAACACTGAATTTAGTTAATTTGTAAAATTTATTACGTATAGGATATTTACTATATTCTCAGTACATTAATCTATTAAACAAATGACCTTATTAAATAAATTTAATGCAAAACTCTACTATGGAATTAATCATTATGAATCAATGTCGTTTAGTTAGTGGTTCATTATAATCTCTTGTAATTCATTGAGTA
>JBAXMR010000068.1:0-25722 GCA_037134195.1 Paludibacter sp. | reverse complement strand
AAAAGATATAATTAAAAATTAAAATAAACAACTTGTTCTAAGCAGATAAGCAATTTATAAATTTATCATTTTTGAATTTTAATTGATTCAGTTTGACGGATAAAAATCGTTTGAAAAAAGGGCTTAATGTATCATCCCGAAATTCTTTAGCTTTCATCAAATTGTCGTAAGCCAATTCAAAATTATTATTGTCAAACTCCTTTACACTTTCTTTGTAATAGAAGTTTGCCTGACTATCTGATAATTCATCGTTGATAGCTGTTTCATTATTGGCGGTTTGTGATAATCTGATTACTTCATCCCGTACAATGATATCAGTGAGTTTGATAGGTGTTCGTAGTTTAATACCTTCAAGGCTTGTGCATCTACTTAAAGCCACATAAGTATGACCAGCAGAGAATGCACCTCCACCCATATCAATAACCAATTTATCAAAAGTTAAGCCTTGGCTTTTGTGAATAGTAATTGCCCATGCTAATTTTATCGGATATTGTACAAATGTTCCAATAACTGTTTCAACTATCTTTCCAGTTTTAGAGTCAATTTCGTACTTCACATTTTCCCATGATTCTCTTTCGATTTCATAGGTAGCATTTTTCCCTTTTTTTGATATAGTAACTGAAATTTTCTTCTCAGATAATTTTTCAATTATTCCAATTGTTCCATTCACCCATCTCCTGCTTCTGTCATTTTTCACAAACATTACCTGAGCACCTGCTTTGAGATCTAACACCTTATTGGTGGGTAATAAATCAAAATTATTGGAATTTTCTCTACCAAATTTTCCTTCAATAATTCCTTCAAATTTTAATAGAGGACCTTCAAGCTGATTTAGCTTTTGTAAGTTTGTAGCATCGACGATATCCCGTTTTGTGGCAAGTGTAATATAACCGTCATTATCATTGGGTGAAAAATTCGGAATATAGTTCTTGTTAAGCTCAATCAAATCTTCTGTTTTTGCCTGATTTATTCTCACTTTATTGAGTAGTGAGATAAATTTTTCATCGCTTTGACGATAGACTTTCTTCAATTCTATATTCATGAAGTTCATTTCCTTGAATGTTCTTGCACTAAAAAAATAGGGTGAATCGTAGTATTTGTTGAGAATTTGCCATTCATCCCGCTGCGCTATTGGTTCTAGTTGAAAGGTATCACCTACGAATAAAATTTGCTTTCCTCCAAATGGCAAGTGTTTTTTGCCACCAAAATTCCGCAACCGATAGTCAATAGCATCAATTACATCAGCCCTTACCATTGAGATTTCGTCAATAATTATGAGGTCTGCTTTTTGAATAATTTCACGTTTTTCTTTGCTGAAATTATGGAAACCCTGCTTTTGTGCCTCATTAAACAATTCCCAGACAAATGGAGTGAAAGGGAGCTGGAAAAATGAATTAATTGTCATTCCTCCGGCATTAATGGCAGCGATACCTGTAGGAGCTACAATGATATAGTTTTTGGTCGTATTTTGGGCAATATACCTAAGAAATGTAGATTTACCCGTTCCTGCTTTACCAGTAAGGTAAATAGAACGATTTGAATAAAGAATCAGTTGCTCGGCATACTTGAATTCTTTATTGTCAAGATCGAAATTTTCAGGAAAGTCACTCATTTAGCAAATTCAATATGTTTACAAATAGTCCATTTTAGCATTTTAGAGAATGCGTCAATTAATTTGAGCTGCCCTGTTTCTATAAGATATTTGGCAGTAGAAATGACTTCTTATAGCTCTTACAGTATGCAAGCGGATTTTTAGGATATTGGGGATTTGGAGGAAATGGGAAATTATAAAAAAAACGAACATAGACAGTTACATACAACTGGTACTCACTGAATTGTTATTGCATTTTGCAGAGTTTTTTTACTTGATTTGCACGCAATGCCCCACTATTGCCCCATTCCACAAACAGGATTTCCGTACTTTCCGGTCGTTTATCGGCAATTTATCGGCAATACCGGTCGTTTATCGGCAGTTTATCGGCAATCACAAAAACCACAGATAACGGGCACTCTTCTTGTCCCCTTCTTTTATAATTAATCCTCTCTCAACCAAATTGCTTAAGTCATATCTTGCGGTTCTCTCTGAAACTCCAAATTTTTTTATGTACTCTGAGGTTGTAATTTCTCCTTTTACTTTAAAAAACAAGAGCGCATCAATCTGTCTTTCATTCAGCCCTAATTTACTCAAATCCTCTTTATTGTAAATATCTTTACGGAAAACAATCAAAAAATCACTGCCATCGTTTGTGATTGTTGGAGGAGGCAATTTTGCCATCGAACATTGTTCGGTCATTATTTCAATGCCCCGCCCCCACGATTCTACATAACCGCTACGGAAAAAAGCATTAGCAATATCGGGGTTATATGGGCGTGAAGAATGCTCGTGTAAGAGCTTATCGACCGTCCAATTTTCAGGGAGTTGTCCCTCGTTCCAAATTCTTATTCTATCGGTGTAAACTTTAATCTGGATAGGCGTACAACCTGCATAATCTTTGTGCGCAACGGCATTTAAAAGTGCCTCACGCAAAGCCGCTACCGGATATTCGTAGGTTTCTACACGAGAAATTCCTTCGTAGCTTATCATTGCCCGAATGTACTTGGTAAAAAGCAATTCTATTGTTTTTTCGACTTGCTCCAATAGGTTTCCGTGTATGGTATCTTGAAACAGCAAATCACTTTCCGTTCTGAAAAAGCCAATCTTGATATAAGCACCCGTAACAAATTTCTCTGGGTCTGGGTGGAAAAGCAACAATGCTGCCCGTTTTAAATAACCGTTTTCAATTAATTTCAGGTTACTGAGTAACTGTTCGGTAGATTCTTTCAGGCATTTTTCATCAAGACGTTTTGCTTCAATTCCCTTTTTCTTGAAAAACTCAAAGGTTTCCTGCTTTAACTCCGATACTTGAACATTTGGAATAGTTACACCATCCCATTTTTTTCCGTATTTATGCAACAGAAATTTATCCAATGCAGCCCCTTTCAGTTCTTGTTTAGTAGAACCGCTGCGGAAATGATACTCCCCTTTGTAGTTTACTGGATTGGGGTGTGAATCTACCACAATTTCGATATAATCTCCTTGTTCGGTTTGGCGTAAGTTTACCGGGGCAACAATTCCCAAAATAGTAGTTATCTTATTGGGCAGTTCTTCCAACAGTTTCTTGGCATTCTTTACGCCTATGACATTACCATCATCGTCTTTACCAATGTAGAGCGTACCGCCCTGAGCATTGGCAAAGCCGCATATCCATTTCAGGTATTCATCTTTCCAAACGGATTTGTATTCTTTATTTTGATTTTCAGACATGTATCTAATTTTTAAAACTGATATTCTTAAAAATGTATTATTTTTTCAATTTCTTGATATCCTCTTCAATCTCTTTTAAACTTTGCTCTTTTTCTATCGCTTGTTGAAGCTCCTTGTATTTCTGAAATTCTTCGTTCGATTTTTTCAACGCTCTATCATGGCTTATTTTTCCTGCATGTGTGAGTAATTCCCTACCATTCAATTGAAGAATCACATCCAAACGTTGAATCCAATCTGCCATATACATAGGTGTTCGCTGTTGTGCCATTGTTTCGGCAAAAGCCAAATACTGTTCAACCAATAAGCCCAACAACTTAATTTCATCTTCTTTCAAATAGTTTTTGGCAATGCTAATATCCGTTTTCTTTACAGCCAATGTACTTTTTTTGTCTAACGACTGCATACCCATTAAAGGCAACGAAGCATCCACCCTACGAAATACCAATTCAGCTGCTGTTTGCTGGCTGATAGCCCAGAGCAATTTGTTTTGTACCACCTTGAAAAACTCAATGGTTCGTTCGTCTTTTGCATCATAATCAATGCTGGTGGTGTATATGTCTTTAATTTTCTGATAGAAGAACCGTTCCGAAATGCGTATCTCGCGAATCCGTTCCTGTAATTCGTTGAAATAGTTCATCGAACTACCCGATTTGAAACGTTCATCATTCAACGTAAATCCTTTAATAATATATTCTTTCAACCGCTGTGTAGCCCAAATACGGAATTGTGTGCCTTGGGGTGATTTTACGCGGTAGCCAACCGAAATAATAATATCTAAATTGTAGTAATTTGGGGCTTTCTGCTGAAATTCGGAAATTCCGAATTTCTTCATAGTTAGTGTTTCAACAAGCTCATTCTCGTCATACACATTTTTTATATGCTCGTTAATGGTTGATTTTGCTTTCCCAAACAAGTTTGCCATTTGGTCTTGCGTAAGCCAAACGCTTTCTTCCTCCAAACGCACGTCTATCTTAATGTTGCCTTCGGAATTTTGATAGATCAGGATTTCGCTGTTATTCATTTTATTACTCTATATTTTATTGATTATTAGCCATTAATATGCAAAACTCTTCTTTTCAAACGGATTTGTATTCTATGTTTTGATTTTCGGGCATAATTATCTTTATTTTTTCTTCTTATTATTTTTGACGATTCTTTCCAAATATTTTTGTTTCCGTTTTCCAAAAATTGCAATTTGCTCACTCATCTTGCTATAGAGTTCTTTCTGTTCTTGTAGATCAACTTGTAATGTTTTATGTTCATTTATAAACTCTTCTATGTTTTTAGAGAATTTATATCCTTTCGATTTAACTTTTTCGACAAAATTGTTGAAATCATTTATTTCACTATCATTTTGCCTATTTACATCTTCCTCAAAAGAGTCTTCTTTATCAGTTGTCAGAAATTCATGGATAGTATCATTTAAGTCGTATTTTAACCGAACAGGATTTTTTCCTGTCAAATCAACTCCTGAGTCAATCAATAACTTAATATTATCCCAGCAATCACTTGTAATATTAGCAAGATATGGATTTTCAAATATATTCAAAAATTCTTTGGATTCTATTTCAAAAGATCCTAATTGGTCAAATAAACTGACTAATATTTCTGGTTTAACGGACACTGAAGTTTTTAATCCTTCTTTTAATCCACACCTCGCTGCTCTTACTGAATTCGTCAACAAATAATTGTTATGCGGTAGTATTGTTGTTTCAGTTGATTGGGTTATGTGATTAAGAGAATAGGCGGTCAGATACATTTTTGCATCGTTTCGTGATATTTCCAAATTTTCGTCATCATTTCTCCATTTTGCCTTGAATGTTGATTTTGTAATATCATTAATCTTCTGTGTTAATTTTTCCAACAAATCATTGTCAATACTTTGATTTGAAATCTCGGATAGATCTTTTATTTGGAATGTATTTGGAAAATAATGATTAATGACTTCAATAAGGAATGAACGAGGTGAACTTTCGTCAATGTAATTATTTGATAAATATTGTTTAAAGGAGGTAGTTTGAGGAATTGAATTATTTATAATGCCTGTATAATAACCTTTTACAAACACATTATGAATTTGTCCAGATACAATATTCACATCTACAGAACCAAAAGTATTTTTAATATAATTATAATTTGATATAGCATCTCCATGTTTCAAAACTTCAGTAATAACTTCTTCTGGGATTATCAATTTACAACCGTTAGATTTCAGCTCTTTTATTAATCGCACATATGTTTTATTTAACTCATTTTCTTTCACAATGCAATTAAGCAAAACATCAGTATCAATTATAAAAGTCTTCTGTGCAAATGTAGTTTTTTGAAATTCTTTTAATGTGGGGTCTAAATTCAAAATTTGCAAACCAATAAATGCTTTTGCCCACTTGAATAATGTTTCAGCTTGTTGTTCTGTTGGGTTTTTTAAAGTATCTCCAATCGCATAGATTAATAAGTCACCTATTTCATTGGATAATCCATTACTCTTAGTAATCTTAATTAAGTCTTCATTCTTGTCAATATTTGCTGATAAAATTTGATTACTGTTTACACAATCAAATCCATGCAAACGAAAATAAGCACTTAATGATTCCTTTATGTTTCCTTTTAATTTAGATAAAGTCGCATTGTCTATTGACTTTGAAGCTGTTTTTCTTACTTTTTCAATTATGTCTTCAATGAGAGCTTCTGTTTCTTGATTTATTCCTAAGACATTTCCTTCTATTACTTCCGTTGTTTTTGTCGTTGTTTGTATTTTACCTTCTACTTCGGCTACTAATTTGTCTTTTTTTAATCTTTCTAACGAAGATTTAATTTGGTCATCCGGAATATCACGAGAATATTGTTTCTTCAAAAAAGATTTTATCTCTGATATAGACAATTCTTTTTGACTGACAACTACTGATAGTATCAACTTATCAAACAAGTCTTTTCTTGTAGCCTGTGCATTAGGGTTAAATGTGAAAAGCAAAGAACATTTTAATAGAGAAGATTGAAATGAATCTTTAGAACTACCATTAAAATAGGTTTCACTTTCAATAAGGTTTGCTAATTGAGCTTTAATATCAGGGAAATATCTTTTAAATAATTTGTCGTTGTCTTTCTGAAGGCGAGATATGATTGTAGTTCTTTCAATTATTTCTACAGAAAAATCATTGCCATATTTTTTACGAATCTCAGCTTTTATTTCTCCAATATTATTTATTTGTACAGTTGTCACATAAACTAAGTTTTGGAATTTGACATTATTAGCCCTTAGTTTATTTATAGTGTTTACTATTTTCTGTTTAGGGCTTTTGTCTAATGAATACTGAAAGATAGTTTTCTCTGTACCATCATTAAAATATTTGGTTTCTTCCGCATCAACTCCATCATCTCCAATGCCGCCTACAGCTATAATAGTGCTATATCCATCGTCATTGAGAATGGTTGTGGCCAGTTCTTCGAATTTACGGAAATCCGTGTAGTTATCTAATGCAATGTTTACAATGTTACTCATATTTTTGATCTTTTAATATGTAATTTTCTACCTTTCATTCCTATTTTACCAATCCCCTTTTTCCTTAAAATACTCGATACCTTTGAATGCTGCAATTTTTGCAAGTTCCGAAGTGTCGAAGTGCTTTTTTCCCCATGTATCATCAATCTTGACCGTGAATTTGTGTGTCGCACTATCTTCTTTTATAAGAATATTGTGGTTGTCGACATTAACATATTCATTTCCTTTGGCACTAATTTTCCAAGTCCGATTAAGAAAGTTTGTTCGACGAGTTGTTCTATTTTTTAGTTCCTTTTCCCTGCGCTGTGGGTTTTCATAATCATCTGTCAGTTTTTCGGCACATTGACAACCCACTAATAATTCACCTCCATAATCTGGGTGAGAAACAACATGCACGTAGCGAATTTTCTCGTGACCACACATCATACAAGATTCGTAAGTGGTTTCATCTTCCGATTGACCATCTTCCCGCACATCGTACACATTTTCTAATGTCCAACCTTTATGCGGTATGCCTTGTTGTTTCCAGAGGTTGCCCATACTGTTAGTATTTCATTACTTAGCCATACCATGTATCAATTTTCTTTTAAAAACTTCCCACCCGATATATCCCAGAACTTACTGAAAAACGCACTGAGTTTTTCGAGTACTGTATCACGTTTTTTTGTACGGTCGCCAGTAGGTGAAAAGCGTGAAACGGGAGGCAAAACTTTCGCTATTGACGTGCCCGTAGATTGTACAAAGCCATCACGGAATGCGTTGTTTATGAATTTGTAAGTTTCGTCCTTGTCCAGATTCTCCTCTGTAATAATACTGTCTAATTCTTCTAACTTTTTTGCATCAACAAAAGTATGCCAATCATCATCTACATTTGTATCGGGGGTTAACGAATCAATAAATTTTTCAATAAGGTCTTTTTTGTTTCGTAGCTCAACACTTGAATCAATAGCTTTAGCAATGCTTATTACAATTTCTTTGTCTTTTAAATGACCGTCGTGATACTTGCGGATTAATTGTAAAATGTAATCAATGTTGATTTCTACTTGCTTAAT
The DNA here is from genome assembly GCA_037134195.1 of Paludibacter sp. Classification (GTDB taxonomy): domain Bacteria; phylum Bacteroidota; class Bacteroidia; order Bacteroidales; family Paludibacteraceae; genus Paludibacter. The sequence continues at coordinate 17,867 of JBAXMR010000068.1, read as the reverse complement.
CAGCTCCATTTCAAAAACAATATCATCATTCACATTCTCACTGTCACCTTTATCTTTGCCTCTGAAATCATTATAAAGATTGATATACATGCTGTGGTAATCCTGAACATCTCGCGCATTCAGAATTTCATTTCCAGCAAACTCGTCGAAAGTGGAAAGAATGTTTCTTACCTTCAAAATAGCACCATATAATTTGATAAATTCTTTCTGGCTTTGCTCGCCAATTATTGGCTCACCTACCGGATATTTATCTTGTAGCTCTTCCACCAAATCAGCATATCCACGAATATCTTTGTCTCCTTTCTTATATCCGTTGTAATACTCATTGTAAGTTTTCAGCAAGACAACTCCTCCGGCTTCCTTATCACCGAATAAAGCAATACTTTCATTTGTGGCTTTTTCCAGATTGCGGAAGCAAACAATATTCCCAAAGGTTTTAATAGAGTTGAGAATACGGTTAGTGCGTGAAAATGCTTGCAAAAGTCCATGTAACCGCAAATTTTTATCTACCCAAAGCGTGTTCATGGTTGTTGCATCAAATCCTGTCAGAAACATATTGACAACAATGAGCAAGTCAATTTCACGGTCTTTCACCCGTTGCGAAACATCTTTGTAGTAGCTTTGAAATTTGTCGCTTGAAGTATCCCAATTGGTTTTGAAAGTTTTGTTGTAGTCTTGTATGGCTGCCTCCAAAAAATCGCGTGAACTTTGGTCTAATTTACTTGTATCTTCTGAATTTTCATCATCAATAATTCCTTCCGGTTCTGCTTCATTAGCTCCATAACTAAAAATAGTCGCAATTTTAAGCTGTTTGTCACTGGGTAAACCAAGCATTTGTTTTTGAAATTCGGTATAGTATTTCTTTGCTACTTCGATAGAAGTTACTGCAAAAATAGAATTGAAACCAGCTAACCGACGGTCTTTCAATTGATAAAAGCTGTTGCGTTTGGTTTTCTGGTCAAAATGCTCCAAGATATATTTTACGATATTAGAAATTCGTTTCGGTGCAGCCAATGCTCTTTCCCTGTCAATATCCCACACTTTTGCATCGGAGATATTTTCTTCCTCCTTCATGGTGCTGATATAATCAATACGGAATGGCAATACATTTTTATCGGTAATGGCATCCACAATGGTGTAGGTGTGGAGCTTTTCGCCGAATGCTTGTTCTGTAGTTTTCAAATCGGCACGGCTGTTGCTGCTTGAATTAAGCGCAAAAATAGGTGTACCTGTAAAACCGAAAAGGTGATATTTCTTGAACGTTTTTGTAATTGCCGTATGCATATCGCCAAACTGCGAGCGGTGACATTCATCAAAAATGATTACCACATGTTGCCCAAAAGTTGAATGGTTCTTTTGCTTTTTTATCAGTACTGTTAGTTTCTGAATAGTAGTAATGATAATGCGTGCATTTGGGTTTTCAAGTTGTTTTTTGAGGATTGCTGTGTTTGTATTACTGTTGGCAGCTCCTTTTTCAAACTTATCATATTCCTTCATGGTCTGATAGTCGAGGTCTTTTCTATCGACCACAAACAGCACTTTTTCAACAAACGGTAGTTTGCTTGCCAGCTGAGCCGTTTTGAATGAAGTAAGCGTTTTGCCACTTCCGGTAGTATGCCAGATATATCCACCGCCTTCTATTTTTCCGTATGTTTTATAATTGTTGGAAACATTGATTCGGCTTATTATCCGCTCAGTTGCAACAATCTGGTACGGGCGCATAGCCAATAACAGTTTGTCGGAAGTAAAAATGCAATACTTCGTCAGCAAATTAAGCAAGGTGTGTTTGGCGAAAAATGTACGACCAAAATCCATCAAATCAATAATCGGGCGGTTATTGGCATCAGCCCACCACGAAGTAAATTCAAAACTGTTGCTGGTGCGCTTGCCCTTACGAGCTGCGCTGTTTCCCAATTCTTTGATATGTGTAAAGCGGGTGGTATTGCTGTAGTATTTAGTATATGTACCGTTGGAAATTATAAAAAGTTGCACATATTCAAACAAACCGCAGCCAGCCCAAAATGAATCACGGTTGTAGCGGTTGATTTGATTAAATGCTTCTTTTATATCTACGCCCCGTTTTTTGAGTTCGATATGCACCAATGGTAAGCCGTTAACTAATACCGTAACATCGTATCTATTAGTGATTAGTGGTGAATGATTAGTGGTTAGTGAAGAGGTGCTATACTGGTTAATAACCTGTAAACGATTGTTGTGGATATTAGCTTTATCAATGAGATAGATATTTTTTACCGTGCCATCGTCACGGGTAAGCAGTTGAATATGATCTTCCTGAATAATGGCAGTTTTTTCTTCAATACCACTGTTTTGATTGGTTATCTTGTCTTTGAAAAACTGTTCCCATTCTGTCTCCGAAAACTGGTAATCGTTCAATAATTCTAACTGCCGACGCAAGTTTGTAATTAATTCCTGCTCAGTAGTAATTGGCAAGTATTCGTAAGCCTGTGTTTGCAGCAGCTCGATAAACGCTTTTTCGAGGTCTGCTTCCGATTGGAACGTAATTTCACGACTGTACAGCGATTGATACTCGGTAACAACTGTACTTTCGGGGTTTTCGGCAACTATACTATAATTCATACTATAATAATTTTTTCTTCTAAAATTGTATGTTTTGGTCGCGAAATTTGTTTCGTTACCAGACTATTTTCATTGGGCTAATACTTTAAAATCTAACAATTTTCCTCTGTAATATTCGTATTGTTTTTTTCTTGCCTTTATCTCGGCAGGTAAGCCTTCCGAAATATCATTTACCAGCTTATCAAATTTATCTAATATCCCTACAATTCTTTCTTGTTCTGCAAGAGACGGAATAGGAATTTGAAACTTTTCCAACTTATCTCCATGTAATCGAATAACTTTCGTACCAGTCAAGTTCTGTTTTTTGTAATCAAAAAACATGGGTGTTTGCAGATAATACGCCAAGTATTTAGGGTTTTGATTGTGTTTGAAAATGTACGTTTCACCACTTATGCAAATTTCTTCCTCACCAAGCCAAACAACTGTTTTACAAACATCTTCTACATTCTCACTTGTAGTTGCAATTATCAAATCTCCCTTCTGTGCCTTTCTAAATTTTAGTGCCGATTCTTCGGAAACAAAAGATTTTGTTTTATCTATAAAAGTTCCATAATAAGTATAAATTTGACCATAATGAATGCAGCCAACGCCGCTTTCTGTAAAATCTTTTTTCTGTAAACCATTACCTCTGACAAATTTTCCAATTTCGCCCAATGTCACCCAGCGAATATAATCGCTTGATTTATAGTGGTTTACCCCCCCCCGCAAGTATTCAAGTCACTGAAAGACAGCAGCTTGGTTCGATAAAAATCATATTGTTTCTTTCGAGCCTCCAGCTCATTTATTAATTCCAGTTCCAGTTCCGCTTCCAACTGCTTAAACTTGTCAAGAATGGTTACAATTTCTTGTTGAATAACAAGTGGAGGGACGGGGATAACGATTTTTGCCAAATATTTAGCGGAAACATCAATAACCTTTGTGCCTTTTGCGTACTTCTTTTTTTGCTCAAAAAATATTTCTGTTTGAGTGAAATACGCCAAATATTTTGCATTCTGATTATGTTTAAATATTGTTGCATGTCCCCCAGTTACTATTTCGTTTTCCCCAAGCCATGCTACTGTTTTGCAGACATCTTCAATATTTTCACTTGTTGAAGCAATTATCAAATCTCCAGTTTGCACTTTTTTCAATGTTTTTGCAAGCTCAGGAGATACAAATGATTTCGTATTATATGCAAATGTTCCATAATAAGTATAAATCTGCCCATAATGAATACAACCAACACCACTTTCGATAAAATCTTTCTTTTGTAATCCACTACCTCTTACAAATTCGCCGATTTCTCCCAATTCTTTAAATTCCACTCCATTGGGACAATGCAGCTTAATAAGTTCTTCTATTTTATTCATTGTTACCTCCTTTCGTTGCCACTTTCCATACTCCCTTTTTATCCGATCCTTCGCGAGAAATTACACCTTCGTTTTTCAATTTATCTATATGTTTTTGTACCGCAGAAGGATTGATTTTCAACACTTCCGACAGTTCTTTTCGTGTAATATTGGGGTTTTCTACAATGAGTTCGAGCAATCTGACCACTTTTTCTGACCACTTTTTCTGACCACCCAAATCGGTTTTCTGACCACCTGAATTGATATTCAATGCTGATTTTTGCTCTTCGACAATTTCGCTGATTGTTTCTATTCGCAAATGTCTGTTTTTGAGCTCATTATTTTCACCAAGCAATAAATTTCCAAAGAAACGCATCAGATATTCGTTCGTTGAGAAAATTTTATTTTGATAGTCATTATGATTTGCCCTGACAAGCGCATTTCGGAAATACCAGGAATGTTTGGCAAACATATCGTTTTCTACTTCAAAACCAAAAGAACGCAGATATTTAATGGTAAAAACGGCTATTGTACGTGTATTTCCTTCGCCAAAGGCGTGAATCTGCCACAATCCCGAAATGAATTTAGCAATATGTTCTACTATTTCCTGCTTTGAAAGCCCTTTGTAGTTGAAATTCTTTTCTTGTAGAAAATCGTAATCAAGCGTTGCGCCAATAGTATCGGCTGAGGCATAAAGCACTGTTTTTCCATTCAATACCCATTCGTTTTTAGTTATATTGTAATCACGAATTTTACCAACTTTCACACGAATATTCTCAACACCTGTAAAAAGTCGTTTGTGAATTGAAAGGAGTTCGGCAGGGCTAAATGTAAATGTTTGCTCCGACAAAATTTCAGCAATATGTGCCGAAACCTTATCAGCTTCTTCGGTACGGTCACCATCAACAACTTGTTTGCTGTTCTGTTGCTTGTAATAACTGTCGATACGGTATTTTACCTCGTCAATAGTAATTTTGCCTTCAATGTTTTCTTTGGCGGTTTCAATCAGATAGGCAGAAGGCGTTAAACCATCCACCTGCTGCAAGCCGATAGCGGTTTGCCAGATTTGGCTTTTTTCCTTTTGTGAGGGTTCGCCCTGACGGATATATTCATCAAAATCGTCTATCATACTGCAATTCCTTCTAAATCTGTAACTATTTCGTCTATGGCTATACGGAGTTTATTTTGTCTGATTACAATCTCAGCAATGTGGGCATTGAGTTTTAGAATGTCCACTACTTCAGTCGTGTTTTCCTCTTCTACATAGCTGCTTATAGCTATGTTGTATTCATTTGTTGCTATATCGCTGTTCGGTACAAGTCGTGCAAAATGGTCAATGTCTTTGCGTTCGATAAAGGCAGCCAATATCTTTTCTCTATTTGTATCGCTCAGCTTATTTTTGTTGCCACCGCGAATAAATTCAGCAGAAGCATCAATAAACAATACGGCATTATCTTTCTTGCTTTTTTTGAGTACAATAACGCAGGTGGCAATGGTAGTACCAAAAAACAAGTCGGGCGGAAGCTGAATAACGGTATCAATATAGTTATTGTCTATCAGGTACTTTCGTATTTTTTGCTCAGCGCCGCTACGGTACAACACACCGGGATATTCAACAATAGCCGCCGTGCCAGAGGTAGCCAGCCAGCTTAGCATGTGCAAGGTGAATGCAAGGTCGGCTTTACTCTTTGGTGCAAGTACTCCGGCAGGTGAGAAACGAGGGTCGTTAATCAGCAACGGATTGGCATCGCCGTCCCATTTAATAGAATAAGGTGGATTAGAAACGATACAATCAAACGGTTCGTCGTCCCAATGGTGAGGTTCAGTCAGGGTGTCGCCGTGTGCAATATCAAATTTTTCGTAATTAATATCGTGCAAAAACATGTTGATACGGCACAGGTTGTAGGTGGTAATATTGATTTCCTGACCAAAGAAACCTTGTCTTACATTTTCTTTACCCAATACTTTTGCAAATTTCAACAGCATAGAGCCAGAACCACAACATGGGTCATACACTTTATTTACCTGCTTTTTGCCCACTACCGTAATGTTGGCAAGCAACTCGGAAACTTCCTGTGGTGTGAAGAATTCACCTCCCGATTTTCCGGCATTACTGGCATACATAGTCATTAGAAACTCGTAAGCATCACCAAAAAGATCGTTGGTATTATCCTGATAATCGCCCAACTGTAAACCTCCTATTGACTCAATAATTTTGACTAACAATTCGTTTCGCTTCTGAACGGTAGCCCCCAACTTATTGCTGTTTACATCAATGTCGTCGAACAATCCTTTGAGATCGGATTCACTTTCAGTGCCTTTGGCAGAATTTTCGATATTTTTAAAAACGGTGCTTAATGTTTCGTTGAGATTGGCATCGTTTTTAGCTTTAGCGCACACATTTGCAAATAACTCGGAAGGGAGAATATAAAATCCTTTTTCTTTCACGGTATCGGCTCTACCAAATTCGGCATCTGTATCGGAAATTTTAGCGTAATCGAAATTTTTGTCACCTGTACGCTGTTCTTCCTTGTTGAGATATACAGTCAGGTTTTCTGATACAAACCGATAAAACAACATGCCCAACACATACGATTTAAAGTCCCAACCATCCACACTGCCTCGTAAGTCGTTTGCAATTTGCCATATCGTGCGGTGAAGCTCTTCCCGCTCTTGTTCTTTTGTCATATATTTTTATTTATTATCTGCTGTATTCAATGCTTGTCCGTTAATTATTTTTAGTCATCAATTTCATCAATATCAAAACTAACACCATCTTCTCCTATTAGAGATAACATTTCGAATCTTTCCTTATCAAATCCATTATCTTCATAAATTTGACTGATTTCATCTACAACCCCATAGGTGTCATTTTTAATATCAAAGAGAAACTTTATATATTCAACATTGACGCCTGGATCAAGCTCTAATGGTTTAATTGATTTTATAAAATCAATTAAACCATTGTTTGTGTTTTGATTATTCATTAGGTATACAAGTACCTCTTTTTGGCATATTCTTTCATCAACAAAATTGTATTCTTTTTCATTTGCATAAAATATCTTTGCTGCTTTCGAATCGTATCTTAGTTCATAAGTAAAAGTTTTCGCATCTCGTATTATTGTATATAATTGAGTAGCTATTTTTCCTATTATCTTTCCAAGAAAACTTCTGATCTGTTTGTCGATTTCCGTCGGAAATAAAGGACTTGTTTGTATTTCGATACCCAAACTCTCGGAAACGAACGAAATTAATGCTAATTGGTCTTTATCTACTCCAATTTCAGACGGTAAATTATATCTATCATATCTATAAGATTTATAAAAATCTGATAATAAGCTTAGAAATTTCTTATGTTCTTTCCCTAAATTCAAAGAGGTTATCCCAGCAATTCTTTTTATTAAATCTAAATGATTGTGTGTAATCAACGATTTTTCAAATTGTTCTTGGTCTTTTTCATTATTGTGTTCTAATAAAATAATCACTATCTTTTCCAAACGCTCTATACCGACAGAGGTGTTGTATAAAAAACTAAAACATTCGTCTTCATAACAAAAATGTTTCATTCTTTCCAAACAAAAAATTGCATCGTATATAAATGCACCTACAATATGCAATTCCTTATTTAGATTTACATTTTTCCAATACTGGTCTACATTCATAATTATCTAATAATATTTATTGCAATTTATTTTTCAGAACTTCAAGAATTGGTGCATTTTTTATATTATCGGGAATTATTGGATTGTCATTTTCTAAAATTACGCATCTCGTTATATCATTCAGTCCAATTTCCCAAGCATTTATTATTTCAATTTTATTTTTCAGAATAGAATTTTCTGGAAATATATCAGGTTGTGCTACTTGATTTCCATTATAAGACATTTTTGCAGGACATAATAAATATCTTGTATTTTGTTTAAAATACGTTTCAATTATATTCAGACTTTGGGGATTATTTGGAGTCATTGTGTGAAATCTTGCTGCGACAGTAAAATATCGTTCTTTGTGATTTATACTATCAAGTTTGACATCACTTGTTATATGAACACGATATTCAAATGGATTATCCTTATTAACACCTTTTATTATTGTAATTTTAATACTATCTTCTTTATCCTCTTTCCCAAATTTTTGAATCCATTTATCAAAAATGGATTTTCCTGCATTTTCATCTTGAAATGCAATAAACAAACCTATTTGCCTTTTATCAAACCTATCCATAAATATGCCAAATCCGTTCCATTTTGCATTATCCCAAAGTGAATTATCAATAATTGAAAAAGCCTGAATATCTGTATGTTTTGCATTATTGAAATCTAATTTTGAGGACTGTTGTTTTTCGTCAAGATTTCTTTCTTTTTCAGAATTATAGATTAAGGGTGCTGTTCTTTTGTTTGGGTATTGTATATTTTCGTCTGCTTTCCAAGAGTCATAAAACAATTTTGGTTTATCTCCTAATATATTCATTGTGAAATTTCTATGTTCAAAAACGAAAGATTGTCTTTCATGAACTTCTTCGTTTTTAAATAGATTTTCTAACGTTTCTATGCCGTCCTTCAAACAAAAATTCTTACTCAATATATGGGCAACTAACTCCATATATTTAATATGCAATTCCTCACGTAATTCTATTGCATAATTAAACCTATTGATTTTTAGTTGATATTCGTCTTTGGTATCGTTGTACTGAAAATTAAATATTTTTTCATGTTCATCACGCATTAAATGAATTTTTATCTGCTCTGTTGAGGCATAAGCACTTTGTAATGAAGTTGCTAAAAAACTTTCAAAAAATGCTAATAGAGTTTCAGCTACTAAAAGAAGTTCTATGTCGTTTTCGAAAGAAACAGAAAAAATGCAACCTAATATCTTGGATTGAATTTGTATGCTATTGTTTGCCAGAAGATTAGTTCCGTAAAGCATTTGTTCCGTAAATGGCTGATTTGCACACAAATCAAAGTATTTATCCAAATCATCAATTGTTTCAATATTAACTTTTTCATAATCAGGAAGTATTTCGCTGCAATATCCAAGTTTATATAACAAAGCATTTTCAGAAAGCCACAAACAGTGTTTTTTAAAAATATCGGGTAAAAAAGAAAATTTGTCATCCTGTTGAATATCTGTATTTAATAATCTTACAGACAAACAGCCGTCAATTAAATCAAGTCCTTTTATTTCTTCTTTTTGTGTTTGTACTTGTGGATAGATAACATTTAATAATTCATACCAATTTAGAATTTGTGGGATTCGTCCAATCATTGTTTCATTTTGTACTAAATTTCTAACACAATCATATAACTGGATTGTTATTTCTCCACTTTGATACCACTTTCTTATTTCAATAGAGGCAGCAGTGGTATAACAATTATTCGAAGCCCATATCAACCCCATTTTTTCATATGCCCACCCAAGTCCTCTCATTGCGAGTGTCATTTCATACTTATGTTCTTCTTTTGAAAGCTTTAGAACTGCTTTACCAAAATAAATAATACTTTCTTTGTCGTATCCAGCAATAAGTTTTTGTCCTCCTCTTTTCAAAAATATATGGCCAGTTGATATTTCTGAAGTTCTTTTTTCGTTTATGGTGGCAACGGTATCTAACAATTTATCAAAATCTGAATTGTTAGGGACAAGTTCTCCTATTTTTTCAATAGAAATTCTAAACGAATCAAACGGAAAATCAATGTACCCAATGCTCTGTTTTAGCAAGTCCGATAATTCAAGAAAATATTTATCAGGCATTGCCTTTTCAAAAAGACTTTCCATAATAACAATAAACATCTTAAATGCTTTTGCTATTAGTGCTGAGCATAGCATATCTTTATTTTCAGAAATGTCTTCTAATAAGAGCAAAATAGTTTGCCGTTCTTGTTTTATATCAATATTAAAATCAGACAGGTTGCAATTTGCATCACACATTCCCTGTAAAGAGTTAAACAAGTTGTAATACAATTCTATTTCATAAATGGCAGATTGATTAGAAATCAATTTTTTAAACTCTAAATAATTGTTTATAAAGTTTTGGTAATCGTCATAATAATAAAGATTTGTCCAAGCTTTTTGATAATAAACACGAATAAAATGTTTTTTTAATTTTAATTTTTCGCAGAATCGCAATGCTCTATCAAATTTGCCTTCAACTTCACTACGAGGCTTTTCTAATTGTCTTGAAAGTATTGCAGATTCAATAGCATCTTCAATAAGTTGAAAATCATACTCAAAATATCTATCAGGATTAGTTATATTTTGTTCAAGCTCTTCTAATCTCTTATTTTTTTCAATGTCATTTTTACCGATAACAACTTTTTTGTTTTTATATACATCGGAAAGGTTTAAAGAATCAACGGCAATATCCATGAGATTGTCGTTGTAGATTTTCTCAACAATCCACTTTCCGTCAAGTATTGTAACTTCTATGTTCTTATTTTTTAAACATTCGTCTTGAAAATCCTTTTTTTGTTTGCTTGACGGTGTTTGATTTGTTACAAAAAATATTTTGGTATAACCACGATTTGTCAGTAGAATTTTTTCCACATCACTTGTCGCTTTTGGCTTCCAATCTTGCTTTGCACTAAAAGCAAAAGCCCATTTTTCGTCTTTACTCCAACCATGTTCTGGCACAAACCACCTTTCTGATATATATCCTGAAACAGGATATGTTTCAGAATCAGTTTTACCATCTCCACCACCTGTTGGACCCACTTGCGGAATTAGATTTGGTGCAATCGTCTTTTCAATCAATCTCCTACAAAGTGTTTCAAATTCGGCTTCTTTTTGGTTGGTCGTAATTTTTGACAACTCAAATTCTAATTGTTCTTTGGGCAAGACAACATCATATGAAACTTCCGAATCAGAAAAATACTCTGGGCGTATAGTCCTGTAAAATTCAGAGGGAGTGTGATTTATATGTTGTGTTGTGCTTTTTTCCATTTTGTTGGTTTAGTTTTTCTTTTTTGCAATATTCAATGCTTTATCTGCAACCTTATGTTCGTCTTCCACTACAGCTGTAACTTGGTCTGCAAGCCACAAAGCAAGCAATTCTTCTTTATCGGCTTTTAATGTATCTGCAATAATTACCACTTGCTCAGCTTTGACACGTCGTTCGCCCTTCTCTATTTTTGAATAGGTGGCTGTATCTATTTCCAAGGCGGCAGCCAATAGTCGTTGTGGCATTTGGCGATCTTTACGTATCTGTTTAATCCACTCAGGGAATCTCATTGTTTTTATGCTTTTATGTCTTGACAGTTTTGGCAAAGATAGACAATTATTCACAAATAAAACAGGTGTAAAGGAAAAGTTTTCAACTAAAAAAAGCACAAAGAGAATAATTCTTTTTGACAACTTGTGTCAAAAAGAAAAAGCAACCGAATAGAGTTGCTTTTGAATACCTTTAAACTTATCCTTTTTTATACTTATCGTGTGCGTAATGGTTTATCAAGCCAGTTTTTGCGAAGCGTGCAATTTGTTTTTCGGCTGTTTTGGCAGGTATCTTCAATTTCTCGGCAATGGCAAGATAAGTTTGGCGGTCGAACTCAGCCGGGAGCATATTCAGAAACTGTTGCTTTTGATTTGGTTGAACTTTGGTGGCTGTATCTGTTGGGAGTTGTTGGAAAACATGCGCAGCATGTTGAACCAGCACTTTGACCATTTCCATTGCGATATTGAAGTCGGTGTCTGAACACATAAGCGGTGACCTTAATTCTCCGTTATCCATGATTCGCAGGGTTGTGAGAATCATAGCTATGCGAAATGTGATTAAGCCAAGGCGGCGCACCGTGCCAATGTAGTCTTCTCCACAAAGTTCTATGTACTGAATTTGTGTTTGCTCAAAATAGTTATTGAATTGCTGTTGCTGTGAAACTGTCAGACAAAACCGCATGGGCTTGTCCTGACTCTCCAGGCATTTGTACAGTTCATGAAATTGCGCTCCTAAATGGTCGAAATAGCGGTCAAGTGTTTGTCCGCTTTCTCCGGCAAATACGTCTTTCCATTCGTAGCGAATGTTCATGAAGTAGAAAATAAAGCGGCTGAATAAGCCGTTTTCAGCATTCGGAATGAGGGTCGAAACCTGTCGTGGTGTACCTGATAGCAGAGCCGAAAGGCGAGGCATATCAATTTCGACAAACTCACGGTCTTTGCGGCGGTTGTAAGTAATTGTTTCGTGGTGGAACGCCTTGCGGAAACCATCGGAATAATTACCGTGTTCGGATTTGAAAGTGAGTGCAAGTGTATCGCCCTCGGTTTCAAAAATCAATCCTTTTCCGTTGTTGTCGTTGAGGATTTGAAACAAGCCTGTTGCGCTGTTATTGGCAGGAATCACAAGCATTTTAAGCGGTGGTTCTTGTGGCTTTTCCATGTTTACTTTATCGCTTTTGGCTGCTGCGTATTCCGTCAGGTCACGTTGATAGGATTCAAATTCAGCTTTGTTTTGCTCGCGGATTGCCTTGTGAATCGGGTCAACCAATTTACGGCACAATGTGAGTCTGCCTTTCCCTGCTGAAGCCTGTGCGGTAACAAATAAAAAGAGGTTAGCAAAAACTTCACGTTCGGCATAAACACCGTACACATTTGGTAAACATGCACTCATGGAAACAAGAGAGCCGAGCAACAAAATATCTTTGTCCTCGGGTGAAGTGCCTTTAACTGTAATCCGACGAAGTAAATCGGGTAGTTGGTCAAAGATTTCGGGGGAAAACACCTCACCCCTGACCCCTCTCCGACCTCACCCCAGCCCTCTCCAAGTGGAGAGAGAGAAAGATCGGGGGAAAGTTCTTCGTCAGACATTTCCGCAATTTCCGCCTTATCCTCAACTTTTGAATTTGGCTTTGAATCTTTTACTTTCGGGATTCCCACATTTACACCGGCTGATTTGGCAAGGTGATAGAATGTTTTAATGGAAACACCGTGTCCGTGAGCTTTTACACAGGCATTATATTGTTTATCGGTTTCCATTGAATTATAATCCTGATAGAATCGACTTAAACGGTGATAGTAAGCTCTGCCGGATTCTCCAAGCTCGTCTGCAAGTGCAAAACCAAGGTCACGCCAATCAGCATAATTTGGAGCAATATCGACTGAGGAAGATTCAATTCGTTGGGTGATTGTTTCAATATCTGACTCCGCAGGAATTCCACTTGGGGAAGTTGCTACATTTTTTTTGAATTTTGTTTTATTTGTTTCTGTCCAGTCTGCTGGATTAAATGTTTTCTTGCTCATATCTATTTCAAATAAATCGGGTTGATAAATGCCTGTGGGTCGTGTGGTAAAAAGCAGGCGCGGGAAATATCCCGTCCTGATTTATCGACTTCAACACCATAAGTTTGTAGAATGTAGTTTGCAACCGCAGCAAAATAGTTGCTGTGTGTTGTTTGTTTGGTATCAATGGAGATTATCCATTTTAGGCCATCGCCAGAAGGGCTAACAAAAAGCAATTGTGTTTCAAAGTATTCGTCTTGCAAAAGTTGGTTGCGAAGCAGATCAACGCTTTGCAAGTGGTCAAAATCAATGCACAATAAACCGGAATGACTTATCAATGATTTGTCGTTGCGAGTTTGAAACATTCCTGAAAAAGTACAGTAATCGAATGTTGAGGCTTTAAATTGCCTTGCTTGTTTAAGCCTCTCCCCCGACCCCTCTCCACAAGAGAGGGGAGAAAGAATTGATCGCAATTTTTCCGTTCGTTGTTTTGCATAATCGCCGACAATGTAATTGTAGGCATCGAGCAAAGAGATTGACTTGTGAGGAATGGTATTCCGAACCGGAGCTTTGAAGAATGAGAAATGCCTCACCACAATGTCTGAACTATGATTATTTTGATTATCAGGATTATGTGAGATATTTGATTTTTTGCCGTTAGCATAAAAATCAAATTTATCTCCAATATGCAGATTCATTTCTTTGTTCAGCGTTTGCAGTAATTCATCACCGGACTGTTTATAATGCAGTTCGGCAAAGTCGAACGAATCACCGGCAGGGATAGCGTTTTCGCTATCCTCGTGCCGTGCAAACTCTCTATCTAAAGCATTACCCAAAACATTCTCCTTGAAAATAAAAATATTCAATGTCGGTTTATCGGCATTGAATGGATTTTTGGTTGGCAAACAAGTCCTCCCCGAAAGGGAGAGGACTGTTTGATTTGGATAATACAAACTCAACACATAGGTATAAATTCCAATGCCGTAGTGAGTTTTGGACAATATCAGCTCCTTACTTACGTTTCCCATAATCACGAATTTTAATCATGCTGTAATTATCGGCAAGCAGGCGTTGCAAGTCTTGGCGGCGGTAGTACAATTTATTGCCAATACGTGAAAATGGCAACATGCCATTGGAACGCAAGGTTTGCAATGTACGAGGGCTGATATGCAGAATGTGCATTACATCTTGATTATCAATCCAATCTTCAAGAAAGGATTTTTCAAGCATTGCATCTATTTCATCATCAGAAAGCTGGTCCATTTGGACTTGCTTAATGTTGAAATGTCTGCGGAAATTTACAGCCAACGGTTCGTTGCTGCTCTGAAAATAATCTTTCAGGATTTCGGATAAAATTCGTGGCTCTTTCATCGTCTTACCCTCCTTCCTTTATTGCTGATATAATCAGCGGCTTTTTGTTCTACTTCGGCAACGGAAGCAGAGCGACTACGGGTTAACCACAAATCCAACTCCTGACGGCGGAAATAAAGTTTCTTACCCTGCGGACAATAGCACGGAATTGTATTGCTGCTTGTCAGCTTATACAAATGGCTGCTGCTTAAATCAAGGTATAAGCAAGCTTCGGCAAAGGTAAAAATCTCCTTTTGGAGAAGATTTTGTTCGACCAATCGTTTTTCGATTGAGTCGAGTTTCAATAAAATCTGTTCTTGCATAATTTCATTTGCTCGCCAAGTTGTTAGGCTTTCCGCTTGTGGCGAATTTCAAAAGAAAAGCCGCAACCCTCTTGTGAAGATTGCGACTGCAAATGAATACGATAAAAGGTGGGGCGTTTTTATAGTGAACGTTCACTATAAAAACATTCTTTCTTATTTTATTGGTTTATTTCTCTTTGTTTTTCAAGCATTTCCTCAAATATCTTAATAGTACTTTTCATATCTCTATTGGCTGTTGACTTTGAAACGGACAAGTCATTTTGATATGTAGAAAGATCAATACCTAAAAACCTTCCCATTGCCATAAATACCTCTTTTTTTGAAATATTATTTTGATTTTTATCCTTAAAGTAATCCAATTCATATAGACAGTTAACAACACGAAGAAAGTTTATTTTTCGACCACGGCTTGCTGATAGAAAAACACTCGAATTTTCCCCTTTATCTTTTTGTATATTACTTGGCACCCCTTGAGGATAAAGTTCAGATTGCAATTCGTTGAGAATTTTCTGAATTTCTATTTTGCAACGTTGCAAATACACATCCTCTTGATTGTCAGAATCAATAAGGTTTGTGATAAATGTAAGTTGCCAAAAAACTTCCTTTGTAGCCAAGACAGTTAGTTGCTGACAATAATGTCTAACTTGTAAAATTTTAAATTTCAGACATCTCAATTCGTCATAAATACGAAATAAGTCATTGAAGTACTTCACAAATAACACCTCATCATCCAAAAAGATATTGTTCTGAACTAAAAAATCATAATGAGAGTAATTTAGGTCATCTTCAATATAATCATCCAGCGACTGCTTTGGATAATCATCTCGTAATTGCCTTATCTTTTGTATTATCTTGTCGTGATTTGGAATGCAATCTATTGGTTCATTCTTATGCTTCGAGTTCTGAAACGTCCCTAACAAAAAGAATAAGTACCCAAAAGAATCATCTTCGTTAATTACATTGAAAAGAGTCTCTCTAATTTCGCATATACTTTCAATAGGGATTTCGCCATCAAGAGAATTATAAATTGGCTCAGAAGGCTGCATTGCATTGTTTCTTTCAAATAAATCTTTTTGCAACAAGTAATTCTGTCTGCGAATATCCGCAGACAGAACATTGTTGAAATAATTATCAGTCATCTCTTTACTATGCCTCAAAGGCATCATTTGATTGATAACCTCATTCACTTCATCAAAATGTTTTATAGACGATTTATTGACTTCAAGATATTCTTTAGCTATCATATATGTAATTTTTAGATTTTTATTTCAGGAAAACTGTCGATTGCTTCACGAGCTCCCTTGTCGGTTATGTTTGCGTAATGTTTAATGGTTGTTTGAACGGATTTGTGGCCAAGCAACTTGCTGACCTTATAAATATCAACGCCGCTTTCGAGCAGGATAACACCGAATGAGTGCCGGGCAATGTGGAAATGAAGCGTCTTTTTGAGTTCCAGTTTTGTTCCAATGTTCTTCAGGGCTTTATCACACGCCTGTTGCGTGGGAACGCTGAAAACCTTATAATCGTCGGCTTTACGTTCGCCAAGCAAAGCGATTGCCTGGGGATTCATAGGCAAATAGGTTACGCCTGTTTGCTTGCCGTTTTTAGTCTGTGTTTTCTGCTGTGAGAATTTCAACCGAAAATCTTCGGTGATATTTCCCCAAGTGAGGTTTTTAATATCGGAATAACGCATCCCGCAAAAGCAGGAAAACAGGAATACTGTTTTTACTTTCGGATTGAGATTGCTTTGTGCTATACGGGCAATTTCATTGGTCGTGAGAAAACTTACAATCGTTTCTTGTTTCTCGGGGGTTGCTATGTCCAACAAAGTATCAGAAGCAACAATGCTTTCGGTAATGGCTCTTTTGATAAACGAACGGAATTTGGAGAAATAGGCGTTAGCCGTATTTCCGTGAAGATTGCTTGCCAGATAATCGGCGAAGCCCTGGACAAACTCCCGCTTTACTTCCTGCATTTGGAGCGATTTGTTGGGCATATACTCTTTGAGGTGGTCAACAACCTGCATACTGACTTTGGTGGCTGCCTGAGCCTCACAATAGGCAAGAACTGACTGTTTGCGCTTGTGTGCAGGTGTGATTCCGTTGGGGCTGGCGATAAGTTGATTTTCCCGCTGGTTGCGTATCTGTTGGGCAAGTTTCAGGGATTCCTTGTTGGCTTCCCGTTCTTCCTTGGTGGGGCGGTCGGATAGTACGGCGTAGATTTTCAGGTATTCATAATGGCGTTTCCCATTCTGAAACCAATCCAGATAATAGCTTCCGTTTCCGTCGGCGAGTTTCTTAATTCGCAGTTTGACTGTTGTTTTCATATCCGTTTCTTTGAAACAAAGATACAAAAAAGAAACGGTTTGAGAAACGGTTTTATGCAAAAAAGAACAAATATGAGCAAAAAAGAAGAGTATTTCGTGAGATAGCTAAATATATAATTATCTAATATATAGACTATTATTAGGTTTTGGTTGCTCTTGTTTTCTGTGAAAATATGGTATGTGATTCTGAAAGCAAATCACAACCAGCCCTTTCCAGCGACCTCCAATAACTGATAATGTCAAATCTACTGGACAATAATAATAAGTTCCATCCAACTGATAACGTTTCATAAGCTCATTTTTTCGACAAATATAACTGAATCTTTTATACTAACTAAAACTATCGTACTTTCATTTTGGGTAGTTTCATTCAAAATAATTCATTCATTGATTATTTTGACAAATTTATGTTCTTCACCCTTAGTTTGATAAATTACTCAATAACTAGTTTTAGTTAAGGTACAATAAAATAATTCAATTAACGACCTGAAGGTTTGATTGAGATATTTAATAATGAATATGTTTAGATTCAATAAGTGTGGGTTAATCAATCATTCAGAATTAGAATCTGAGACTCAGTAAAAAAAACTAGTAATTGTCTAAACAGCGATATAAAAAAAAAATATTTTTATTTTAGCTGCACACTAGTTAGATAAAATATTAAATGACTTTTTCACACGTTGAACCGGCTCACCCGTAAAAGTTGTGGACTAAGCGTATATTTTAGTTAATCTAAAAAGG
>JBAXMR010000067.1:0-26096 GCA_037134195.1 Paludibacter sp. | reverse complement strand
TTAAAACTGAAATGTTTTTATTCAAAAGTGGGTGGGTATGCTCCGGAATATGTAATTAGATCATGTTAATAAAGGCGGAAATATACATTTCAACACCTGCAGGACGTAAAATAGCACGTGAACTTGATAAGCACAAAAAACAAGTCAAAATTTACGCGCCAAAGCCTGAAGGTAAGACTTATAGCATTGATGAGGTTTACGAGAAAGGTATAACCAAATTAAGCAATCATTACGGTGTTGATTATTCAATGTGATTAAATCATTAGCAGTTATCGCCGAATCACTTCATTCTTCCTCAAGGATTATTAACCGGAAAATAAGTAAACCAAAACTCTATATAGCTTAGAAAATCCTGTTTCAATAGCGGAACAGGATTTTTTCTTAACTCCAGTCATTAGGGCAATAGAATACAACAACATAAAATCAACTTTGCCCATACAAATCTATCTCGCACCGCTTCAGGGACTTACCGACTGGATTTTTCGCGAATCATTCAGTCAGCATATTGGTCAGTTCGACAAGACTTTTACTCCTTTTGTCCGGGTTCAAGGTGGGGAATTTTACCGTCCGAGTCAGTGTAACGATTTGTTGCCGGCTCATAACGCTTTTCAACAACCGATTCCGCAGTTCCTGGGAAATACAGCCGAATCTTTCCGACTTTTCGAGGAATTATGTCTGCAGAATGGTTACACGGAAGCAAACATTAATATGGGTTGTCCATACCCGATGGTAACCGGCAAAGGAATGGGGGCAGGATTATTGGCGCATCCACTTGAAGTGGCGAAATTGCTTGAGGGTATTTTTGCCGAAACAAAACTAAAGATTTCTATCAAAACCCGACTAGGACAAGAAAACGCAACTGAATTAGAACCCTTGATTCCGATTTTCAATGCATTTCCGCTGGAACAACTGATTATACATCCCCGAATCGGGAAACAACAATATAAAGGTGAAGTGGATTTACCAGCATCGTATCAATTTAATACTTTTTGGCGATGGCACGAAGTTCGTTTTATGTCGGTCGCACTATTCATTCAGATTTTCTCAACCATTCGGCGATGGGTAATTCATTAGACTACGACCCTTGTCATCCCAAAACGAAGTGAGGGATCTTAAAAAAACACCAATATATTCAACTAACCCTAAAGAAATAGATTAGTTTTTTCATCCCTGCAATTGGCAGAGAAGTGGAACAAGGAATAAAACAGCACCTCAAAAAAAGAAATAACCTCGATTTGGACAATTTCCCGATTTCTTTTCTTTTTTGTATATTTGCAGGTTAATTAGCAACAGCAAGTAAGAATCAATAGATTATTTTAACTATAAACTGCCAACTATAAACTATTCCGGGTGTTATTTTCACAAATTATAGGTCAACAAGATATAAAGCAGCGGTTTATCAATTCGGTTAACGAACAAAGAATACCTCATGCACAGCTTCTGCGTGGTGCTGAAGGTATTGGTAAATTACCGCTTGCTATTGCTTATGCTCAATATATTTGTTGTGAAAAACGTACCATTTCTGATTCTTGCGGCGTTTGTCCTTCGTGTATGAAGTTTGCTAAACTGGCTCACCCTGATTTGCATTTTGTTTTTCCAATTATCAAGCCTACCGGCAAACAAAGCGTTGTTTGTGATGATTTTATTTCTGAATTCAGGTCGATGGTGATTAATAATTCCTATTTCGGAATAAACGAATGGTATGCTAAAATATCGGACGATGCAAAACAGGGATTGATTTATTCTAGTGAGAGTGAGGAAATTCTTCGCAAACTCAGTCTGAAAACCTATGAATCGGAATATAAAATAATGATTATTTGGTTGCCTGAAAAAATGCACGAAACCTGCGCCAATAAGTTGCTGAAGATACTGGAAGAACCGCCGGAAAAAACAGTGTTTTTGTTAGTTTCAAACGAACCAGATCAAATTATCGGAACAATTCTTTCGAGAACTCAACACGTTCATATTCCACGGTTGGATGAAACTGATATTGTACAGGCACTTTTGAGCAACAACGAATATGAGATTGAGCAGGATGATGCGGTTTATGCAGCTCACATAGCAAATGGAAGTTATCTCAATGCTCTTTCGGTGCTTAGCGAAACGGATGAAAACAAGCAAAACTTCGACCGTTTTGTGATGATTATGCGGTTAGCCTGGCAGGTTGGGAATAAAAAAGACCATGCTTCATTGAAAACTCTTCGGAAATGGTCGGAAGATATGGCTTCATCGGCAATAGGTCGTGAACGGCAGAAAAATTTTCTGAGTTACGCACAGCGAATGACTCGCGAGAACTTTATTCGTAATGTACAACAACAGGAACTGAATTATATGACAACACCTGAAGCAGAATTCTCAACACGGTTTTCACCGTTTATTAATGAGCGGAATGTAGAGGATTTGATGAGTGAATTTGCTTTGGCTGAAAGACAAATTGAACAAAACGTAAATGCAAAAATGATTTTCTTTGATCTGGTGTTGAAGGTAATTATGTTGCTAAAAAGATAAAAACTTTATTCGTAAAGACTCTGCATGCAACGTCTCTACAAAAAAACTAAAATAATGGATTACAAACTAAATAATGGCGGTTGCTGCATGAACAAAAAGGGATGCAATCGCAACTCAACCCAAAAACTCAGTACATTCGATTGGATGTGCGACCTGTCCGAAACTCAGAAAGAGACTGATTTCATAGAAGTTCAGTTTAAAAATACACGTAAAGGATATTTCCTCAACAGCACTAAAATTCCGCTCGAAAAAGGCGATGTGGTAGCAGTGGAATCTTCACCCGGACATGATATTGGCGAAGTTACACTAGTAGGTCGACTGGTTTTGCTTCAGATGAAGAAATACAATGTGAATCCCGAAAAAATGGAAGTTCGTCGGGTGTACCGGAAGGCAAAGGAAAATGATTTGGAAAAGTTCAACGAAGCTAAAGCTAAAGAACATGAAACCATGATAAAGGCCCGTCAAATTGCCGAAAGTCTTAAATTGGACATGAAAATCGGTGATGTGGAATTTCAGGGCGATGGTAACAAAGCAATTTTCTATTACATTGCAGATGAGCGTGTTGATTTCCGTCAACTAATTAAAGTGTTTGCTGAAACTTTCCGCGTACGAATCGAGATGAAGCAAATCGGAGCACGACAAGAGGCAGGACGTATTGGTGGTATCGGACCATGTGGTCGCGAACTATGCTGCTCAGGCTGGATGACAAATTTCAATACTGTTTCCACAAGTGCTGCACGCATTCAGGATATTTCGCTCAACCCGCAGAAACTTGCAGGTCAATGCGGCAAACTCAAATGCTGTATGAATTTTGAACTGGATACCTATATTGATGCCTCTAAAGGTTTTCCACCGAAAGAAATTCCACTCGAAACCACGGATAATACTTATTATCACTTTAAAACAGATGTATTTAAACGTCAAATCAGTTATTCCACTTCGCCAAATTTTGCGGCTAACATGTTGACCATTTCACCAGAACGGGCAAAAGATGTGATTGCATTGAATAAAAAGGGACAAAAAGTTGATAAACTTGAAGATACAAAAGATGAAGCTGCTAAACCCGTAAAAATTGAGTATGAAAGCGGTGTTGGACAGGATAGCCTGACACGTTTTGATACAAAAAAACGTCCGAATAACAATAATAGCAATAAAAACAGGCGCACTGATAATAGGCCACAGCAAGCCCGGTTTGACAACAAGGATAATAAAGGTAACAATGCCCCAAAATTTCAGAAACCCATCAAAAGAGGAGAAAATGGTTCGGAGAGTAATGAAAAATAGTATTTTGATAATTTTTGTTTTTGTGTCAATATCTGCTTGCGTTAATTCAGATGTTTATTTAAAATATAAATCTATCACCACTCACGGATGGAGTAAAGACAGTTTATTGACTTTCGATATTCCGGTTAAAGATATTGCTTCAAGATATAATATCTATGTAAATATCAGAAACAGAGGAGAATACCCTTATCAAAATTTGTGGCTTTTTCTCAATAGAATGACCCCAGACAGTATTCAGACAAAAGATTCAATCGAATGTTATCTTGCCGACAATCACGGAAAGTGGCTCGGTACAGGAATTGGCTCAGTGCTTCAAATGCCGGTGTTATATCAACAGAATGTAAAGTTCAATAAAACGGGAGTATATCATTATTCAATAGTTCATGGGATGCGTGATTCTTTGTTGGTGGGAATCAATGATATTGGAATGCAGGTAGAAAAAGTAACTCCAAAACCATAGGAGTAAGAATTTTGTATAATTTGAAAATTGATTTATTTTGGGAAAGAACAAATTAGCTAAGTTTGCTGAAATGGAAACATTTCTGAACGTTTTTCAGGTTTCGTCACATACACTTCGCAACGGTACAAATTTTGAAATGAAAGGCAAATGGAATGAGTTTTTTTTTAAAAACAATCATCCCATTGTATTAGAACTTGGTTGTGGTAAAGGAGAATATACAGTAGGAATGGCTAAGATGTTTCCTGATAAGAATTTTATTGGAGTTGATATAAAAGGAGCACGACTGTGGTCAGGAGCAAAACAATCCATTCAAGAAGAATTGAAGAATGTCGCATTTTTGCGTACAGATATCGAGATGATTCATTATTTTTTTTCAGAGAATGAAGTTAGTGAAATATGGCTCACTTTCCCCGATCCGCAAATGAAAAAAGTAACAAAACGATTAACTGCAACTAACTTTTTGAGAACTTATCAGCAGTTTGTTCGCAACGATGGATTGATACATTTGAAAACTGATAGTAATTTTATGTTTACTTACACTTTTGAGGTGTTAAATACAAACAATTACAATGTTATATTTTCTTCTACTGATTTATATGCTTCTGAGCTTCAAAACCCTGTTTTGGGAATAAAAACATACTATGAGAAACAATGGTTAAGTCGTGGATTATCAATAAAATACATTCAGTTTGTTCTTGAAAAAAAGGTTGAGCTTATCGAACCTGAAGTTCAAATAGATTTTGATACTTACAGGAGTTTTGGAAGAAATACATGTGGAAAAATTGTATCTATTTGACAAAATATGAAAAATTTATTGTAAGTTTGAAGCCAAATTAAGATAATCGTTACAGAATGCTTTATTAAGCAGTGATTTATACGTTTAATGTCTGAAGAGACCAAAATTTTATTAATATTTTAAATACTTACAAAAATGAAAACAAA
This sequence comes from Paludibacter sp., assembly GCA_037134195.1. Lineage (GTDB taxonomy): Bacteria > Bacteroidota > Bacteroidia > Bacteroidales > Paludibacteraceae > Paludibacter. Next base: position 20,902 of record JBAXMR010000067.1, on the reverse strand, counting down.
ATCAGTTTTTTTTACTCTTTTCTTTATATCCTTATCTGTTATTGGATATGCACAAGATGAAACATTAACCTCAACCACGATAGTTGAAAAACCAAAAGCTAAAGTTTGGTTTGGTCCAAAATTCGGACTTGACATAGCCCAGTTTACAACCAATGTTGATGCCATAACCGGTCAGTTAGGCTCTAATTATCAGGCTGGTTTGCTTTGTCAGATTGGTGAAACACTTTATCTGCAACCCGAACTCTATTATTCTCACATAAGTAAGATTGGATTAAAATCTATTGATAGTTCGTATATTAAACTTCCGATTATGGTAGGTCTTAAATTTTTAGATATCGGGTTATTTAGTCTTCATATCAAAGGTGGTCCACAATTTAGATTCCCATTAGATAATACAGACAAACCAACGGGAAAGATGAATTTAGACTGGCAAGTTGGTGTCGGGGTTGATATACTTGGATTTATCACGACAGATTTACGTTATTCTCTTCAGTCTGGTAAATCAATAGATGAGCAGGCAAAAAATATCGGGACTTCAAACCTAAACCTTACTGTTGGATTAAAATTCAGATAAGCTAATCATTTTTGTTTATAGTTAAGAATTAAACATTTTGATTCTTATATTCGTTTCTAGATTGTTTCTCTGCAATGAAACAATCTAGAGTCTTTTACTCTATACTTTAAAAAGATTTAAAACAGAAATGAACTTAGAACCACAATTAATTGTCGATGCGTTAAAGCATGTACGTTATCCGGGTAATGGTAATGATATTGTTTCGCTTGGCATATTACAACCAGATATTCGAATAGAAGGGAAAAAAATTTCCTTTTCACTGCTTTTTGAAAAACCCAATGACCCTTTCACAAAATCAGTAGTTAAAGCTTCAGAACAAGCAATCTTGACTTATATTGCTGAGGATATTGAAATAAAAGGGAACATAACTGTTGTTGCCAATGAACTTCCCAAACCCAAACCCAAACCGATTTTAGCTGATGTAAAAAATATTATAGCAGTCTCGTCGGGTAAGGGTGGAGTAGGAAAATCAACAATATCATGTAATCTCGCTATAGCATTGGCTTCGCTTGGTTATAAAGTAGGTTTACTCGATGCCGATATTCACGGACCTTCAATTCCTAAAATGTTTGGCGTTGAAGATGCTCATCCCGAAATTAGAGAAGTAGAAGGAAGACAAGAAATTATACCGATTGAAAAATATGGAGTAAAAATATTATCTATAGGGTTTTTTGTTGATCCTTCCAATGCACTTGTTTGGCGTGGTTCTGTTTCAAGTAATGCGCTTAAGCAACTTATTACTGATGCACAATGGGGTGATTTAGATTATTTTGTGATGGATTTACCACCCGGTACGGGCGATATTCATCTTACGTTGGTTCAAACTTTGGGTATAACAGGAGTAATTGTTGTAACCACACCCCAAGAAGTAGCATTAGCCGATGCTCGTAAAGGAGTAAGTATGTTTACCGGTGAAAAAGTAAATGTTCCGGTTCTTGGGCTGGTTGAAAATATGGCTTGGTTTACTCCGGCAGAATTACCCCAAAATAAATATTATATATTTGGAAAAGATGGTGGAAAGCAACTTGCAGATGAACTCAATGTGCCATTATTAGGTCAGATACCGCTTATTCAGAGCATTCGTGAAAGTGGTGATGCCGGTCGTCCTGTCAGCTTTGAAAAAAACACAGTTATTTCGATTCTTTTCGGTGATTTAGCTAAAAAAGTTGTTGAAAGTGTGGAGTATCGAAATAACACTATGGAAAGAACAAAAAAGGTAGAAATAACGAAATAGTGTTTTTTTTAGTTATTTAATGGTTAAAGGACGAATGCTTTTTTAAAAAACTTTGCGTAAATGAGTAATCTAAAATAAAGAAATAAGTCAGAATAGTATTTTATTGTTTAAAAATTACAATAAAAAAAGCAAAAAAGCAAAAAATACTATTATCTTTGCAACTGAATTATTCTTATTATGGGTTATTGTCCTTTCTTAAGATTATTTATTTTAAGATTTTTATGAAAAAATTAGTACTATATATTTTCTTGTTGACAATCATTTCTAATGTATTGTCACAAACCACTCAAAAGCCAAAAGAGTTTTCAAGATGGTCAATTACTCCAGAATACGGCTATTGTGTTTTTGATGGTGATATTAAACAAAAGATGAATGATATTTTCCCAACGTCTATTAGGAATGCCAACTATGGAATGACTTTAGAGTATGCCTTTACTCCAATTTGGGGAATTTCATTAGATTATTTCTACTTTCCACTTCACGCATTTAATACCAGTCCTATTGGGCTTGATATCAATACAGTATTACAAACAACTTCAGTGAATGCAACCATAAATTTTACAAGATGGATATTTCCTGAAACGAAATCTAAATTTTACGTAAGTGGTTCATTGGGTCTCGGTTTCTCGTATTATACTTTCAATGTATTGTATCTTCAAACTATAACTTCAACAGGTATAACTTCGGGTAAAGCACTTCAGGATAATGAGGGTTATTATGTTTCGGGCGGTTTATTAACGGACGCATCTGGTAATTTTATTCCCGGTGATCCTGTTGGTGTCAAAGATCAAGTATATAATGTTAAGAGAACAAACACTCCGGAATATATTCGTGTACCTGGAAATTATGGAATAGCTGTAACAATTCCTGTTACCTTCTCGTTTGAATACAATATGTCAAAACCGCTTGCAATTGGTGCCAGAATTCATTACAGAGCTCATACTAAAGACAATTTAGAAGGAGTACAGTATTTGAATTTCGATGGAGTTACAAATGATGTAATTGAAGCTGTTACTTTATATGCTCGTTTCAAATTCAATGTATTTAAAAAAGACCACATCAGATTAATTCCAAATAGTGTTTTTGATCCTGACAAAGGTTTAATAGCTGCTAATGAACTAGCCAAGAAAGTTGATAAACTAATTAAAAGAGTTGATATTCTGAATGCAAGAGTTGACAGTTTAGTTCCAAGAGTTACCAGATTAGAAAATATGATGGCAAATGATGGTCCTGATTCCGACGGTGATGGTGTGCCAGATGTAAGAGATTTAGCTCCAAATACTCCTCCAAATACTCCAGTTGATTTTTGGGGAAGACCACTTGCTGTTCAAGCTGTTACTGCTGCTGCTCCGATTCCTAAAAATGCAACCAATATTGTGGCATCAGATGTTTCAAAAAGCAGAATAAGTTGGGATGATATACCTGCCGTCTACTTTGATTTTGATAAAATTGATCTCGATAATGAGGCATTAGAAACAATAAGTAAAATTGCATTTAAAATGAAATCTGATCAGACTCTTAACGTAGAAGTAAGAGGATATTGTGATTACATTGGCAATAACCCCTACAATAATCATTTGAGTCAGCGTCGTTCCGATAGAGTAAAAGCTGAATTGGTTAAGATATGGGGAATTTCAGCAACCCGTATCATCGCAAATGGTAAAGGAAAAAATCTGGAGCCCAAAATCAGATACCGACCAAACCGTCGATGCGATTTCTTCTTTGGCAAATTATAATCAGTTATACACACTAATTTCAAAGCCTGCATTCAACTGCGGGCTTTTTTTATGGCATTATAGTGAATTTGCCATTAATTTTTCAAAAATCATTATCTTTACTGCCATTTATTTGGAATTGATTCATTTTCGTTAACTATCAAATCAGACTTGTAAAGTCATAAAATTAATTTACAATGAGACCAACAATCATCGATTTATTAAATAGTAGTGTTGATAAATTTACACATGAACCCTTTCTTTGGGAAAAAACCAATAATGAGTTTACACCAACAACATATATCGAGACTAAAATTCAGGCTCATTTAATTGCTGCAGGATTAATGTCTTTAGGAGTTGTTTTTGGCGATAAAATTGCGCTACTCTCCGAAGGACGTAACGCATGGATAACTGCAGAACTAGGGATACTACATGCAGCTGCAATTAATGTTCCATTATCCATCAAACTTGAAGAAAGCAATGATTTGATTTTCCGATTGATTCATTCCGAAACTAAATACATTATGGTATCAGGAGGGCAATTAAATAAAATCAGAAATATTGCGGGAGCATTACCTCAACTTAAAAAGATTATTGTTTTTGATGAACAGCCGGAATATGAACCTAAGGAAACATCTTTGAAGCAGCTATTAGAAGAGGGTAAACAGTTTCTGAAAGAAAATCCAGGTGTGGTTGAAGAATGTGCTAAGGCAATTAGCCCCGATGACTTAGCCAATATCAGTTATACTTCAGGAACTACTGCGGATCCAAAAGGTATTATGCTTACTCATCGTAATTATACCGCTAACGTGGAGCAGGCACTCACTTTGATGACAATACCACCTTATTATCGTACGCTTTTGATTCTGCCCCTGGATCATTGCTTTGCACATGTAGCCGGATTTTATAGTTTTATGGCCTGCGGGGCGAGTGTCGGAACAGTTCAGAGTGGTAAAACCGGTATGGAAACCCTAAAGAATATTCCAGTAAATATAAAGGAACTCAGACCGAGTTTGCTACTTAGCGTACCGGCATTAGCCAAGAGTTTTAAAAAGAACATAGAAACAAACATTCGTGCTCAAGGTGCGGTAGTAAATTGGCTGTTTGAAACTGCTTTGAAGATGGCTTATTCGTACAATAAAGAAGGTTTTAATAAAGGTCAGGGGCTTCAGAGACTAAAGAAACCATTATTGGATTTGTTTGATAAAATAATATTCTCAAAAGTACGTGAAGCCTTTGGTGGAAAGCTTGATTTTTTTATTGGTGGTGGTGCTTTGCTTGATATTGACCTTCAGCGCTTTTTCTATGCTATAGGAATTCCAATGTTTCAGGGTTACGGACTCTCCGAAGCAACACCCATCATTTCATCAAATGGAATGGCACGCCATAAACTTGGTTCATCCGGTTATCTGGTTCAACCACTGGATCTAAAAATATGTGATTTTGAAGGTAGAGAATTACCAATAGGTGAGAAGGGTGAAATTATTATTAGGGGTGAAAACGTGATGGCCGGATATTACAAAAACGAAAAGGCGACTGCTGAAACCATTGTAGATGGCTGGCTACATACCGGTGACATGGGTTATGTGGATAAGGATGGTTTCCTTTATGTTGTAGGACGCTTCAAAAGCTTGTTAATTTCGAGCGATGGTGAAAAATACAGCCCTGAAGGAATTGAAGAATCATTGGCAGATGCATCACAATTTATTGAACAAGTAATTCTTTACAACAATCAGAATCCATATACAGTAGCTTTAATTGTTACCAATAAAGAAGCTTTGAAGCGCTTTGTTTTGCATAAAAAACCACATCTGAACTGGGATGCTGCAGAGGCAAAAGAACTTGCGTTAGAAAAAATTCAACATGAAATAAACGAATACCGCAAGGGTGGAAAGTATGAAGGTGTATTTCCAGAACGCTGGTTACCTGCTGCGGTAGCTGTGATTTCAGAGCCATTTACCGAACAGAACGGATTGGTTAACAGTACAATGAAAGTAATGCGTGCTAAAGTTGAAGAAAGATATGTCGACCGTATTGAAGCCTTGTATACTTCCGGCGCAAAAGCGATAAATAATACGGAAAATATAGCTGCTTTGACCTGATTATATTCTAATGAGATTGAAAAATTGTTTGTTAATTGGGGTTTTAAATTCATTATTATTAATTAAATCCGAATATTTATGAGAAAAACACTTCTTGGCTGGCTTGTCCTGTTTCTTTTTGTTCCATGGGTACAATCGCAAACCACTACTGCACCTTATGAGCTCAGTGTTGGTCTGCGTTTACAGAAAACCGAGCAACTCTATTGGGAAAACGGTTTCACAGCCGATTATACTTCCGATTTTCTGCTTCACAAAAAAATTCACCTGAAAATGAGTTACGTAACCAGTCGCATAGGTTCTGCATTTATGACTAATGCTGTGCGTCAGGATAATATCATTATTGGTGCCGACTGGCGTTTTCGCTCAACGAAAAATTTGCAGATATTCGCGGGACTGAACACCGGTTTCTTTAATACCGACATGGAGCAACTGTCGCAGTTTAAAGATTTACCGCATAGTTCGCTGCTTCTGCAACTTGAAACAGGTCTTTTCTACAAGTTTAAATTTCCGTTGGCCACGAGTTTATCCATTGGTTATAATGCTGTTAGCGGAGACGGACTGACTATTCCGGGAACACTTTTTCCGGTTTACTATCAGTTAAGTGTTTTCTATTACATTAATAAATAAAGCAATAAAACATGAAAAACTTAATTTATATTCTATCGGTTTTGATTGCTTTAATTCTCACGTCCTGCAATCCATCACCCACACTTGACGATAAAACTATGCTTGATTATGGACAGATTTCGTATGTCAATGCTGATTCGCTGAGCAAACATCTTTTGTCGGAATATTTGTCCAATCCAACTCCCATTCAGCTGAACACACCAGTAATAATTGCTGCTCACGGCTATACGGCCACCACTTTCGAATGGGACGAATTGCATGCTTATGCCAATGCGAAAGGGACTTTCTACGTGTCGCAGGTATTGTTGGGAGGGCATGGTCGCTCGTATCCTGATTTTAAAAAATCCACCTGGGAAGACTGGCAAAGTTCTATCAAAGAAGAATATCAGAAACTTGCCAAAATCGGATATAAAAAGATTTATTTGGCCGGCTCGTCGACAGGAGCTCCGCTGATTATCAATATGGTGAAAAGTAATTTCTTTAAACCGGATTCATTGCCAAAAGGAATTTTTCTGGTCGATCCGATTATCGTTTCTTCCAACAAAACCCTGACCTTGGTTGGGTTGCTTGGTCCAGTGCTTGGTTACACAACGGTGGAACTGGCAAACGGCGAAAAAGGTCACTGGTACGTTTATCGCCCTCAGGAAACGCTCAAAGAACTGATGGCATTGATTGACCTCACACGAATTGATTTGGAGAAAGGCATAAATCTCCCAACGGGGACTTATATGAAAGTTTACAAAAGTATTAAAGATGAAACTGCCGATCCCGTGAGTGCGTTTATGATTTACAAAGGAATGCGAACTTCCTCCGGTGGTAATATCGATGTAGAAATGGAATCATCTAATCTGCATGTTTTCACCCGCTTAGAAGGAAGGGACAATATTACTGCAGATCAACGTTCGTTGCAGCAAAAAGTATTTGCCGATATGGAAAGTCTAATGAAGAAATAACAGTACCATCGTTATTTCAGAAAACATGCAAAATCCAATGGAAGGATTAGTGAAATTTCATACCATCTAATTCGTTTTCTTGTAACTCAACACCGCCAGTCCGTTGAATGCTGCTGCAAATCCAAGAAGCGCAAACAGTTCACGTGATAGTTGACTGAAATTGCTGCCTTTCAGGTAAATGGAGCGCATCACAATCATCAGGTGTTTCAACGGATTGAAGGCTGCCAACCACTGCGCCCAGTTTGGCATGCTGTCAACCGGAGTGTACAATCCACTAAGCATTATAAATAGCAGCATAAAGAAAAATACGATAAATACAGCCTGCTGAAGGGTTTGTGCGAAGTTGGAAATTACGATTCCCATGCCCGAAATGGCAAAAATATAAATAGCAGCAAAGATATAAATTTGATAGAAATGCCCAACCGGAATTAATCCGTAATCGAGCCAAGCAACCAGAAAGCCAATAGTGATAGCAATAAACCCGATAATCCAGAAGGGAATCAGTTTTCCCAGAATAAAGATGATTTTTGGCACCGGACTCACATTCATTTGCTCCATTGTGCCAATTTCTTTTTCGAAAACGATAGAAACAGCAGGTAAAAACCCACATAACAAAGTCAGAATCATAACCATCAGTGCAGGCACCATAAATACCTGATAATTCAGATGTTTATTGAAACGGTATTGGGAGTCAATCTGAATAATAGACGAGCTGCTTTTGGCCATTTCGGGATACAATTCAGAAATCAGCGTATTGTTGAATTCACCAACTATACTCGCCAAATAAGTCATTCCAACACCGGCTTTCATGCCATTCACCGCATTGGGCGAAATCATTACTTTCACATTTTCGTGATTGATAATACTTTTTTCAAAATTCTTCGGGATTTGAAGAATGATATCCGCTTTATTGCTTTCAATGCTTTTTAGAGCGTGATTATAATCCGTAGAAATATCGGTTAACCGGAAATAGTTCGACGAAACAATGGTCTGCGTCAAACGCCTGGAGTACGATGAATGATCGTTGTCAATCACACTCAGGTTCAGGTTTTTAATTTCGTAGCTTGCCGCCCACGGAAATACCAGCAACACCATCAGCGGAAACATAAAAATCATTTTCGGCAAAAACGGATTCCGAATGATTTGTTTAAACTCTTTTTTTAGAAGATATTTTATCATATAAATGACCCCTTTGAAGCCCCCTAAATCCCCCGAAGGGGGACTTTTGAAGCAATTATTTTTATTTATTGGATAGATAAATTTGTAAGCTTACATTGTTTTAATTCTTAAAGTCCCCCTTTGGGGGATTTAGGGGGCTTGTTAGGGGTTATTCCAAACGTACTTTAAATTTTTTCAAACTTATCGTCACCAAAACCGTTCCCATCAATACCAAAACGCCCACATCTTTTAATACCGCACCAAGCCCAAGCCCTTCGATCATAATGGTTTTAACCGCATCGATATACCAGCGTGCCGGTACGAAATTGGATATAAACCGAAGAAATACCGGCATATTTTCAATAGGAAAAATCATACCCGATAGCAGCATAACAGGAATCATCAAGCCCATACCAGAAATCATCATAGCTGCCAATTGTGAATTGGTTACAGTTGAAATAAGTAATCCCAATGCCAGTGCAACAAAAATATAGAGTAGCGACACTATAAACAAACTTATAAAACTACCTGCTATTGGCACTTTCAGTACAAAAACCGAAAGCAACATAATGGTAGCGAAATTGATTACTGACAGCACAAAATAAGGTGAAATCTTCGACAGAATGGTGTACATCGGTTTCATGGGCGACACAAGCAGTATTTCCATTGTTCCCATTTCTTTTTCGCGAACAATTGCAATCGATGTCATCATGGCACAAATCAAAATCATAATCATTCCCAAAACACCCGGCACAAAGTTGAAGGCACTCTTCATCTGTGGATTGTAAAGCATTTTCACTTCCGGCACAATCATTCCACCCCCCGATTGTGGTTGCGAAATATCCTGTTGATAATTGGTGATGATATTTGAGGCATAAAACATAAAAGAGTTAGCTGCATTCGGGTCGGTAGCGTCAGCTATCAGCTGAATATGCGATTTTCCGGTGTGTTTCAGATTCTCCGAAAAATGATCCTCGAAAATCATGGCAAGCTTGGCTTTCCCATCGCGGAATGCTGCGTCAATCTCGTCCGAATTATGAACTGTGCCAACCACATCGAAATATTCACTGGCATCAATGCGATTTATTATCCGGCGTGTTGCTTCATCGCTTGTGTTGGAAAGCACCACCACTTTGGTGTTTTTGACTTCCTGCGACAGTGCAAAACCAAACAGAATAATCTGGATGATTGGCATCATCAACAAAATCATCACTGTGGCTTTGTCGCGGAAAATATGGTGAAATTCCTTTCGGATAAATGATAGTAACTGTTTCATAAGCCCCCTCAATCCCCCAATGGGGGACTTTTAGTTAGTTTTGGTAGATAATTATATTTTATAAGATTGATGAGAAATAGTCTTTAAATCCCCTTTCGGGGGATTTAGGGGGCTAGTTGTCAACTCTTTTAGCTTTTCGGGCTAATTGTTGGAAAACTTCATCCATATTTTTTGCGTTAAATTGCTTTTTGAGATTGTCGGGCGAATCAAGTGCTTCAATCCGACCGTCAACCATAATGGAAACGCGGTCGCAATACTCGGCTTCGTCCATATAATGTGTTGTAACAAAAACGGTTATTCCCTGAGCGGTTGCATCGTAAATCATTTCCCAAAAACGACGACGTGTAATCGGGTCAACGCCTCCGGTTGGTTCATCCAGAAATACCACCTGCGGCTGATGGAAAATGGAAACTGAGAATGCTAGCTTCTGTTTAAAACCAAGTGGCAATGACTTTACAAGCTTATCACGTTCATCTTCAAACTTCAATTTTAGCATCAGTTCATCGGTTTTCTGCTTGATAATTTTGTCGGTCATGCCGTATATTCCGCCAAAAAGTTCCAGGTTTTCCCACACTTTCAAGTCTTCATACATCGAAAATTTCTGACTCATGTAACCAATACTTTTCTTAATCAGTTCGGGTTGTTTGAAAATATCGTAACCGGCTACTGTACCTTTGCCTTCGGTGGGAATGCTGAGTCCGCAAAGCATACGCATCGCAGTGGTTTTCCCGGCACCGTTTGCGCCGAGAAACCCGAATATTTCACCCCGTTTCACTTCGAACGAGATATTATCTACGGCTGTGAAATTGCCAAAGCGTTTGGTCAGATTTTCAACTTTTATTACTGTATCCATATTCAGCCCCCTAACCCCCAAAAGGGGGAATAGAGATTATTTGTTTATTTACTTTGTTTGAGAAAGATTCATAAAACAATCCTCAATTGTTGGTTCAATTACTTTAATTTCAACGTTTTTGTGACCAATTTTTGTAAGGTATTTGGTCAATTTGTCAATAGACAAACTATTTAAGTCCCCTTCTGGGGGATTTAGGGGGCTTGTCACGTGTATAGAATCCCCGAATGCAAAACTGCTTTTCACCTGTTCGTCTGTCCGTAAATCCTCCAGCAATTTATGCATAGTATCGCTTTTGGCAGCCCAAAGCACATCGGCAAACTGACTGACAATATTTTGCGGTGTGTCTATTTTCAGAAACTGACCGTTTTGAATCAGTGCAATACGGTCGCAAAGGCTGGCTTCATCCATATAGGGTGTAGAAACCAGAATAGTGATACCCTGCTCGCGAAGCTTTTGAAGCATTCCCCAAAATTCCTTACGTGAAACAGGGTCAACACCCGTTGTTGGTTCATCAAGAAAAAGCACGGAGGGCTTGTGAATCAATGCGCAACTTAAAGCAAGTTTCTGCTTCATCCCACCCGAAAGTTTGCCGGCACGACGCTTTTTAAACGGTTCAATCTGAATGTAAATATCCTTTATCAACTCGTAATTTTCTTCAATGGTGGTGTTGAAAACGGTTGCAAAAAACTCCAGATTTTCCTCCACTGTCAAGTCCTGATACAGCGAAAATCTACCAGGCATATAACCTACACGTTTGCGAATTTCCTTGTAGTCTTTTACAACATCAAAACCATCGATTTCTGCAGTTCCGCTTTCGGCCAGAATCAGCGTGGTAAGTATCCGAAAGAGCGTGGTTTTTCCTGCACCATCCGGTCCGATTATCCCGAAAATTTCACCGCGATTTACATCAAATGAGATACCTGCCCCTAACCCCTGAAGGGGAACTGAGTTACTATCGTCTTTAATGTCAGGTTTTTTCCCGATTCCGGCAAATTTTCCTGATTTGTCTGAATAATAATTTTTATATAAATTTTTTACTTCAATTGCGTACATTCGTCAGTTTGGTTAAGATTTTGTTCCCCTTTAGGGGTTAGGGGCTTTCATATTATTTGAACTTCACGTTTCCGTACATTCCTATTTTTAGAATACCATCGTTTTTCACGTTGATTTTCACGGCATAAACCAGATTGGCACGTTCGTCGCGGGTTTCGATGGTTTTTGGGGTAAATTCTGCTTTGCTCGAAATCCAGGCAACTGTTCCGCTGTAATCTTTCATTTTATCAGTGCCGAAATCACACGCAACTTTCACTTTCTGACCGATTTTCAGTTTGCTCAACTGGTCGTTGGTGATGTAAGCACGCAGAATCATGTTTTCGGTATCAGCAATTTTGAAAAGTGCTTTTCCGGGCATAACCAATTCGCCTTTTTCAACATATTTCACCAACACAGTTCCGTTAATAGGGCTGGTAATATGACATTTCTTCAACTGATCTTCGATTTGTGCAACCTGTAGTTTTATACCTTCATTGTCTTCGGTAATTCCCTGATTGGTAGTCACCAGTGTAGTTTTTTGTGCATCAAGTTGTTTTTCCAATACGGCAATCTGAGCATTCACATCGTCGAGTTGTTTTTGGTTGGTAGCATTGGCTTTCAGCAAGTTTTCAATACGTTTTTTCTCGATTTTGGCAGTTATTATCTGTTGTTCGATAGCTGCAATCTGTTTCTGAACATCCGGACGACGAACCTGAATTGATTTTCCTGTCGCCAGCAATTGTTTTTTGCGCAGGTAAAGCTGAACGCTGTCAATTGAACCAACAGTCTCACCGGCTTGAAGTATCTGACCTTCAGTCACATCAAATGCAAGTAATTTTCCTGAACCTTCAGCCGAAACCGTCACTTCGGTAGTTTCAAACGCTCCGGTAGCATCATACTCATTATCCGATTTTTTACAGCTTGTGAATCCGGCAAACAAAGCTATTCCCAGCAAAACCTGATATTTCATTTTAAAATTTGTTGTTTTCATACATTTTATTTTTTTGTACTTTTCCCCTCTCCATTTGGAGAAGGGTTAGGGGTGAGGTCGGTTTTAATTATTAATATTATTTTTTAGTTGATATACGTTCATAAGTAACTGAATTTCATGCAGCGATTTGAGTTGACGTGCCTGATTTTCAGCATTCACATCCCTGATTAAATCACTAACAGATGAAGTCCCGTTAATTTGTTTTGATTGTGTCGATTTCTTTATATTCTGACGCAAACCAATTATCTCATCATCACTTTTCAACGACGATTGAATCTTTTCAACTTCATTCTGCTGTTGTTTTGTAAGCAGGTTGCTGTTGAACAGGAATGTTTCTCTTTGAATACCCACCGTTTTTTTACTCACTTCCAGCTTGCACAGATTGTCTTTTTGGGTATAAAATCCACTGATATTCCACGATAAGCGTAATCCAGCGATATAAAATCCTGCAAAACTTGGATCAAACATATTCAGAGCAGGCAATCCGTAACCGCCCTGAACAAAAGCACCCACTTTAGGCAAATTTGCAGCTGTTACCAGACTTTTCTGGTTTTCGTACAACTTCGCCTGAGCATCAAATAGACTTAATTCAGGACGATGATTAGCGGTTTCATTTAATACAGATAAATCAGTTTCAGGCTTTTGAAGTTCTGTTTTATCTGTAATTTCCACACCACAAAGAGCAGATAGCATAATCCCGTAGGTTTTTCGGGTATTATTTATGTCGGATATGCGTTGGTTTACATTAATTAGTTCCACTTTTAGCACATCGAGGTCGGGCTGTGAAGCTACACCATTTGACACTAATGATGCCACACGATTGAAGTTAGTTTGCAAATCATTTTTCAGAATATCGGTTTGTTTCAGTTGCTCATCCAGCAATAACATGCCGAAAAAGAGTTGATTAACCCGGTCTTTCAAAGCATATAAATCCACTTCAAGTTTTTGTTTTTCCACTTCAGTTCCGGCTTTGGTAATTTTATTCTGAGCAGTAATTAGCCCTCCGTCCCAAATCAACTGACTGGCTTCAAGAACTGCCTGATACTGGTCTTTTGGCATGGAAGTAATGGGATATGCTACACCTGTAAGAGGATTTTTTGGAGCTAAAAATGCAGGAATTGTAGTAACATCCGATTGATAAGTCGCTTTTGCAGAAAGTGTTAACTGAGGCAGATACCCGCGGTTAGCATTATCAATGTTGTAACGGGCTGTTTGTTCTATCAACCCGTATTGCTTCACAAGCGGATAATTGGCTTTTGCCTTTTCCTGACAGGTTTCTATGGTCAGGTTTTGAGCAAAAATCCCAATTGACAGGAATAATAGCAGGGAATTTAAAATTAGTTTCTTCATATTGTTTAAAAAATAATGTTTCTAGTAAAAAATCAGGAGCGTACCCCGTTTAATATGAGTTTTACATGTTCATCACGACGGCGATTTATAACAATTTCTTTTTGTTTTTCATCTAAGGTCATAATTTCGGCTGCAACCGGTAAAAGTAAAAAGAGAGATATATTGATAGATATAACACTGAAAATCAAATCTATAATTGTTATTTGTCGAACACGTCCTGCTGCAATCTCAGCCTGTAAATCGGTATTCAAACTTTCAAAAAGAGTTGCAACGACACCTTGCAGCTTTTCCTTCAAGTTTGCAACCATTTCGGGATTTCTCGAAAATTCATTTACAATCAACAGTGGAATTCTTGGATTTTGACGAACCATATCAAAATGTGCTTCAATAATGTGCTTCAATTTTTCCGGAAATGCCATTTGATCCAGATTCTCTACAATAAAAATATTTTGGAAGAACTGCTTAAACTTTTTCTCGAATATAATATTAAACAGATTTTCCTTGGTACGAAAGTAATAATGAATAAGTGCCTGATTACAACCAATTTCTTTTGCAATTTCCGTGGTTGATGTCATGGCAAATCCTTTTTCAAGAAACAACCGTTCTGCAGTTTCTAAAATAACTATTTCCATAGTTGGATTGTTCTTAACTTCCATATTTAATAAGTATGTTTAATAGATCTATTAATTGAACGCAAAGTAAAGTCTTTTTGTTCTAACTTTTATCCGAAATCAGTTCAATAAGACGTTTTTTTAGATTATTTAACTCAGGAGAAGTTGAAAGTCATGAATACATTTCCGAGGTGGTCAATAATATCCCGGGCAATCAATGATTCTTTCGACTGACTTACAAGGGATTTATCGCCGGCCATGCCATGAATAAAAACTCCTGCTTTGGCTGCATTTTCAGCTGAATAACTTTGAGCCAAAAAGCTGACCAACAAGCCGGTAAGTACGTCACCCGTTCCTGCAGTTGCCATGCCTGAATTACCTGAGCTGTTGAAGGTTAGTTTTCCATCAGGTGTTGCTATGAGCGTGTAGCATCCTTTCAGAATAATAATCAGGTGGTATTTCTGAGCCATTTCCTGAACTTTCAGCATACGATCGTATGAGTTCTTTGAAGTTCCGAAAAGCCGTTCAAATTCTTTTGGATGAGGTGTGAGTATGCTGTTTTTGCGAATTTTAGATAGAAGTTCCCTGTTTTTTCCAATCAGATTTAATGCATCAGCATCTAATACACAGGGCGAATCAAGTTTGCCGAGCGTTTCCTTTAAAAATGCAGCTGTTTCGTCAGACTGACCAATTCCGGGACCAATTGCTACGGCATCGTAACTATCAACCAGTTTCACTTCGGTAATATGGTCTTCTGATTTATCTGAATAAAAAATAAGTTCAGGCACAGTCGACTGAACAATTATCCGGTTAGACGCCGGACCGTGAATACTCACCAGTCCTGCACCCGAGCGGAGTGCAGCTTTACCAGCGAGTACTGATGCACCAGCCATTCCTTTGCTTCCGGCAATTATAAGCGCATGCCCAAATGTCCCTTTATGCGAGAAATCGGGTCGCGGTTTAATTAATTGAGTAATGTCGCTATGTGTTTGAAAATAGAAATTAGTTGAAGTTGAGGCAATTGCAATCGGATGAAGTCCAATATCAAGCGTTATAAATTGCCCGACAATTGATTCATTTTCAGAAAAAAGAAAAGCAAGTTTTGGAAATTGAAGACTAAATGTATAATCAGCTTTTACAATTGGAACAAATAAATCCGGATTTTCTTCGCCTTGTAAACCCGAAGGAATATCAATCGAAACAACTTTTCTCCCTGTAGAATTTATCCAGTTGATGGCATCCGCAAAAATTCCCTCAGCCGGGCGACTCAATCCTGAACCAAAAATACCATCAATTATAACCGTATCATTTGAAATTTCCGGATCAATAAATTTTTTCGTAAGTTCGCTGACGGAGCGTGGAAACTGAATTTCCATACGCCGATAATTCACTTTGCAATCAACTGAAAGCGAACCCGATGAAAGTAAAATGGCGGAAACATGATAACCTCTTTGGAGCAATAATCGGGCAACCGCCAGCGCATCGCCACCATTATTACCCGGACCTGCCAGAATACAAACAGGATTTTCCGACTTGAATAATTCAATGTATTTGTTGGTTAATGCCACAGCGGCACGCTCCATTAGGTCGATAGAAGCAATTGGTTCATTTTCAATCGTGAATTTGTCCAGTTCACGAATTTGAGAGGTACTGAAAAATTTCATAATTCGAAACTATAAACTATAAACTACATACTATAAACTATAGAACGTTCCAACGGGTTTCTAACCACTTTTTCTGTTGCGTTGGTGTCAGAAAAGTCCATGCCAAAATGCGGCTTATTTTTGTTCCCTGCCCCATTTGAATGGTTTTTACATCAACTGCTCCGGCTATTTTCAATGCTTCAAGAAGCGGTGCAATATGTATCTGTTTAGCAATCAGTGTCGAAAACCAGAAGCAATTTGTCGAAAATTGTTTGCTTTGCCGAATCATGTTGCGTACAAATCGTTCCTCACCACCTTCACACCAGAGTTCGTTACTTTGTCCGCCAAAATTCAGTACAGGAGTGCTTACCTTTTTGTGATTCAGGCTGCTTAGTTTCCGAAGTGTTCCTTTTTCCGCTTCTTCCAGCGACGAATGAAAAGGTGGATTGCAAATAGCCAGATCAATTGGCTCGTTTCGCTCCATCACACCATGAAAAATATCGTTCGGATTTTCCTGAAATCGCAGTTCAACATTGCGTTTCAGAAATGCATTGTAGTGAATTATTTTTCGGGCTGATTCCAATGCTTGCTTATCAATGTCAGTTCCGACAAACGACCAGCCGTATTCTTTGTTGCCAACAACCGGATAGATACAACTCGCACCTACACCTATATCCATGCATTTCAGTTTGTAGCCGGTAGGAATCTTGCCATTGTTCGACTTGCCCATCAATTCGGCAATATGGTGAATATAATCGGCTCTTCCCGGTATGGGAGGACACAAATAGCCACTCGGAACGTCCCAGTATTCAAGCGAATAATACTGCTTTAGTAAGGCTTTATTTAGCCATTTTACCGCTTTGGGATTAGCAAAATCAAGTGATTCATCGCCAAAAGGATTCAACTTCACATATTTAGCCAACTCAGGACAAGCCTTGACAAGCAAGCTGAAATCATAACGCTCCCGATGTTTATTTCGTAGATGTAAAACGGTTTTCTCAATCGGATGTTCTTTTTTAGTTTCGGGCATGTCAGAGTTTTTTTAGCAATATATGTTGCAAAGGTAATCAATGTCGGGCGTAGTTGCACAATTTCTACCGAACTAATACATTATGAGGAGTTTAAATTTTCTATATGTCAAACTAGAATATATTTTTCAACGCAAAGTTGCTAAGATGCAAAGTCGTTAAGAAAAACTTTCAAGTTTTTCCTTTTGCGTTCTTCGTGTAAATATTAGTTCTACTTTGACACATTAGAAATTTTAAAATTAATTTCGTCCCTACGGGACTTTGTATATAGGACTTGTTTATGTTTTTACCATAATTACAGCTCTACGAGGTTAAAAAAAGTGACGTAGTCACGAAAATATGGTAAAAGCATGAATATAAATAACCCTTAAAGTCCCGTAGGGACGACATATAATTAATGTGTCAAAGTAGAATTAGATTATAAGAAAATTAAAATGAAACTTAGCGCTCTTTGCGTTTATTTTTTATGATATAATAAACCATGATATTTTGCAAAAAAGTAGAATTTCCTATCAGTTTTTATGAATAAATGTTGTGTAAATGCATAAATATTCTTCTAAATTATTGTAAATCAAAACATTTAGTTTGTTTACTTGTTTCACTGCTTACTGCTTGTTCCGGATGGAACAGGAATTAAATTAAAAAATAAAGAATATGCAACATTCTCAAAACACAACAACAGGTAAATCGGACTCTTCCGTTGAAGAGGCAGAGTCATTATTACCTTTTGAACAATTCATTCAAAATTTCAAAAACACACTGAAGAAAGTCTTTCATGATGAAAATGACATTGATACAATGGGCATTACACGTGGTATTTCACCTGAAGTACTCGGACAAATCATGGATTGTAATCCACTTTCAGTAGCCATCCCAACAGAATACGGTGGTCGTGGCGGAATTGTACAGGAAAGTCTGCAACTACTGTCGGCTGCGTCCTACGAATCACTCGCATTATCCCTCACGCTGGGGATTAACAGCGCACTTTTTCTGCAACCTTTTGCCAAATACGGTCAGGATGCCGCAAAGCCCGAAGTGTTTGGACGTTTTCTAAACCACCAGAACATGGGTGGACTGATGATTACCGAACCTGGTTTCGGTAGCGATGCGCTGAATATGCAAACTTCATTTACCGAACAATCCAATCATTTTCACCTGAAAGGCACCAAACACTGGGCCGGATTAACCGGACAGGCAGATTACTGGTTACTTACTGCTCGCCGACAAACCGAACAGGGTGGTTTGCAACGCGATATCGACTTTTTTGTTTGTGATAATACTAATCCGGCTCAGAACATTTTTGTTGAAGAACGCTTTGAAAATCTGGGTTTGTATCAGATTCCTTATGGTCGTAATATTCTGGACGTAAAAATTCCTAAAACGCAACGCCTTATTCCACAAACTAATGGCGTGCAAATGATGCTGGATTTACTACACCGCAGTCGTCTGCATTTCCCGGGCATGGGCTTAGGTTTTGTGAAACGTATGCTCGACGAAGCCATTGCTCATTGTCAGCAACGGTTGGTAGGTGGTCGTAGTTTGTTTGCTTATGATCAGGTTCAGCAGCATTTAGCTAAACTACAAGCAAACTTTACTATTATTTCTGCTTACAGCAAACACAGTGCAGGAATCGCCGGTATTGAAAATGACCTGACCGGACTTGGACTTGAGGCAAATATCATTAAAACCGTAACAACGGATTTAATGCAGGAATCTTCACAAACCTTACTCACGCTGGTGGGTGCAAAAGGCTACAAACTCAATCACATTGCCGGTCGCGGAACAGTGGATAGTCGTCCGTTTATTATTTTCGAAGGTTCGAATGATATTCTGTACGCACAGATTGGCGAAGCGGTAGTGAAACTAATGAAGACTGCCAAAGAAACCGCTTTCCATACTTACCTGGAAGGTCATCGCCTGACTGAAAATGCGGCGAAATATGTGAAGGATTTGATTCGTTTCGACATTGACCTGCAAATGCCACAACGCAAGTTGGTAGAACTGGGTCGCGTCATGAGCCGTGTAGCTTCTATGGATATGGTGATAAAACTCGGCGATGCCGGTTTCCGTAACGATTTGGTCGATGGTGCTGTGTCTTTGCTTCGTCAGGAAATTACAACCCTGGTGAGCCATTTCTCATTCAACCAACCAACAAAAGTGGTTGAAGATTATCAGGTGGATAGTAACTGGAATAACTTTGTGATAGCGTAAAGTTAGATAAAGAAATATGAGAAACTCTACCCCTGCGGGTACTTCCTTAAAAAAGGGGAGATTTACTGGGTGCGTGGATTTAGTCATAAAAGTTGTCTTGACTTTTCACAAACAATATAATTTCGCTCCTAATGGAGCTCAAAAATACATTTTAATCAATAATTCTACCATAATAACGCTTCACCGAAGCTAAGAAAATGCTCCGTTAGGAGCAAAATTATGGTAGTTAGTATTCGTTTATTGAACAAAAAGCTCCGTAGGAGTGGCATTTTAAAAAGTCAAGACGACTTTATAAAATAGAATTGTATAAGTATTAGAGTTTATATAAGTTAGATATTTATTGACCCCCAAACCCCCAAAAGACCTCTATCCCCCTTCGGGTACTTTCTCCAAATGGAGAAAGAAAAAGGTAATGGTAGTATATATGGCTTAAGAGTGAAATCAGGGGACTTTTTTACAACTATCAAAAAATTCAAAAACTAGGTCTTAAAGCCCCTATTTGGGGCATAGCCGTCAAGCTAAGGATTTAAATGGCTGAAAGCCTGATATAATCTAGCCCAGGGCATCGCCCTAGGTTCGAAATGTAATAGCAGGATTTCGCCCTGAAAGGGCAGCATAAAGCATTGAAAACATACGCATTATATTTATATTTTGCCCTTTCAGGGCGCAAATTGTTTTTCTCTATTTAACCCAAGGCGTTGTCCTTTCAGGACGTTGCCATTGGGCTAAGATATAAAGAGCTTTCAGCCCGAAAACCAAGTATTTAGAAAGAATAAAATCCTTAGCTTGACGGCTATGCCCTATTTGGGGGTTTGGGGGTCAAAGATAAAAAAAAGAAAAACTAAGAAAAAAGAATAACCTTTCAACTTATATTATGTCTATTAATTGGAGAAAAACAAAGCATTTTTTTTATAAATTTATAAAATATATTAAATATAGATATTTGTGAGTTAATATTTATTATTGTAGTATTTTGTGCTACTTTATTTAAAATTCAACAAATCAGCACGTTAATGCTAACAATTTAAAAATAATTAGGTTTAAATTAATCCTATTCATGTTTCAAACCGATTAAATTATAAATCTAACTATTGCATAGTATAATTAAATTAATTTAATTTGTAGAATTATTATTGATGTTGATATTTCGGGAGGAGTATTTTGATTTAAGGCTTATAGAGTGACTTTCTATCGTACCAAAATCTAATAAATACAATTATGAATACAATTTTCACTTCAGGTCTCCAGCATGGAGGGACTAAAAAAAACAGTCGGTTAAACCGACAAGCCATCAACCCGCTGATTCGCGCATTTCTTTTCCCTACTACTCCTCCACTCTGCGATTGCAGGTGTACGGAGAATCTTTTTCACTAAACATTCCGATACAAACAATACAATCTTTCGGCTCATACTGAGTCGCAGGAACATTGTTATTTCAAACTGAGCAAGCATTAGCCAAATCGGAAACTACTTTAATGAAATCTGAAAATGCTTTAATAAAATCTCAGGATAGTTTAATGAAATCTGAAAGTGCTTTAATGAAA
>JBAXMR010000066.1:0-26539 GCA_037134195.1 Paludibacter sp. | reverse complement strand
CTCCAGCAAGTAGTTGAACGAAACTCAAAAGACAGTGAAGCGCTGAAAGAAGCTTTTAGAATGTCCGACCGGAAAGGAATGATTTCATTGGTTTTATACATTGCATCCATTCCACTGGCTTATGTAAATCCATATATATCGTTTGCCATATTTATTGGCTCTTCCATCATGTGGCTCATACCTGATAAAAACATTGAACGCGCTTTAAAAGGCGACAAATAGAATCATTTTCTTATCATTTTTTAAACTGGCTTTTCTCAGAAGCAGCACGAATTATCACTCCACAAAATGCAGAGTACTCAGACGCAGCGCAGAATATCATTTCGCAAAATGCAGAGTAGTTCAGCTGATGGTACATCAGAAAAATAGATATCAATAAAGCTTAACTACCAAAAATAATAACATGAATACTACTTATCAACCTATAGTGTCTTTTTTTCGATGAAAAATTTGTATTTTTGTAGGCTTATAGACAATAGAAGCCGAATTTTTAAGTTTTAATTAGGGTGGAAAATCTATAGATTGATACTCAAACCGAAAAACGATTAAAAAACACTACCAAAATCTCTTTTCTTGAAAAAAATATCCATATATAGCATATTTACTGTCCTGCTGATTTCGTTGTTGACAGTGGGTTGCTCCACCAAAAAGAACACCTGGCTTTCACGCTATAGTCAGGCAGTAAATACCCGTTACAACGTGTATTTCAACGGATACAACAGTTTTAACGAAGGCTTAAAAAACATTCAGAAAGCCAACAAAGAGGAATATTCCAGCGTGTTGCCAATGTATCCCATCAGCCATCATTCCAATGGCACTTCAGCCGCATCTAGCATGGATCAGACCATCGAGAAATGCCGGAAAGCCATCAAGTTACACTCTATCAAAGTAAAACCGGATAAAGATTATAAAAAAGCAAACGATCCGGAATACAAACTGTGGTACAATCAGCAGGAATTTAACCCTGCAATGAGCGAAGCATGGATTTTACTGGCCAAAGCAGAGTTTCATAAAGCTGATTTTCTGGGTTCGGTCGGAACATTTTCGTATATTATTCGTCACTATACTAACGACAAAGGCATTGAAGCAACCTGTCAGTTGTGGATAACCCGTGCGTATGGCGAGATGGGATGGATTTACGAGGCAGAACAAATGCTCTCGAAAGTGAATCAAAATAACCTTAAAGGAGCAAACACAACACTTTTTGCTTCGGTAAATGCCGATTTACTGCTTAAAAAACATCAATTCAAAGAAGCTATTCCGTTTCTGGAACTGGCTTTGTCGAGAGAAAAAGATAATGTGCTGAAACAGCGTTTTGGTTATATTCTGGCACAGCTTTATCATATCACAGGCGATGATAAAACGGCTTATGATGACTATACGAAGGTAATAAAATCAAATCCACCTTACGAAATGGATTTCAATGCCCGCATCAGTCGTGCTCAGCTTAATCAGGGAAATGTGCTGACCATCCGCAAAGAATTGAACGCAATGCTTAGAAATAAAAGCAATAAGGAATATCTCGACCAGCTTTATTATGCATTGGGAAATACCTATCTGGTACGTGGCGACACGGCAAAAGCACTTGTAAACTTTAAGCTTTCGGCAGAAAAAAGTACCCGCAAAGGAATTGATAAAGCAGTGACACTGATTACCCTCGGTGACCTTTACTACAACAAACGTAACTACGTGCTGGCTCAGCCCTGTTATGAAGAAGCCGGAAAAATTATAACCAACGAACAGGACGATTATGCTCGTGTAACCCGCCGGGGCGAAATGCTCAGCGAACTGGTAACACAAAATGATATCGTTGTGATTCAGGACAGTCTGCAACAGTTGGCTTTGCTACCTGAGACGAAGCGAATAGAAGTGGTAAACAAAATTATTGAAAAACTGATTGCTGACGAAAAAGAAAATGCTGAAAAGGCACAAAAAGAAAAACAGGTAGCTAACTTCAATCTGGAAGATGAAATGTCGATGCCACCTATAGGGATGAATCCAGGAAGCGTAGGCGACTGGTATTTTTACAACCCTGATGTGATGCGTAAAGGGCTAACTGAATTTGTGAAGAAATGGGGAACACGTAAACTGGAAGATAACTGGCGCAGGACGAACAAAGCGACCTCACTATTTGCTGAAGAAAGTCCACAAAATAAAGTAGCCAAAGACTCAACAGATACCATTTCGAAGTCAAAAGAAGCTGTAATGGACAATAAGAAGCCGGAATTTTATCTGAGGCAAATTCCACTTACAGTTGCTCAGAAAGCTAAATCCACTGCGGCTATCGGCGATGCTTTGTTCAGTATGGGACTAATTTACAAAGATAAAGTAAATGACATACCACTTGCAATCAGCACTTTCAAAGAATTTATCCGCCGATTTCAGAATGATGAGCGGGTGGCAGATGCTTATTTCAATATTTACCTAATGCAAACACATGAAGGCAATCAATCCGAAGCAAATCTGTATCGTGAAAAGCTGATTTCTGAGTTTCCGAATTCGAAATACAAGAAAATTCTGGCACAAAAAGACTACACACAACGGCTGGAACGTATGTACCGTGAGCAGGATTCCATCTACAATCTGACTTACAAAGCTTACAACGAGAGTGATTTCGGAACCGTTTACAAACACGTGGCTTATATTCGTCAAAATTTCCCCTTGTCGACACTGATGCCTAAATTCCTTTTTCTGAACGCGTTAAGTATTGGTAAAAAGGAAACACCCGAAAAGTTTAAAGTGGCATTGGACAGTTTGGTACTAACTTATCCACAAAGCGATGTAAGTGCTATGGCTAAAGACATTATGGCACTGATTAAGCAAGGACAAGAGGCAAAAACCGGAACTTCAAGTGGTTCGTTGCTTGCCAAAAGAGATGAAACAACAAAAGAAGAAATAAACGAAATTGCACCACAACAATTCTCTGCTGAAAAACAGACGAAACACCGGTTATTATTGATTTCATCATCGGATAAAGCGACACTGAACAAACTTCAGTATAATATTGCTTCGTTCAACTTTTCGAGATTCATGATTAAGGATTTTGATTTGGTGATATCGAGGCTTGACAGCACACAGAGTATGTTATCAGTTACTAATTTTGAATCGTTTGATGAGGTGGAATGGTATTTGAACACAATGAAAAACGATGTAGCCATTACTAAACTAATGGCTGACTGTCAGGCAAAAACGATAATAATTTCCGAAGAAAACTTTGGGATGCTCAAAGCCGGACTAACTCTGAAAGATTATCAAGTATTTTTGACTAAACCTACACCTGTGGTTGTAAAGAAAGAACCTGTGGCTCAGGCAGAAATCAAACCCCTTAAAAAAACTGAACCTGCTCCTGCACTGAAAGAAACTCCGAAAACTGAACCTGTAAAGCAGGCTGTAACGGAAACTAAAAAGGCAGAGAAAATAACACCTAAACCGATTGAGAAACCAATAGAAAAATCAACTGAAAAACCGGTTGAAAAAACTGTTTCGGTTATAAAACCAGCAGATACAAAACCCACACAAACAACAACCAATGTGGCAAAAAAAGATACTTTGCTTAAACAGACTAAACCGGTTCAACCCGCAACATCTACTCCTCAACCGGTGGTTGTTCAACCAAAACAGCCGGAAGTACCATTGTTCAAAGGATTGTATGGTTACAAGGCTGACGAACCACATTTTATTGCCATCTATGTTATGTCGGGCAGCTTCGATTTTGCAAAAGTAAAAGCTGATATTGATGCTTACAATACGAAAAACTTCGCTGTGATGAATCTGAAAGTTACGCTTGAAAAAGTGGATAATCTTCAGGTACTAATTATTGGAAGTTTAACTAATGCACAGGTAGCCAAATCATATTTATTGAGAATGGTGAAAGAAAAATCAATTTTTGAAGGATTAAAAGGAAGCAATTACCGAAATCTGATTGGTTCGCAGAAAAACCTGAACACGCTGATACAGCAGAATGCATTGGATACTTATTTTGAATTTATGCAGGAATATTACCTGAAATAAGTAATGTGGTACAGTTGTTGATTAAGTTGATTGGTTGAAAAACTAAACCACAATACTTAAAACATTTATAAAATGAAAAAAGACCGTATACTTTGGGCTGACGATGAAATTGATTTGTTGCGCCCATACGTTTTGTTTCTCGAAGAAAAAGGGTATGAAGTTGTTACTACCACAAATGGTAAAGACGCTGTTGAACTCTGTCAGAAAGAAACTTTCGATATTATCTTTCTAGACGAGAATATGCCAGGTTTGAGTGGTCTGGAGACATTGGCGTTGATAAAGGAAATTGATCAGGATGTACCAATGGTGATGATTACCAAAAGCGAGGAAGAAAATATCATGAATATGGCTATCGGTAATAAAATAGCCGACTACCTGACCAAGCCTGTAAACCCGAGCCAGATACTGCTTACGCTGAAAAAAAATATCCACAAAAAAGAAATTATCACCGAGCAGACTGCGTCCAACTATCAATCGCAATTCGGACGAATTGGTATGCAAATTAATGATTCGCTGACTTATGAAAACTGGGTTGAGGTTTATAAGAAATTGATTTACTGGGAACTGGAATTGGCAGATGCCGATAATGGTATGGATGAAATGCTTCAGATGCAAAAAACCGAAGCCAATAATACTTTCACTAAATTTATTCGCAAAAACTACGAAAACTGGTTTACTAATCCCGATAAGCGACCAATAATGAGTCCGGATTTATTCAAAACAAAAGTGTTCCCCTTACTTGATAATGGAGAAAAGGTCTTCTTTATTCTGATTGATAATTTCCGCTACGACCAATGGAAAATAATTCGTGAATTGCTTTCGGAATTCTATCAATTCAACGATGAAGGGCTGTATTGCAGCATTTTACCCACAGCAACACAATATGCCCGAAATGCCATTTTCTCAGGTTTAATGCCATTGCAGATTCAGCAAATGTTTCCTGAACTGTGGGTAGAAGAGGAAGAAGATGAAGGTAAGAACATGAACGAAAAAGATTTGCTGGAGACCATGTTCAAGCGTTATCGAAAAAACTATACATTCTCCTATCATAAGGTAAATGAATCGGCGTACTGCGAGAAACTGATTGAACAGCTTCCACGACTGGATGCAAACCAACTGAATGTGGTGGTGCTGAACTTTATCGATATGTTGTCACATGCTCGAACCGAATCAAAAATGATGCGCGAACTTGCCAACGATGAAAAAGGGTATCGCTCCCTGACTTTGTCGTGGTTCAAACATTCACCAACTTACGAGCTCTTTAAAACCATTGCACAGCATGGTTACAAAGTGATTCTGACAACCGATCATGGAACTATTCAGGTTAAGGATGCAGTGAAAGTGGTTGGCGATAAAAATACAAACGTGAACCTTCGATACAAAGTGGGTAAAAATCTGAGCTACAATAAAAAAGAAGTGTTCGAGATTACACAGCCTTCAAAAGTAGGATTGCCAAGTCCGAATGTAAGTTCAGCGTACATTTTTGCATTCAATGATAATTTCTTTGCATACCCGAACAATTATA
Source organism: Paludibacter sp. (assembly GCA_037134195.1). Lineage (GTDB taxonomy): Bacteria > Bacteroidota > Bacteroidia > Bacteroidales > Paludibacteraceae > Paludibacter. The sequence goes on along the minus strand of JBAXMR010000066.1, from coordinate 21,003 downwards.
ACCATTACGTAAGTTATTATAAAAACACATTCCAGCATGGTGGAATTTCACTGGAAGAAATGATTATTCCGCTGGTGGTGATGGAACCAAAATGACAGCCCCCTAAATCCCCCGATGGGGGACTTAAAGAGGCAATTAAACAATAGAATTATTTAAGAAATAAACTAACTAAAACTCCCCCTTTTGGGGGTTGGGGGGCTAGATGAAAAACTATACTAATGTAAAAGACCTCGGAAATTTACAGCAAGCAATTAAAGAGGCATTAGAAATAAAGAAAAACCGTTATGCCTACAAGCATCTCGGCGAAAACAAAACACTGTTGATGGTGTTTTTCAATTCCAGTCTGCGTACGCGCTTGAGTACTCAAAAAGCAGGAATGAATCTGGGAATGAACACTATGGTACTCGACATTAATCAAGGTGCATGGAAACTCGAAACTGAGCGTGGCGTGGTTATGGACGGCGACAAACCCGAACATATTCTGGAAGCAATTCCGGTAATGGGTTGCTATTGCGACGTGATTGGTGTTCGTGCTTTTGCTCAGTTTGAGAGCAAAGAATTTGATTACCAGGAAACTATTATCAATCAGTTTATCAAATACTCCGGAAAGCCGGTTTTCAGCATGGAGGGTGCTACTTCGCATCCTTTACAAGCTTTTGCCGATTTGATTACAATTGAAGAATACAAAAAAACTGCTCGCCCAAAAGTGGTACTGACCTGGGCGCCACACCCAAAAGCATTGCCACAGGCTGTTCCTAACTCTTTTGCCGATTTTATGAACGAAGCCGATGTTGATTTCGTGATTACTCATCCCAAAGGTTACGAATTGGCTCCTCAGTTTGTTCGCGGAGCACGTGTGGAATACAACCAAATGAAAGCCTTTGAAGGTGCTGACTTTGTGTACGCCAAAAACTGGGCAGCTTATCAAGACCCGAACTACGGACAAATACTAAGCAAAGACCGTTCGTGGACAGTAAGCGACCGACAGATGGCAGTTACAAATAATGCTTATTTTATGCATTGTTTGCCGGTGCGCCGCAATATGATTGTGACCGACGAAGTGATTGAAAGTGCTCAATCCATTGTAATTCCCGAAGCTGCCAACCGTGAAATCTCTGCACAGGTTGTTATTAAACGATTATTAAGCCCCTCCAACCTCCCCGAAAGGGAGGCTTAATAATACTTCAATTAATATAAATTAATTTCCAATTTCCCACGCATTGGAAAGTCCCCCTTAGGGGGATTTAGGGGGCTGATTATTATGAACTTAGAACAAGTAACTGCGTCAATACGCAACGTGCCTGATTTCCCCAAACCGGGAATTTTATTCAAAGATATAACCACAGCAATGAAGGACGCTGAAGTGCTTCATTTCATTGCAGACGAATTGTACTACTACTATAAAGATAAAGGTATAACAAAAGTTGTGGGTGTAGAAAGTCGGGGTTTTGTGCTTGGAAGCATTCTGGCCTACAAACTTGGTGCAGGTTTTGTGTTGCTTCGCAAGCCGGGCAAATTGCCCTCAGAAACATTTAAAATAGACTACGAACTGGAATATGGAACAGATTCATTAGAAATTCACAAGGATTCTATCGAAGAAAATGATGTGGTTTTACTTCATGACGATTTGTTGGCAACAGGCGGCAGTGCCAGTGCTGCATTGGAATTATTGACCAAATTTTCACACAGCACTGTTTATGTGAGTTTTCTGATTGAACTTACTTTCTTAAATGGAAGACCACGTTTGAAGGGCGCAAAAGATATTCATTCATTGATTCAGTTTTGAAGCCCCCTAAATCCCCCATGGGGGACTTTAAGACTTTTCAATTATATTTATATGATTATTCAAAATGATTCTAATTTAATTCCTTCTCCTGTGGAGCGGGTTAGGGAGAGGCTTTGCATTGTAAAAGTTGGTGGAAAAATAGTGGAAGAGCCGGCAAGTCTGAAACAATTACTATCCGACTTCTCAAAAATAAAAGGTAATAAAGTGCTTGTTCACGGTGGTGGGCGCTCTGCAACCGCCATGGCGACCAAACTTGGTATCGAAAGCCAGATGGTAAATGGTCGGCGTATTACCAACGAAGAAACCCTGAAAGTGGTGACAATGGTGTATGGCGGATTGGTAAATAAGCAAATTGTGGCTGGTCTACAGGCGATTGATGTGAATGCATTGGGACTAACCGGTGCTGATATGAATTACATGCTTTCCGAAAAACGTCTGGTGAAGGATGTGGATTACGGCTTTGTGGGTGATGTAAAACAAGTTAATGCGAATATCCTGGCTGAGTTAATCACCAAAGGAATTGTTCCGGTGCTTGCTCCGCTTACCCACGACAAAAAAGGCAACATGCTCAATACCAATGCCGACACCATTGCAGGAGAGGCAGCAAAGGCTCTGGCCAAGTATTTTGAAGTAACTCTGATGTATTGTTTTGAGAAAAAAGGAGTTTTGATGAGCGAAACGGATGATGAAAGTGTTATCTCCAATATTACACCTGCTCTTTTCGAACAATATGTGGCTGATGGAATTATCAGCGGAGGCATGATTCCAAAACTTGAAAACTCTTTTGAAGCATTGAATGCGGGCGTAAAACAGGTAGTAATTACCCGCGCCGACCAAATACATACTGATTCAGGAACCAAAATAATCCTTTAAATATGAAACGGATCTTATATTTATTGATTTTATCACTTATGATATCAAAAGCCGGATTTTCACAGGAAATAATCAAACTTTATCCAAACGGTCCAAAAGAAAGTAATGAACTGACTGTACCTGAAAGTTTCAGAGATTCGGGGTTTTTAAAGGATATATCAGATCCACGGATGCTTGTTTTTACTTCTCCAAAAGAAAAAGCGAACGGAACTGCAGTTTTGATTTGTCCGGGTGGAGGTTATAGTGGTGTTGCTTTCCGCCACGAAGGAAAAGATATTGCAAAATGGTTCAACGAACTGGGAATTAGTGCTTTTGTGCTTTATTATCGCATGCCAAACGGACATTATACCGTTCCACTTACAGATGCACAAACAGCATTGGCAATTATCCATAAGCGGGCTAAAGAATGGAATATCGATAATAATAAAATCGGCATCATGGGATTTTCTGCCGGAGGACATTTAGCATCAACAGTAGGAACTCACTTTGAAACCAATGAGCAACGCCCTGCTTTTATGATTTTAGGTTATCCAGTAGTAACCATGGATAGTATATTAACTCACAAAGGTTCAAGGAATAACCTTTTAGGCAAAAAACCTTCAGATGAACTGGTTAAACTCTATTCGAATGAACTTCAGGTGACAAAAAAAACACCGCCGACTTATATTTTACATGCCACTAATGACAAAACTGTCCCTTTAAAAAACAGTATTCAGCTTTACGAAGCTCTGAAGGAAAATAAAATTGAAGTTGAACTGGATACCTTCGCCTTAGGCGGTCATGGATTCGGGATGCGCAAAAAAGGTATTCCTATAGACAACTGGCCTGAATTATTGAAAAACTGGTTGAAAAAGAATAAATTAATCTAACAAATGGTTTATCAGGAAGAATCAAACGATGCAATTGCACTGTTGCAGCAACTTATAGCTATACCTTCTTTCAGTCGTGAAGAAACAGCTGTAGCCGACTTTCTGGAACGATACATTGAATTAAAAGGATATGTGGTTACCCGAAAGGATAATAATGTTTGGATGTTGAGTCCTGACTTTGACTCTTCAAAACCTACTTTTCTCCTTAATTCGCATATAGATACAATAAAACCAGTATCCGGTTGGGTTCATGACCCATTTATTCCATTATTAGAAAACGGAAAATTGTTCGGACTTGGAAGCAACGATGCTGGAGCAAGTGTTGTAAGTTTGTTATATGCATTCTTTTATCTCACTCAACGCCAACAAGCTTATAATCTTATATTTGCAGCAACTGCTGAAGAAGAAGTATCCGGCAAAAATGGCATTGAAAGTTTATTAAAGGAATTGCCTAAAATTGATTTTGCTATCGTGGGTGAACCAACCCAAATGAATATGGCTGTAGCCGAAAAGGGATTGATGGTATTGGATTGCATTGCAACCGGAATCGCAGGCCATGCTGCCCGAAATGAAGGTGACAATGCCATTTATAAAGTCATGCAGGATATAGAGTGGTTTCGAACGTTTGAATTTCCGAAGAAATCTGATTTGCTCGGACCCGTAAAAATGTCTGTCACTCAAATCAATGCCGGAACTCAGCACAATGTTGTGCCAGACAAATGTAGTTTTGTAGTGGATGTTCGCAGCAACGAAATGTATTCTAACGAAGAAATATTAGAAGAAATACGTTCTAATGTTGAAAGTGATGTCCAAGCCCGTTCCACACGATTAAGTTCAACAGCTACTCCACTCGAACATCCCATTGTAAAACGAGGACAAGAATTGAATCTCTCAATTTTTGGTTCACCTACTTTATCTGATCAGGCATTAATATCATTTCCAAGCTTAAAAATGGGACCCGGCGATTCTGCACGTTCTCACACAGCAGATGAATATATTCTGACTAATGAAATTCTGGAAGCAATTGAGATTTATATTCAATTGTTGGATGGTTTAGAATTTTAGTTAATCAGCATCATTACTTCATCAATATCCAATTGCTTTAAAATCTCCGTAGTTTCATTTTCAAGCATAGTTTCGGACAAAAGAATTTTTCTCTCCTGTAGTTTCAGTATTTTTTCTTCGATACTATTTTGTGTGATGAATTTGTAAACAAATACCTTATTTTTTTGCCCTATTCGATGTGCTCTGTCATAAGCTTGTGCTTCGGCAGCCGGATTCCACCAAGGATCAAGCAGAAAAACGTAGCTTGCACGCGTTAAGTTTAACCCAACTCCACCCGCTTTGAGTGAAAGCAGAAAAACCTGAGAATCATCGTCATTTTGAAATTTTTCAACTTGTTCTTTACGGTCTTTAGTACTGCCATCGAGGTAACAATATTGTATTTCACGCTCATCAAGATAATTCTTATATAATTTTAAATGTTCAACAAAAGAACTAAATATCAGAACTTTATCACCTTGTTGTACAACATCTTCCAACAATTGTGTTACAATTTCAAATTTCCCGGAATTTCCGGGATATTCTGCATCAACCAATTTGGGATGATTGGCTGACTGGCGTAATCTTAACAACCCTTCCAGCAATACAATTGGACTTATTTTGTTATTTTCATCCTTGCTTTCCAAAAATTTATCAAGGTAACTGTTTCGGATATCACGATAAAAACGTTGTTGCTCATCACTCATCTCGCATGGTTGAATTATGATGGTTTTTTCCGGCAAATCAGTCAGAACAGCATTTTTGTGACGACGTAGTAAAAATGGCCTTATTAACTGACGATATAAGGCTTGTTTTTCGGGTTGTTTACATGAACGCATAAAATGATTTGCCGAACCTAACATATTTCGATTGAAGAAATGTACCTGCGACCATAAATCAGTTAATGAATTCTCGATAGGAGTTCCCGTTAACGTAAGATGTTGCTTAGCCGAAAGGGATAAACAAACTTGTGTAATGTCCGATTGAGGATTTTTTATCGATTGTGCTTCATCGAGAACTATATAGTTAAAGTGTTGATTTGTAAACAAATGCTTATCGCGGCGCAAAATAGCATAACTGGTTAATAATAGGTCGGGCTGACCAAAGTCTGATGCGTTTTGAGTTCGGTTATTCCCTACATGCACATAGATACTTAACTCTGGTGTAAATTTTGAAGCTTCCTGTTGCCAATTGTAAACTAAACTTGTTGGGACAACCAACAAACTTGTTCCCGCATCGTTTTCTTTAAGCCATTGTAATAAACAAAGCGTTTGTATCGTTTTACCCAAGCCCATATCGTCAGCCAAACATCCTCCAAGATTCATTTCGTTAAGCAAACGTAGCCAGTTATAGCCTTGTTGTTGATAGTGCCGAAGCTCACCATTGAATTTCTGAGGTAAATCGTAATTTAGATCCACGTTATGCTCAATAAAATTCCTCATATTCTCCTTGATTGACCATTTTAATTTTGATGCTTGTACCATTTCGTCAAGCATTACACAGTAATGTTTCGAAACAGTTGCAATTCCATTTTCAATTTTACATAAATCAACTAAAGATTTATATTCATCGAACCACGACTGGGGTATCTGTACATATTCCCCGGTAGGCAAAAGCATTTCGTGTTTGTTTTGTTTGATATAATTTAGTACTCTCAAAAACGGAATTTCATATTTTCCAAATCGAACGCTACCTTTCAAATCAAACCAGTCGTTTCCTTCAACCAATTCAATTTTTATTTCCCTTTCACCCAGCATCAGAGGTTTACGGCTGTTTGACTTGTTCTCATACCGAATTTCAATTCCAGTGGATTCAATTTGCTTATAATGATCGTTTATCCAGTCAAAACCTTTATTATATGGTATTTTATGAACTTTACCATCAAAGTTTAAACCTATTTCTTTGAGCGATTCGATATAAAGTTTTTCTAATTCCGAATCTCTTTCAACTTTCAGAATGTTGAAGGTAGTATCTTCCAACTCTAACTTTGTAGTAGCACCCGATTGTCCTGCCCAAAATTTAAAATTCTGATATTCAAAAATTAGTTCCAAAACAACATCATTGGACTGGATATCTGCTTTTTCATCTTCAAAAAGTGACAGTTGTTGTAGTGGTACAAGTTCTTTTATTCGTAAAACAGCCGATGAAATTTCACTAATACTCTGAATTTCAAATCCATTCGCTAACACTTTGTTTGTGCGTGTGAGTGGCATGATCACTTTTTGTATATATTCTTCGGCATTAGCCTGAGAGACTGACACCTTTTCTTTATTGAAAAATGGAACTAATTTAGCACCATCAACTTCATTATCAAACTCATAAATCTTATTTTTCAACAAAACCCGTGCTCTTTTTCGTGACACCAGATTAGCTTTAAGCAGACTTAACTGTTTGTTCCGGCAAGTAATTTCTAAAGAATAATATATCCAATCCGCCTGGTTATCAAAACAATAGAGCAGTTCAGGCATTTCCTCCTCTACGCTTAATCTAATCCAGGTAAATGGAAATTTTCCTTGTGGCAAATAAATAGGTCTATCGGCTAACTTTTCGAAAAATGTTTGTTGGATAGATTCAATATAGTCTAATAAATATTCTTTAATGTATTGTAATTCAGGAATATGTGCACCTGAAAAATATTTGTTCATTAAATTATCCCAAGTTCGGGCATTTCTGTCTTTTGTTTTTGAAACAATGGTTTCCTTTTCCAATTTAAGACATAAAGCCACCAGAACATGGTCTGTTTCATCAAATAATTCTATATAATTGGATTTGTTTTGAGAACTGACTTTGACATAGTGTGACGCAAAAACACCTTTCTCGTCTGTATCAACAACCATACATTCGGGAAATGCACCCAAATTCCCCAAAAATGAAAGAGTATATACAATTTGCTGTTTCATTGATTAAACATTAAAGCCACAGGTTTGACAAAGTTTTTCAGTTATAGTATTGTTAGCAAATCCAGCACGAATACGTTGAGCTTTTTCAGTTTTCAGAATCGTGTCCAAGTCTTCTTCAAATATATTTCCCAATTTCATAATGGCATCGGCATCCAGACAGCATGGAACAACCTGACCATCAGCTAAAATAGCAATATGGTCACGGAGTGCATAACAATGTTTCTGAGTTTGCGCTCCCTCCTGATTCTCGTCAGGCCAATCGAAACGTGGAGCGCGTTGTAAAAAAATATGCTCAGCCAGTTTGATGCCGTTACCTGAAGTATTATCCTGTAACTTATCTTCAGAAATGTGGAATTCACGAGCTATCCTACTTATAAACTCAGAATTAAATGTTTTACTGGTTTCACTGGTTGAATTCCAAAGTCTTAAGCAAACATAAGTATTTGGAGAAGCTTTCTTTGCAAAGTCGAGTGCGGAATTCAGGTAATCTTCCCATTTTTCGGGAACTATGTTTTCCTCAGCATCGTGGAGTGAGATATTAATCTGACGAACAGTATGTTGGAAAAGTATTTCCTTTTTTCGTTCCAACAATCCACCGTTGGTAGTGATGTTGATATTTAGTCCGGCAGTTTCAGCAATAGTCAGAATTTCATCCAGTTGCGGATGTAAAAGCGGTTCACCCAGCACGTGCAGATAAATATAATTGGTAAACAGTCGGATTTTATCCACCACCAACCGAAACTCGTCGGGTGATATGAATTTAGTTGCCCGTGCCGTTTTAAAACAAAAGCTGCAATCGAAATTGCAGCTATTCGTTATTTCAATATATATTTTCTTGAATATCAATTGCTTGGATTTCTTAGTGATAAGATGACTTTGAGTCATCTTATCACTATTTATTAATTTATTGGATTTCTGAAATCAATAATATTATGAATAGAAATGATTCCAACAACCTGTTCTGCATCATCAATTACTGTTAATGTGGTGATTTTATTCAAATCCATCATTTCCAACGCTTCTGTCAGTAATTCATCCTGATTAATCCGTTTGAATCCGTGAGTCATAAAATCGCCCGCTTTCAAATTTTTCAATTCATCAAATTTCTGTATAGCCCGACGAATATCACCATCAGTAATTATTCCTATAGCCTGATTTTGAGAGTTGTAAACCATTGTCATGCCGAGACGCTTGTTGCTCACTTCATAAATCACATCTTTGAAAAAAGAAGTTTCAGAAACTTTCGGAACATCGGTAAACATTTCGTCCTTCACACATGAAATCAACCTGCGACCCAATGCTCCACCGGGATGATAAAGTGCATAATTTTCAGCCTTAAATCCACGGCGTTCCATCAAACAGATTGTCAGCGCATCGCCCATGACCAAAGTGGCTGTAGTAGATGTTGTAGGAGCTAAATCAAGTGGGCAGGCTTCTTTGGTGACTCCAATATTTAAAATCAAAGCAACTTCCTTTGCCAATGTAGAATGGGTATTACCAGTCATGGCAATAAGTTTGCAACCAATTTTTTTCAAAGGAGCAACCACATTCAGAATTTCAGAAGAACTACCACTGTTGGAAATAAGCAGTACAATATCGTTTTTACTCACCATTCCTAAATCGCCGTGCATAGCTTCAGCAGCATTGATAAAAATAGAAGGCGTGCCTGTTGAGGCCAGAGAAGAAGATATTTTGTGACCAATAATACCAGTCTTACCGACTCCCATGATTACAAGTTTTCCTTTGCTGGAATAAATCAGTTCAATGGCTTCATTTATTTCCGGTCCTATTTTATCGGATAGTTTCTGAAGTTCTGTTATTTCCTGTAGGAATATTTCTTTGGAACGGGCTACAAAATCCATAATTTACAAATTCCGGTTAATAATCATTTCTACAAATTCTCTTACACAGCCTTCACCACCTTTTTTCATCATCTGGATAATCCCTGGAATATTTTTGATTGCATCCAGTGCATCAGCCGGACAAGCTGCTATGCCAACCGACGAAAGTAATTCAAAACAATTCACATCATCTCCAATATAAGCCACTTCATCCAATGTAATTCCTTCTTTATCACATATTTCCATTACTGAAGCCAGTTTTCCTCCTTCTCGTTTACCTTGATATAAATAATCAAGTTTCAGTTTATTGAAACGGCGTTCCACCATGTTGGTGTTTTCGGAAGTGATAATTCCGGTTTTAATTCCTTTTTCACGAATAAGTTGCAAACCCATGCCATCGTGCGTATTGAATTTTTTCAATTCATCTCCTGCTTCTGAATAATACATTCCGGCATCGGTCAACACACCATCCACATCTGTTAGAAACAGTTTCACGTTTCGTGTTTCGTGTTTTGTGTTTTGTGTTTCAATATCTTTGTTCTTTGTTCTTTGTTCTTTGTTCTGAATTCCTTTCGTGATATTGTCAATCGCAACAGCCTGTTCCAGGATTTCCCGGATTTTCGACAAATAAATCTGGTTTGGTCCATCGCTGAAAGCATGATCAGGGTCAGGATGTACTTCCGCGAAAATGGCATCAACACCTACAGCCAAAGCAGCCCGCATCAGGTATGGAACCATTTCGCGGTTACCACCCGTTGAAGTGCCTTGACCGCCGGGTTTCTGAACAGCATGTGTGGCATCGAAAACCACCGGATAACCATAACTGCGCATTTCTACAAGTCCTGTCATATCCACAATCAGGTTATTGTAGCCAAAACTTGAACCACGCTCGCAAAGTAAAATATTTTCGTTTCCTGAATCACGTAACTTGTCAATCACGTTTTTCATATCCCACGGTGCCATAAATTGTCCTTTTTTTACATTGACAATCTTGCCGGTTTTTGCGGCTGCTATGAGTAAATCGGTTTGACGTGAAAGAAAAGCAGGAATTTGCAGCATATCAGCCACTTCTGCTACCGGAGCACATTGCCAAGTTTCGTGAACATCAGTTACAATCGGTAAATCAAGCTCAGTTTTGACACGTTGAAGTATTTCTAACCCGCGCTTCATACCAAGTCCACGTGGAGCTTTTACAGATGAACGGTTGGCTTTATCGAAAGAAGATTTGAAAATTAGGTGAATATTTAAATCCTGACAGATTTTTTTGAGTTCGGCCGCTACTTCCATTGTCATTTCTTCCGATTCAATGGCACAGGGACCAGCAATTAAAACGAAACGGTTGTTACCACCAATATCAAAACGGTTCAGAACATTTATTTTATGGGAACAAAAGCCCCCTAAATCCCCCTTAGGGGACTTAAATACTTGATTTGAAGTATCAGAATTATTCATTTGGATTGTAAATAATACAAAGTGAACATAATGTCGTTAAAACTTATATCTTAAAGTCCACTGAAGGGGATTTAGGGGCTTTTAATTTGTGTACACTCTCACCCAGTCCACTTCAATGTGACCAGTTCCGCCATGATTTTTCTCTGGAATAAACGAATTGAATGCCAGATACATGTCCTGAGCAGGAATATTGCTCGCAGTGCGATAAACTTCGAGATCATTTACCATCCAGATTAATTCCTTTTTTGTCCAGATTAATGAATAGATATAATAGTTGTGTGGATTAAGTCCGGTGATTTTTATTCCATCGAATATATTTTTATTGGCATTTCCAATATTTATTTTTTTACCATTGTAATGAAAAATCGTAACATTTGGCAGTTTATCATCTGCCCCAAGCCAGAAAGCATGATTGATATGCCCTGAACATCGTATTTTAGCACGAATAACACCATATTTCTGACGAAATTTTTCAGCAGTTTGTAGTACGTCAGATGTATAATGAAATTCCTTTTGAATAAAACCTTTCTCAGAATGCCATGCACGGGTTGTTACTTTTTCGTGTTTGGTTTCAAGGCGCAAAACGCCATTCACTACATCTACATTTTTTCCTGAATTATTTGCCTGTTTCTCATTTGCAAAAGAATGATCTTCAATAAGATTGCTGCTTTTGTAATGAAATCCAAAATTCCAGTGCGATTTATCGAGCGTATTCCAGTCGAATTCGTCCTGAAAAGTAAGTTTGAGTTTGCGGTAATTATCAAATCGCTCTGTTTTTTCGTTTATGAAGAAATCAATATCGGGGTTTCTTAGCAATTCGTAGAAGCGTTCCTGTTTTTGAAATTCAGGTGTTGTGTGCCAACGTTTTTCGTTTTCCCAAAATTTGTTTGAATTCTGAAATTCAGGTGATATAACTTTGGCTTTTAGTTCTTCGTATTCTTTGATTATGAATGAATTATGAAAACGAACGTAAGTTTTATACGTTTTTGATTTTTCATATGATTTCATTTTTTGAAGTAATTCTGATACTTTTAGCTTTTTTTTGTCACCTAGATATTCGTATTCAGGAGTTTCTTTAAAGCTTTGATATTCAACTAACTCTTCGGAATCCAAAACCTTATAATAAAGCTGAATAGCAGGAGAATGATGAAGTTTATTATATCTTTTTGTTACCTCATATTCTTCGGTATCTTTGTATTTCCGATTCTGAAGGGTCTTCTTCTTTTCCTGAAATTCAGCAGATTTAACCACATGATAAAGCTTTTTATATTCAGCAAGTTCGACTGATTTTTCTACTTCAGCATAGCGCTGCATAGCCTGAACCAAATCAGTTTCGTACTTTTCAAGTTTTGCAGTGGGAGTGATTGCCCCAAAGAGTTTTTTCCAAAAAAGATTCATTATAATTCACAATTTATAATTCATAATTCATAATTGAAACTCTTTCATGAATTTTTGAATTGAATGATTAATTCAAAACAAGAGTTAATATCTTCAACAACAATCGGTTTGTAATTTTCGACAGGTATAAACAGTTCATTTCGCATTAACTCTATCTGCCCCAGAAATTGATTGTAAAAACCATCCTGATTAACCATAATTAAAGGCTTTTTGTGTTCTCCAACAATGGCAGAAGTCACTATATCCAGCATTTCGTCCAATGTACCGTAACTTCCGGGCAAAACCACAAAAATATCGGAAAGTTCTTTCATGGTTGCTTTACGTTCACTCATGGTTTCTACTGAAATCAGTTGTGATGGTAACGCGCTTTGCCGATTCATACGAATAACAGCCTGTGGAATTACCCCGATAATTGTTCCTTCTTTGCTGGCTGCACCTTCCGAAACCGAATCCATCAAACCACCTGTTGCACCGCCATAAACCAGTGTATCACCACTTTTGGCAATTAATTGCCCCAACTGAAATCCAACTTGCTTGTATTTGTCGGCAATGTGATTACTGGAGGAACAAAAAACGGCTATATTCATTTTTTTTAGTTTATAGCATTACAGATTGGAAATACCAATCTAAAAATTAAATGAAACAAAAGAAAAGAGAATGGAACGCTGATTTACACTGATATAACGGATAAAAAAAACGGATTAGAAATACCGATTAATCGGTATTGATTAAAGAGCAAAATCAAAAATGCTTGCATTTTAATAATCCGTTTATAATCAGCTTAAACCGCGAAAATCAGCGTTCTATTCATCATTTGTTTCTTAGGAGTTGGCAGTTAATAGTTTATAGTTGACAATCTATTAACTATAAACTATCAACTATGAACTGAATTAAGCGTCTATCTTCGCGTATGTTGCATTTTGTTCGATAAACTGACGACGTGGAGCCACATCATCTCCCATCAACATGGAGAAAACGTGATCGGCCTCAGCAGCATTTTCTATATTTACCTGACGCAAGGTACGATTTTCAGGATTCATGGTTGTGTCCCACAACTGAATTTCATTCATCTCACCCAAACCTTTATACCGTTGTGTATGAATTCCACCTTCAGCACCACCACCATATTTTTCAATAAATGCCTGACGTTGTAATTCTGTCCAGCAATATTCTTCATTTTTACCTTTTTTGCATAAATAAAGTGGCGGAGTGGCAATATAAAGATAACCGTTCTCAATTAATTCCTTCATATGACGGAAGAAAAATGTCATAATCAGCGTAGCAATGTGACTTCCGTCGACGTCAGCATCGGTCATGATAATGATTTTATGATAACGCAGTTTTTTTATGTTCAGTGCCTTACTATCATCTTCCGTTCCTATAGTAACGCCCAAAGCAGTGTATATATTGCGTATCTCTTCACTTTCGAGCACTTTATGTTGCATGGCTTTTTCCACATTCAAAATTTTACCACGCAAGGGCAAAATAGCCTGAAACTGTCGGCTACGTCCCTGTTTGGCTGTTCCACCTGCCGAATCCCCTTCGACAAGGAAAAGTTCGCATTTTTCAGGATCTTTGTCAGCGCAGTCGGCCAGTTTACCCGGTAATCCACCACCCGAAAGTGGAGATTTGCGCTGAACCATTTCACGGGCTTTGCGGGCAGCGTGGCGAGCGGTTGCAGCCAGAATAACTTTTTCAACAATGATACGGGCAGCTTTCGGATTTTCTTCCAGATAATTACCCAAAGCTTCACCTACAGCCATATCCACCGAGCCCATTACCTCATTATTACCTAATTTAGTTTTGGTCTGTCCTTCAAATTGTGGCTCCTGAACTTTAATAGAAATAACGGCAGTCAGTCCTTCGCGGAAGTCATCGCCACTAATTTCGATTTTCAGTTTTTCGAGCATTTTACTGTCTTCAGCATATTTTTTCAACGTACGTGTCAATCCGCGACGGAAACCTGCAAGGTGAGTTCCACCTTCAATCGTATTGATATTATTTACGTAAGAGTGGATATTTTCATTGTATGAGGTGTTATAAGTCATCGCAATTTCCACGGGGGTTCCATTTTTCTCGGTATTGATATGTATCACATTGTCAATCAGCTTTTCACGAGCTTCGTCAATGTATTCGACAAACTCTTTCAAACCTTCTACTGAATGAAAAGTTTCGGTTCGGAAAGAACCATCCTCTTCTAAATGACGTCTGTCGGTCAATGTCAGTGTGATTCCGGCATTCAAATATGACAGTTCCCGTAAACGACCGGCAAGAATATCATACTTATAAACCGATTCAATGAAAATCGTGTTATCAGGTAAAAATATTGTTTTAGTTCCATTTGTTGTTGAAGTTCCAATTTCCTGAACCGGAGATTTGGGCACACCGCATGAATATTCCTGCATGTATAATTTCCCATTTCTGGAAACTTCTACACGCAAGTCGGTAGAAAGTGCATTTACACACGAAACACCAACACCGTGTAAACCTCCTGAAACTTTATAACTGTCTTTATCAAATTTTCCCCCGGCATGGAGCACAGTCATAACGACTTCCAGAGCTGATTTGCCTTCTTTTTCGTGCATATCCACCGGAATACCACGACCATTATCAACAACAGTAATGGAATTGTTTTCATTTATTGTTACATGAATCGTGTCGCAATGACCTGCCATTGCTTCATCGATAGAATTGTCGACAACTTCGTAAACTAAATGGTGTAAACCTTTAACACCAATATCACCGATATACATCGCAGGGCGTTTGCGCACTGCTTCCAAACCTTCCAGCACCTGAATGCTACTTGCGCCATAATTGGCACTTGCAGTGTTTCTTGCTTTTTCTTCGTCGCTCATTTTTATTTTATGTTATATAATTTCAATAATTTAAAAGTCAGATTTTCTCCTATTTCCATGATAAGTCATTCTTTCCAAAAAAACAGACAAATATACAATAAATATTTCGAAGTAACACTATTGGAATGATAGAAATTTGGAATGAAAAAATGTAGTTGATACAGAATGAAAATGGTTCAGCTAACCAACTCTGTAAATAACTTTTCAACCTCTGAATCAAGATTGTCAGAATAACCCGGATGTGGCCTTGAAGTCTGAATGCACGAGCTACGAACAGCAGTTAGCCACCGAAAACGCTCAGGAATATCCAGTGCTGCAATTGCGCCACCTGCTTTGTCACCATTGCAAATTTTCTCAAACGACTGCAGTGTTTCCTCCAGTAATTCCATATCAAGTTCGGTTGAAAAAGCACTTAGCCGTTGTATATCCAAGAAGTATTTCATACGAATGTACTTTGCTCGTTTCGAGAACAAAATGATGCCTACATTGATAAATTCCTCACGTTCAACCTTTGGCAAAACACGAATAACGGCATATTCAAACAGATGTTTTCCTTGCATTGAGTGCTTCATTTAAAAAGTTATCGGAATGTTCTAATCTTCGGACAAGAAACTGATAATAAACTTCACGAACATCGTCAGCCGACAATCCTTCTTCGGCATGAGCAGCCCATTCATTGGGAATAAGATTTACCATTTCACGAATTACATCGCTGGTAATTATTTCTTTAAATATATCATTTACCACTTCCAATTGGTCGGCAAAAGGCAACAAAACGTGGTCTTTTATCAACGGAAAAGGACTTAATGCCTGTTTCTCCCAATTGGTCCAGGTGTGGTGAAAATACAGGGTTGCACCATGGTCAATCAACCATAACTCTTTGTGCCACATCAGCATATTGGTGTTTCGAACCGTGCGGTCAACATTGGTCAGGAAAGCATCCATCCACACAATTTGCGAAGCCAGCAAACCATCCACTTTGGTGGTAACCGGATCGTAAGTCAATGCACCCGACAGAAAATGCAGACCGAGATTCAGCCCCCGACTACCCTGCAACAAATCCTGAATTTCCTCATCGCCTTCGGTCTGACCAAAAGCCTCATCCAGCATCACAAAAACCAATTCCGGCACACGCAATCCTAACAGTTTTGCCACCGCACCTCCAATCAACTCAGAAATCAACGCTTTAGCTCCATGCCCTGCACCCCGAAACTTGACAACATATTTAAAATCATCGTCTGCTTCAGCCAGGGCTGGCAACGAACCACCTTCACGCAAAGGAGTTATATAGCGGGTTACATTTACGGTTCGTAGAGTCATAGTATATTTCATTTTCTGAACAATACTCTAAACGCCTCTTCCACCTTCTTTACCCGCACCAGTTCTATATTCAGTTTAGTCAGATTAATGCTTTTCAAATTAATATCCGGAATAATCATTTTCTTGAAACCGAGCTTTTCAGCTTCCAAAATGCGTTGTTCGATGCGGTTAATCGGGCGGATTTCGCCCGAAAGACCAACTTCACCTGCCATACAAACCTGTTTCTCAATTGCAATATCCACGTTGGAAGATAGGATGGCAGAGATAACCGCCAAATCGATTGCCGGATCGTTTACTTTAATTCCACCCGCGATATTGAGGAAAACATCTTTCTGAGCGATTTTAAATCCGGCACGTTTTTCCAATACCGCCAGCAGCATATTCAGTCGGCGCAAATCAAAACCCGTACTTGAGCGCTGTGGCGTACCGTAAGCTGCCGAACTCACCAAAGCCTGCACTTCTATCAGAAACGGACGAATGCCTTCGATAGCCGAAGCGATAGCCACGCCGCTTAATCCTTCGTGATTTTGCGAAAGTAGCAATTCGGAGGGATTGCTCACTTCGCGCAGACCGTTTTGTTGCATCTCAAAGATACCAAGTTCGGACGTACTTCCAAAGCGGTTTTTAATCGGACGCAAAATTCGGTACATATAATGCTGGTCGCCTTCAAACTGCAACACCGTATCAACAATATGTTCCAGCACTTTCGGACCGGCAATACTGCCTTCTTTATTTATATGACCAATCAGCAAAACAGGCGTGGCAGTGGTTTTGCAGAATTTCAGCAGATTCGCCGTACATTCACGTACCTGCGAAACTGAACCGGGTGACGATTCAATCATTTCGGTCGAAACTGTTTGAATAGAATCGACAATCACCACATCGGGTTGAATATTCTGGATATGGACAAAGATTTGCTCCAGTGAAGTTTCGCTGACAATATAGCAATCGGGATTATCAAACTTTAATCTTTCGGCGCGTAATTTTAGCTGTTTTACACTTTCTTCCCCCGATATATAAAGCGTACGTTTGCCTTTCAGATTCAGAACCACCTGTAAAACAAGAGTTGACTTTCCTATTCCGGGTTCACCACCAATCAACACCAACGAACCGGGGACTAATCCGCCACCCAAAACACGGTTTAACTCATTACAACTGGTATCGATGCGGGTTTCTTCATCCGTTTCCACATCCGAAATCAGTATGGGTTTTTGTTTGGTGATTTCCACACCTGCTATATGGAATTTTGGCGCACTGTCTTTGCTGATTATTTCTTCCACATACGAGTTCCACTCGCCACACGACGGACATTTGCCTATCCATTTTGGTGAATCGACACCACAATTTTGACAGACGTAAACGGATTTAGTTTTTGCCATAAAGTTCTCAGAAAATCAACAATGAAATTTAGATAATTGCAACTATGCAAATATAGCAGTTTTGAGCGAAACTGCAAATTTCAAGGAAGAAGGAAGGCAAATTAAAATTAGATTTCGGGATTAGATAAATTTTGCTACTTTTGCATTTCCAAAATGGCTCCGTAGCTCAGCTGTATAGAGCGTCAGATTCCGGTTCTGAAGGTCATGGGTTAGAATCCCATCGGGGTCACAAGCTGAAAACCAGTGATAATAGCGATTGTAAGGCATTTACAGTCGCTTTTTTATTTAAAAAAAAACACGAAAAACACAGTAAAACGTGCAGAATTATCATATCCACTTACAAATAACTTACAAAAATAATGATAACCTTTGAACCATGTATTCGCGGTCTTAGAAGCGATGGCTACGCAGTAGTATACATCAGAATTATAAAAGACAATAAACCCACTTACATAAAAACATCCTATATCGTTTCGAAAAAGCAAATTTCGGGTACGAAAATTAAATATTTTTCAATTTATCGGTCAGTTGTCTCCCATCATTAAAAAGTATATTGACAAACTAAATAAGGTTGATACTGAAAATTGGGACATCAAAGAAGTTGTAGAATTTCTATTGAAAGATAAGGAAGAAATCTCTTTTTCTGACTTTCTACAAATATTCGTAAACCGAATGATAAACTCCGGCAGAGAAAATCCAACTAAGAA
Source organism: Paludibacter sp. (assembly GCA_037134195.1). Classification (GTDB taxonomy): domain Bacteria; phylum Bacteroidota; class Bacteroidia; order Bacteroidales; family Paludibacteraceae; genus Paludibacter. The sequence goes on along the minus strand of JBAXMR010000066.1, from coordinate 2,582 downwards.
TTATACTACTGCTCATAATAGCCTACAAAAATTTACCTTTAAAATCGCTCTCTACAATACCATTAAAGTCTTTTTTTTGTCAATATCTTGGAAAGAGGATAAAATTTTATGCCGCCAGTCAAAAGCCGTCTTCTTGTTGATATTTAAGGCAACTTTGATTTTATCCAAGGATTTTTCTTGGTACATCAATTCAAGATAATCATTTATTATCTCCTTTTTATGCAATCCAGCCAATCAAGTTCCTGTATGTTCTGTGAAGATCCGATTGCATTCTTTGCATTTAAAACGAAAACTGCCCTTATCCTTTCCAAATCGAGTGAACTTCATACTGTTGCAATGAGGACAGCCTACTTGTTTATTGATAAGCTTTTCTTGTCGATCGGACTTGAAATCTTCTTTAAAAGAAATCTTAGATAGCTCAATTATTAACTTACTCTGTTCTTCTATTGGTAAAATTCGTATAGCCGATAATATTTGTTCGTAATTCATAAATTGCTGTGTTTTGATACAAAGAAACATATTTTTTTGAATAAATATACGCTATTCTATACTACAGACTTTAATTATTATAATGTATTGAATATCTGCATTTTAAATAAATAATTTAAACGAAAACATTATTTATATTCCAGAGCATTTGTAGTTTTAAAAAAAAGCAGTATCTTTGCAACCGCTTTTGAAAAACGATTTAGTAGCTCAGCAGGTAGAGCACATCCCTTTTAAGGATGGGGTCCTGGGTTCGAGCCCCAGCTGGATCACTTATTGAAACGACAGTTTCAGCCAACATTAGGTCAAACCATTCTAAATCATTGATTTGGAATGGTTTTTTGGTTTTTAGTATGTCAGTAAAAGCCACTTTTCAACCACCAAACGTCAATAAATCGTTACTAATTCATTACCTGTTTTTCTTCCTCTTTAATAGGTAACGATTTAACTATTTTGTCTTAGCTATTTCCATAATTGTCAGCAATTTGTCTGCCCTACTTTCATAGGTAATATTTATTTTCAACCCATAAATTATTATGTTATGAAATCAACTTACAGAGTACTTTTCTACTTAAAGAAAAATGCCATTCAAAAGAATGGGAAGTCCATTATCATGATCCGTATTACAATTAACGGAGAAATCGCGCAATTAAGTTCTAAGCTTCAGGTAGATCCTGATTGTTGGGACGTAAAGTCAGGAAAGGTCAAAGGACGGGCAGCTGAAGCCAACAACATCAACAGGCAGTTAGACAACCTGAAAACCGCCATCGACAAAGCATATACAAAGCAATTTGACGAATTTGGCTATGTGGTGCCCGAGAAAATCAAGAACTCTATTTTAGGGATTGACAAAAAGAATAAAACCCTTTTGGAGTACTTCGATATGCACAACAAGCAGTATGCAATGAAAGTTGGTTATTCCACTTCAAACATAACTTACAACCGTTATAAACTGCTGAGAGAACGGCTTGAATCATTTCTGAAAGAGAATTACAGCATCTCCGATATTCCAATCAGTGAGGTAACTCCGGTCTTTTTAGACAGCTTTTACATCTATATCCGTAACAACCACAAGAGTGAGCACAATAATGCAATGAAAACCATGCAGAGGCTACGGAAGATATTTTATTTCGCTAAAAACACAGGGCTTAATATCCCCGATCCTTTCTGGAATTTCAATATAGGCTTTGAAACTGTGGAAAGAGAGTTTCTTACTCAAAAGGAAATTGATACTATTAAGAACAAACAATTTGCAACAAAGAGGGTTGAGCAGGTAAGGGATTTATTCATTTTCAGTTGCTATACTGGACTTTCGTACATTGATTTGTATAATTTGAAAGAATCCAACATCCAAACCGCATTTGACAATAGCCTGTGGATTATGAGTAAACGTCAGAAAACGAATGTACACTTTAATGTAAGGCTTCTTAATACCCCAATACAAATACTTGATAAATATAAGGGCAGTCAAATTGACGGCAAGCTATTGCCTGTTATCTCTAACCAAAAAGTAAATGAATACCTGAAAGAAATAGCCGATTTATGCAACATTACCAAAAACCTGACTTTTCACATGTCCAGACATTCATTTGCCACCACCATCGCTTTATCAAATGGAGTACCCATTGAAACAGTTTCCAAAATGCTCGGGCACAAAAGCATAAAGACTACTCAGATTTGCGCAAAAATAACCGACATGAAAATGAGTAATGATATGCAAAAACTTTCAGAAATAATCGATAAAGAGATAGCATGTTAGAAGAAGAATGAGCTGGTCACAAATTGTGACCAGCTTTATGGAAGTTTAAGAAGCTTGAGGTCACAAATTGTTACCTCAAGTTAGGAAATATTGAAAATTGTCGTAAAGGGTAAGAAAGTAAGTTTTATCCGAAATTTAATGAAAGCTGTATTGTTTGCACCAATACGGCTTTTTTCATACACTATGTAGGGCGTTGGTATGCTTTATCCATACTTCATCCATACATGAGGAACTATCTCGCAATAAACGCAGGGTTGTTAAGTTCTAAAAAGTTCTTTGAAATCCTGTTTTCCGCATAACATTTTTTAGTACTTGTAACATTCAGATAATCAATAAA
>JBAXMR010000065.1:0-26601 GCA_037134195.1 Paludibacter sp. | reverse complement strand
TATAAAATCAACATTCCACAATTAAAAAACAAAGGTTGCACCCTCTTTTTATTCCTCTACTCACAAAAAAAACTTTTAATCATTTCAAATCAAAATTGAAAAATCGCTTTACCTATCGCACCCAAACAAGCCAAAAAATCGGCAAAAGTGAAATAAGGTTAAAGTTTTGGCAATTTCAAGATATTTTGAAATAAATTTCGGCTAACGTCCTTTTTATTAAGTGGTTAAACTCAAAAAGTGCGTTTTTCAAAAAATAAATAGTTGGAAAGCACTTACAACGTACAACAGCATTTTAAAACAATGTCATTCAATAACTTACAGTCATTTTTTTGTTGTAACCTTGTTTTGGTTGTAAGCGGTTGTAACTTGCTTTGTTTGGCTTGAAAATAAAGGTTACAACGCTTAAACTTCTGATTTATAAAAATATAACTGGGCGTGTTGTAGGGTTGTAAGGTTGTAAGCGGAAAAACATTTTTTTGCTCTTTGATATTTCTCTTTCTTTATACCAATAATATTATAGATAAATGATTAAAAAAGAGAAAGATAACATAGATATTACATGAAATTCCAAACGATTTCCATCATTTTTCCGCCCGTTTACATATTAAATTCCTGATTCATAAGAGAATACGTTTTTAGAGGGCTGTTTTTTAGCCCGATAACTGTCGAAAGACCCCGCCCCGCCCTGCTTTGAAATTGTGATTACATAAAGTAAATTCGCCTTATATGTAAACGGTATTTTCATAGAATTAACGAATAAAGCTTTGGATTTAATAGATTTGATGTAAGCGAATTAAAAAATGTAATGAGGAAATGGTAATCCTTTGAGTTTGTTCGTGGGTTAATGAAGTGCTGTGTAATATATGGAGCTATTTTTTTACATTACAACTTAAAAAATAAAAAACGCACGGTAAAAATGCCATTACAATACAAAATTTTGAGGAACGAGAAATTTGTTTGTAATGACCGATTGAATTTGATATGAATTTTGTAGAGTAAAAAGATAAATAATCTCACAATACTATGTTCATATTACATTAGAATTAATCTGTAGATACTTCTGTTTAAATTCATAATGCTGTGTATTTCTCTTTAAATTAGAAACTTGTAATTAATATCCAAAAATTTATAGTAATGTCTTTGTACTGTAATTACATTATTCTATCTTTGTGGTTTGAATTAAAAATGTAACAATGTTGCATTTTTTGTTTGAAAATAAGACAACTTGTGATAATGAATTTGAAATTTTTATTTGAATAGCGTTTCGGATAATCTAAATTGAAATAAATGTTCAAATTGAAAGTTTCACATTTAGAAATTAGAAGTGATAGGTTTTTTAGTTCAAAAAATATATGAGTATTTTGCGAATTAAATACAACCCAACTACAAAAGAGTCTTAAATGATTGATATACAGCTCCAAAATATAGTTTCAGGGACTAGTGTCCTTACGGATGTGCAAGTTCGAGTCTTGTTTTGGGTACAACAAAGTAAATCAGCTTTTTAAGAGCGATTGTAAGTAAAATTACAGTTGCTTTTTTTGTTTTAAGAGATAACAAAAATGGCAAAATAATTCCTAAAATGACGATATTTACTTATAAATAACTTACTAAATTGATAACATTTGAACCATGTATTTGAAATTTAAAAGACAACGAATATGCCAAAATAAATATCCGTGTCATTCAAAATCAAAAACCATCGTTTATAATTCTACTTTACCAAATTAAAGATTAAACCACAATAGACACAATAGTTTCATACTTTTGGCAATAAAAGTGAGAAATATCACTTAAAATACCTTCAGGTATTTATCTATTGTGTTCTAAAATTTGTTTTTTACTTTGTTTTCTATTGTGTCTATTGTGGTTTAAAATTGACCAAATTCTATTTTAGTAAAGTAGAAATAAGTATGATTATATATCAATGTCGTTAAGATAAGGAATTTCAAATTTCAGGATAATTCAAATAAAGTAATAAAGGTATTTTGCTTGTTGAATTTTCTCTTCTAAGGGTTTAAATACCTGATTTGTATTGATTATTAACCCGTAGTAGTGTGAATATTCTATATAGACTTCCCCTTATTTCTTTGTAAATGCTAAACTAAACGACATTGGATTATATATACTCAAAAGGAAATGCCCGAATAACTTTAATTTTATATGTATCCATACTAATAAAATTGCATTGATTAAAAGTTAATATAATACCTTCGTTAAGATTAAAATATTTCATAGCCTGATAAAATACCCTTTATTTCTTCTTCCTGATTGTCACTGTAGGGTACGATAAAACCGGGTTGATGTCAGCTTATGCTTATTGCCTTAAAAACAGGGAGGTTAGAACTATTCGAAAGTACAAGCAAATTATTTCCGTACCTTTGCCGATACAATAGACATTATATAAGTTTGGATGTTTAAAGAATGGAACGCAGATAAACGCAGATTTAGCAGATGTAAAACGGATTTTATTCCGACATGTCGGAATGATAAAGACTTAGATTTGAAATCAGCCCCGATTTATTCGGGGATAAAATCCTTTTATTAATTTGTATTTATATTTTATCAGCGAAAATCAGTTAAATCAGCGTTTATCCGCATTCCATTCTTTTGTCTTTAAATTTAAAATACAACTATTCAGTATATTAGAACCTATATAATCTCTAATACACTTCTGTTGAACCAAAACGGCACAAAAGCGTTTTAATTCGCAAAAACATCTATGCAAGCCCAACAATATCAACTAACCGATTTTCTGCCTACCACCAAAAAAGAGCTTGAGATTCGGGGTTGGGACGAGGTGGATGTGGTTTTCTTTACCGGCGATGCGTATATCGATCATCCAGCTTTTGGTTCGGCGGTAATAGGGCGAATACTCGAAGCTCAAGGTCTTAAAGTAGCTATTGTTCCACAACCCAACTGGCGCGATGATTTGCGCGATTTCAAAAAAATGGGTCGTCCACGTATGTTCTTCGCAATTACAGCCGGCAACATGGATTCGATGGTAAATCATTATACTGCCAACAAAAGACTCCGTTCAGATGATGCTTATACACCCGATGGCAAGTCTGGCATGCGACCTGATTACGCCACGATAACATACTCGAATATCATTAAAAAACTTTATCCCGATGTACCGTTACTGATTGGGGGTATTGAAGCTTCGTTGCGACGCTATACACATTACGACTACTGGTCGGATAAGTTGATGCCCAGCATTCTGGTGGATACAAAGGCTGATTTGCTGGTGTATGGAATGGGGGAAAAGCCACTTATTGAGCTTATTAAGCAACTCAATGGCGGGAAAACTTTTAAAGAACTGACTGATATTCCACAGACTTCGTACCTTTCGAAAGAGATTACTACCCATCCAAAATGGAAAGACCTGGAACTGGTTTCGCACGAAGTTTGTTTGAAAGATAAAACGCTGTACGCCTCTAATTTTAAGCATATTGAGACGGAATCCAATAAGTATGAAGCAAACCGCTTGCTTCAAAAAACCGGTAACCGTTGGGTAATTGTGAATCCACCTTACGAACCATTGAAAGAAAAGGAACTTGACGCATCTTTCGATTTACCCTACACACGCCTACCACACCCTAAATACAAAGGAAAAACCATTCCGGCCTTCGAAATGATAAAGTTTTCGGTGAATATGCACCGCGGATGTTTTGGTGGTTGTTCGTTTTGCACCATTTCGGCACATCAAGGCAAACACATTGTGTCACGTTCCAAAGAATCCATACTGAATGAAGTAAAGCAAATTACCCGAATGCCTGATTTTAAAGGCTATATCAGCGATTTGGGTGGTCCGTCAGCAAATATGTATCAAATGAAGGGTAAGAACCTGTACATTTGCCGTCAGTGCCAGAAACCATCCTGCATTTTCCCGAAAGTTTGCTTCAACCTGAACACCGACCACAAGCCGTTGCTGGATATTTACCGGGCGGTGGACAGTTTGCCGGGCATAAAAAAATCATTTGTTGGAAGTGGTGTACGATATGATATACTGCTCGACCGCACCGATAACTCTGAAATAAACAAAACCCACGACGAATACATCAAAGAACTGATTACGAATCACGTATCCGGAAGGCTGAAAATAGCACCCGAACACACTTCGGACGAAGTGCTGAAAATGATGCGTAAACCTAGTTTTACTTATTTTGGAGAGTTTAAGAAGAAATTTGAGCGAATTAATAAAGAAGCAGGGCTGAATCAACAACTGATTCCATACTTTATATCCAGTCATCCGGGTTGCCACAACGAGGATATGGCCGAACTGGCAAGTCTGACGAAAGATTTTGATTTTAAACTGGAACAGGTGCAGGATTTTACTCCCACACCCATGACGCTGGCTACCGAGATTTACTATTCGGGCTATCATCCCTACACGCTTGAACCCATCTTTACCGCTAAAAGCAAAGACGAAAAACTGGAACAACGCAAATTCTTTTTCTGGTACAAAGGCGAATACAAAAATGCCATAATCCGCGACTTGCAAAAGATGAAACGACCGGATTTGATGAAAAAGTTATTTGACCGATTTTAATTTCGTCAATATACCCGCTTCTGATTATCAAACGTTTTTAGATATTCACTGAGTTTTTCCAACTCATTTTGTCTTTGATTGTCGGTCATTCGGGCAGGACCCCAACTAATAAATGGAGGTAAAACACTCATACCGGTAAAATAAAACATACCATGTTGAATAGGGTAGAGGATGGTATCAATATTCCCGTTCGACCCATTTTCGGTGAATGAATCTTGCAGTCCACCGGTTGTCATAATCACAAAAGCTCTTTTGTTACTGAAAACGCCATTGTCGTAAATACCTTTACCACCACCATAAGCAAAACCAGCAGCAAAAACCCGTTCAACCCAACCTTTCAGAATGGCAGGTAAGCCAAACCACCAAAGTGGAAAGTTGAATATCAATATATCACACCATTGTAGCTTGTCCATTTCGATTTTCAAATCATCTATAAATAGATTATTTTGAACTGCATTGTTTTGTTCAATCTGATATTTGAAAAAATTATGATTTGTAAGTGATTTAAAATCAGACTTATCGCCAACCGGATTGAAGTTCATTGCATACAAATCACTCTCTTTTACTTCGTGACCATTGGCTACAAAAAAATTTACAGCAGCATTTTTCAAACTTGTGCAAAACGATGCAGGTTCAGCATGAGCACTGACTATCAATACTTTTTTAGATTCCATTGTTTTTTGATTATTCGTATACTATGTGCAATTTATAACAGACTTAAACAACAAAAGGTTTTGAATGATGTCTGAAAAAAAAAACAGCCGATTGCGTTTTTTGCAATCGGCTGTTTCTGAATCATGATACTACCGGAATATTTATTCCCTTATTTTATCCAATAACCTGTTAAGTTCTACTACTTCTTCGTCTGTAAGATTATTCAACTCGGAATCTGCCTGAGCTTCGCAATCCAGCATTTCAGCAAGAAGTTTCAGTCCATTTTCTGTTATCACAACATCTTTTTGTCTGCGGTCAATGTCATTTTCTTTACGGTCAATCAATCCTTTGTCATAAAGTTTGTCAACCAACCTGCTGACATCAGAACTTCTGTCGAGCATTCGCTCTTTGAGAAAGCCAATTGAAGATGTACCTTCGTTCCTGAATCCACGCAACACCCTCAATATATTGTATTGTGGTTCAGTTAATCCGTGAGTTTTTAAAGTTTGCAAAAAGCTATAGCTCAATTGCTTTACTGTAAAAGTCAGATTAATTAATCCTTTGTGACGCTCATTACGGAAACGACCTTTTATTTCATCTTCAATTTGCATTTTTGTAAATAATTTACAGTTTTAGAAATTCAGGATTGCGCAAAGCTCCTGTTATCCAAACTAAAATCAAAACTACTGTAGGCATTGTAATTGGCATTCCTCCTGTCATGTGAATAATGATTGCTCCACCAAGATAAGAACTTAAAAGGATTGTTCCAAGTTTATTGGTTTTAGGAATTAAGAATAACAAGGATGAAACAATTTCACCAATAGCGATAATAATACGCCAATCGGCAAGTTTCATTTGAACCATTTGTTCAGGGTGCAAAATTTTGCCTGATGCACTGAATAAAAATAATGCAGTTAATAATCCTGAAATAATCCATGCAATGATTTTGTTTAATTTACTGATTTCTGTACTCATAATCTTTGAGTTTAAATGATTAATAATTATATTTGTTTGAACTATATGTGTTACAACATATAATTGTTGAAATTGTTCAAAAGTTGGAGTTAAATTCGTGATATTTAAACAGATTTCTATTATTGTGGATATACATCTGGAATAGCAGCAAATTTTATCTGCTTATAAATAAAACAAATTGTTGTATAAAAAAACTGCCAGCGAAATGAATCGGTGGCAGTTCAATAATTAGCATAATTGTTATAATTTTACTCGATCAATATATTTCCATTTCAGACCATTATTGTCTAAGCGTTGATATTGATACTTGTAGTAGGCATTAGCTCCGTCATATAGTGTAACTGTCACAAAACAATACAAATCAATACCTCCAACTTGTGGTTGGGCATCAGGGAATTTTAAACTCAAATAAACAGCCAAACCTTCTTGTGTTCTTTGTGTTAAATATGCGTCTTTTTCTGCATTTGTAGTAAGTTTTGCATAATCAGGGTCGTTAATTCTATCTGTTGGTTTAAGAGTTATTTCACCATAATATCCATGAAAACCATAGTAGTTCTCCCATTCTAAAACTGGACCACTTGAACCATTATAAATGCCAAGTAATGAAGGCGTAACTACAGCTTGATGATCTTTAACGTAATTTACCATCATCATATAATCATCAGTTGCATTCAGACCTTTTTTCATGACTACATTTAATGTTGGATCAAATACCCATTTACTTCCATTATTAAGATATTGACCAGAAACGCCACTCCAGTTCTGACCATCAAATCTCAGAATACGGTATTGTTGTTTTGTTATTTTGTTTGAATCATAATACTTATAACTTACCATTTTTATGTCATTTGTTTGAGCAAAAGAACATTTAATCTTTAAATATTGGTTCAAATAAGTCATTACAGACATCGCTGATGATAAGTTTTTATATTGTCCTGGTTGATTAACTCCAGAACCCATTGAAAGATAATCAGCATCCGAAAAAGTGTATCTGTTTACAGCAGCTATAGCCAAAGTGTCACCATTATCAACATTACTATAAGTTGCCATAAATGTTGAACCAATGTTAGTGTAGAGATAATTTGTATTCAAAAGATAGGGAATATAATCTTTTGCAAGCAGATTAGAATTGAAAAACTTATTTGCAGCAATATATGTAGCTTTAATATAAGTTGAATCAGTTGTTAGTTTTGCATTTAATCGATCAATATTCGTTTGTATCGATGTTGAATCAGCACTTTTATACTTCTTAGCTGTTGTCAATTTGGTTTTAAAAAACGATATTGAATCTGTAACCGGTTTTTTAATTGTAGTTGCTATTGTAGCATAATCAGCATCTGTCAATGTGTATGTATAATTAACCACATTAGTTGGTTTAGAAGCCTGAATGGAGTCCTGAAAGTTCAAAGCATTGTAATCGCATGAAGTAAAGAAGGTCAATACAACCAAAGTTACTATAAAATATATCTTTTTCATTGTTCTATTTTTTATTAATTGAATAACTTAATTAGAATTTTATTTTCAAGTTCATTGACCAGGTACGACCAAAACCATACATTACTTGAGCTGTTTTCGATGTGTGGTCTGTACCATCTGCTGCATCAGCTATATACTCCTGATTAAGTAAGTTGAAAATATTTCCAGTTAATATTGCATCAAAAGTGGAAATCTTGAAACGATAGTTAGTTGAAAAATCAACAGTTACTGCATCGGGTATCATCCAGGGTTGTTGAAAATCATTATTTCCAATATTTTGATTGATTTTGAAACTGGAATAATTTCGTCCAAAATAATTAGCATCTAATCCTATGCGGAATCCTTTCATAATTTGATAATTTGCACCAATTGCAGCAGTTGTCTGAGCGGAGTTACCCACATGAATTCCTTGAAGGTTTACATTTACTTTTGCATGGTCTGAACTCATTAGTACAACAGGATTTCCATTTGCATCGACTGCCTGCCCTTGAAGATCATAAAGATATCCATTTGCATTATTTTGCCATCGCCAATCTCCTATCGAAGCCATACCTGTTATTTCTAAATCCTTAATAGGTTTTGAAACAAAATCTAGTTCAATGCCCTGATGAAGTGCATCAACACCTTGTAAATTAGCTACTAAAGGTGCTTGTGTTTCACGGCTGGTAGCTGTTACAACAATTGTTTTATTCATCCATTTGGTGCTATAAATATTCAAATTCGCAGAAAAATATTTAGATTTGAATCCGTAGCCTAGTTCTGCCGAAAAGGCTTTCTCATTTATTCCATCCGGATTTAAAGCATTGCTTGTTTGCGCTTGAAGAAATACACCGCCAGAAAAGAAAGGTGCACGAGAAATAACTCCGATATTGGCAAATACATTTTGTTGTTTATCTATATTATAGTTTGCACCACCTTTGACAGAATATCCTGTGAAATTCACAGTTTTTGACAATGCATTTGGAGCGTCATAATAATAACGATCATAACGCCAGTTGGCAGTATTTGAAACCGAAACCGAAATAAATGAACTCAATTTATCTTTATTATATTCAGCTTGTCCAAAAAGCCCCTGACTTGCAATAAAACCATCATAATCCCTGTAAACTACATCGCCAACTCCAAGTTGTTTTGTTGATGTTGGTATTGAAGTTACATCAACAAAAAATTTACCACCATATAAATCTGTGATTACATTGGTATGTGTTCCTTTATAATAACGTAAATCAACTCCACCGTAAAAATCAATATTCTGATCAATTTTGGTCGTGTAAGTAGATAATGCACCTATCCAAACGTGTTTGTTGATTGCAGTTGACATAACCATTTTTGAACCATTTGGGTTTGAAATGCTTGGTTTGTTTAAATCATAAATAGAAGAATAATTGTACGTTCCATCAGCATTTCTAAAGTTGTTTATTATATTACCATCTTTATCATATCCGTTTGCAATTCCAGTTCCGGTTGGAACACCATACCAGTTACTTCTGTCAGCAGTAGTAGCCCCTTGACCTCCCCAGCCTCCACCATCACCTAACGAAATGTATACAGCCGTAGACAAACTTGATTTTTCATCAATAGTCCAGAAATGATTCAATGATATTTGTGGTTTGTTGTAATAATTATAGGCTGATAATTTGCGTTCACCATAAGCGAAACCATAAGATGGATTGTATTTGTATTTCAAAGGTTGTTTTTGCCATTCACTTATTAATAGTTTATCATTAGAATTTCGTTGATTATGCCATTGTGGAGCAGAGAATGCCGTAAATGACAATTGTTGCGAATCGCTTAATTTCTTTGAGATATTGATAAAATAGGAATACGCTTCATATTCCGTTCCCTTAATGTATCCGTTGCTGGTTGTTTTTGAACCTAACAGAGTAATTGCCCAATTATCGGCCGTTAATCCCGTTGAAACAGCAAATCCAATTTTCTGATAACCATCATTTCCAATTCCGTAAGAAACTGAACCACCTTTAATAGCATCAGTTGAACGGGTTAATACATTGATTGAACCACCCAATGAAGGTGCGGCTACTTTCGATGCTCCCAATCCGCGTTGAACCTGCATCGATCGGGTAACATCGCTTAATGCGCCCCAGTTCGACCAGTAAACGCCTCCCCATTCCATATCATTCATCGGAACGCCATTAATCATTACGGCAACGTTTGGTGCTTCAAATCCTCGAACGTTAACACGTGAATCTCCGTAACCACCACCTTGTTTGGTAGCATAAATACCGGGAGTTGATTTTAAAATTTCGGGGAATTCCTGAGTACCAAGTTTGTTTTCAATTAATACAGGATCAATTACTGAAAGTGCTACCGGTGTTTTGCGACGGATAGCAATAGATGAAGTAACCGTAACATCATTAAGTCCAATTGCTTCACTTTCAAGTGCAATTGTTCCTAAATCCGGTTTTTTCGAACTGATTCCTATGGTTTTAGTCAAATATCCAACGTAAGATATTTTAAGCTCTTGCTGTCCGGCAGAAACTTTGATTGAAAAACTACCATCGAGCGATGTGGCAACGCCAGTGCCGGATGCAGTGTTAACTACACTTACTCCTACCAGAGTCTCATTTGTGGTTTTATCCACAATAATTCCCTTAACCAATACTTGCGAAAACGAAAGATGTGCTATCATTATCGCAATTAAAAAAGAAAAAACTTTCTTCATAAAGTTGTTGAATTAATTAAACTAAATTGTATATTTATTTATAAACCGCGCAAATGTAAGCTAATTTGTATTAATAAGTATTTCAATTGAATGAATATTTATCAACAATTTACTCAAAATAGGCACTTATTCTAATTTTTATGATAATTGATATGTGTTTTGAAAGTGTTTGAAATTTGAGGTTAAAGTTTTTTTATTCAGAAAAGTACTATCTTTGTCAGCCTATTTTTTAAAATTAATTCAAATTTATGAATTACAACGATAAATTTATGCGAAAGGCAATTGCTTTATCAGTTGCAAATATTAATAATGGTGGTGGTCCTTTTGGAGCAGTTATTGTAAAGGATGGAAAGATAGTTTCTACAGGTGTTAATTGTGTAACTGCTAATAATGACCCTACAGCACATGCTGAAGTGAATGCCATTCGTAAAGCAGCTAAAAAACTGGGGACTTTTGACTTGGCAGGTTGTGAAATTTATACATCCTGCGAACCATGTCCAATGTGTTTAGGGGCTGTTTATTGGGCGCATTTGGATAAAATGTATTATGGAAATACCAAAACCGATGCTAAAAATATAGGTTTTGATGATTCGTTTATTTATGATGAAATTGAACTAAAATTATCTGAGAGACGTTTGAAGTCTATTCAGAAACTACCAGAAGAAGCTATTAAAGCTTTTGAGGCGTGGGCAAATTCGTCTGATAAAATTGAGTATTGATTAGAAAAATGACACTTTATACTCATCAAACTTTCTAACGAACTAAATTATTAATTTATCTGATTTTCAACAACTTTACAGCCTTCACCCGCAAGTAAAACAACTGCAAAACTGGCTGACTTCCCCCGAACCAACTATAAAAATTTCCGGTTTGAGCGGGTCTTCATCGGCACTTGTAATTGCTTCGCTTTTTAAAGCCAATCCACAGAATCACATTATAATACGTGATGATGCTGAAGAAGCAGCGTACTTGTATAACGATTTAAAGCAGATTCTTTCCAATGAAGTAGTATTCTATTTTCCTTCTGCATTTAAAAAAGCTATCAAACTTTCTCAACTCGATACGGCAAATGAAATTCTGCGGACTGAAGTCCTGAATCGGTTGGCAAATACCACAAAGCCTTCTTTAATTGTTACTTCGCCTGAATCATTATTGCAAAAAGTGGTGTCCGCTGACAGTATGAAAAGTCAGATGTTGCCGTTGAATGTTGGATCAACTATTGGGATAGATTTTGTAGTTGAAATGTTGATGGAATATGGTTTTCAGCATGTTGACTTTGTTTATGAACCGGGGCAGTTTTCGGTTCGGGGCAGTATTGTTGATATCTTTTCGTTTGCCAATGAATTACCATACCGTTGCGACTTTTTCGGTGATGAGGTTGAATCAATCCGTATTTTTGATATAGAAACTCAGCTATCGAATGAGAAAGTTGCTGAAATAATTATTATACCAGATTTTCAGCGTAATAAGTCTGTAAAATTAGTTTCATTATTCGAGTTTATTCCTGCGAATACCCTACTTGGTTTTACAAATGCCGCCTTTGTGCGCGAACGTATCAATCAGCTTTATAATGAGCAACTTATCAAAGCTAATGTGTCAGGACATGAGACTCCTCATTTGAAGAAATCGCATATTACGGGCGATGATTTTCTGGAACAAATTGAAAAGTTTCGAAAAATAGAGTGGGGGGAAAGGGCTTATTTTCCTCATAAAACTTCAGTTGAATTCAAAACATCTCCACAGCCTGTTTTTCATAAAAACTTTGATTTGGTAGCCGATAATCTTCACCAGAGACTGGTGGAAGGTTACAAGTTGTATATTATGAGCGACAGTGTGAAGCAAACCGACCGTATTACGGCTATTTTTGCTGACCGTGGTGATGAAATTAATTTTCAACCCATAAAAAATACGCTTCACGAAGGTTTTATCGACCATGACTTGTCGCTCGTTTGCTATTCCGACCACCAGATTTTCGATCGTTTTCACAAATACCAACTCAAGACCGATAAAACACGCTTAGGTAAAGTGGTGATGACCCTTAAAGAGCTGAATCAGTTTCAGGTAGGTGATTATATGGTGCATGTGGATCATGGTGTTGGTAAGTTTGGTGGATTGATTCGCACCAATGTGAACGGCAAAATGCAGGAAATGGTGAAGCTTACTTACAAAGATGACGATATAATTTTTGTTAGTATTCATGCCCTGCACCGTATATCCAAATATAAAGGCAAAGAAGGCGAAGCTCCACGGATCAATAAACTCGGTTCAGGAGCGTGGGAAAGACTGAAAGAGCGCACCAAATCGAAGGTTAAAGACATTGCACGTGAGCTTATTAAGCTTTATGCTAAGCGCAAAGCAGAAAAAGGATTTCAGTACTCGCCCGATAGTTATTTGCAACAGGAATTGGAAGCTTCGTTTATTTATGAAGATACGCCCGATCAGGTAAAAGCTACTGCCGATGTGAAAAAAGACATGGAATCCGTATTACCAATGGACAGACTGGTTTGTGGCGATGTTGGTTTCGGGAAAACAGAAGTGGCTATGCGTGCAGCTTTCAAAGCAGCAACGGATGGCAAACAAGTGGCTGTGCTTGTTCCTACCACCGTGTTGGCTTTGCAGCATTACAATTCATTTAAAGAACGTTTTAAGGATTTTCCCGTTACGGTGGATTACCTGAGCCGTGCCCGCACCTCAAACCAAACGAAAGAAGTGTTGGAACGACTTGCAAAAGGCGATATAGATATTATTATTGGAACACATAAATTAGTAGGTAAAAGCATAAAATTCAAAGATTTAGGTTTACTTGTTATCGACGAGGAGCAGAAATTTGGTGTCACGGTAAAGGAAAAGCTCAAAGAAATGAAAGTGAATGTGGACACATTGACTATGACAGCCACACCGATTCCACGTACTTTGCAGTTTTCGCTTATGGGTGCGCGCGATTTGTCAATTATAAATACGCCACCACCCAACCGCTATCCGGTTCAAACCGAAATCCATTTATTTGATGAAGATGTCATTCGGGAAGCAATTCAACTGGAGATGAACCGAAACGGGCAGGTTTTCTTTATAAATAATCGCATTCAGAATATCTATATCATTGAAAATCTGATTAAACGCCTTGTTCCTGGTTGTAGGGTGGCTGTTGGTCACGGACAAATGGCAGCTGATAAATTGGAAGAAATTATTGTGGATTTTATTGATTATGAATACGATGTGCTGGTTGCTACAACCATTATTGAATCGGGCATTGACATTCCGAACGTAAATACCATTATTATAAACAGTGCTCAGAATTTTGGATTGAGCGATTTGCATCAGCTGCGCGGTCGTGTTGGCCGTAGCAACCGAAAGGCATTTTGTTACCTGATGTCACCTGAAATGAGCTTACTCACACCCGAAGCACGTCGCCGCCTTCAGGCACTTGAAACCTTTGCTGAACTGGGTAGTGGATTTAATATTGCTATGCAGGATTTGGATATTCGGGGTGCGGGAAACATGCTGGGAGCGGAGCAGAGTGGTTTTATTGCTGACCTGGGTTACGAAACCTATCAAAAAATTCTGAATGAGGCTGTTCATGAATTGAAAGACGAAGAATTTGCCGAATTGTATGCCGATGAACGAAACGAAACTGAAAACTCAACTGCTTTTGTCAACGATTGTCAGATTGATTCGGATTTGGAAGTAATGTTTTCGGTAGAATATATCGAGAATGTTTCGGAACGCATCAGTTTATATCGTGAACTGGATAATATCGATAATGAAGCTGAATTACTGGAATTTATGAAACGTATTGAAGATCGTTTCGGAAAAATACCTGCTGAAGGTCAAAGTCTTATTCAGGTAGTTCGTTTGCGTTGGTTGGCTATGCGATATGGTATTGAAAAACTAATACTTAAAAGCGAACGAATGACAGCATTTCTGGTTTCTAATCCACAATCGCCTTATTATCAGTCGGAACCTTTTGGACGACTGTTGCAATATATGACTTCTCACCCACGTAAATGTCAACTCAGGGAACAAAATCAACGCCGTTCAGTTGTATTTTCGGATGTAAAAACAGTGGAAAAGGCATTGGAAATACTATCGGAAGTGGGTAGTTAGAAATACCTTTTTAATACTAAATTCGATTAAGAGAACATTCTGAAAAAATATTTTATAATACGCTATTTTTTAAAAAAAATATATTTATCTTTGAACCGTTATTAAAGTATTTTGATTCTTTTGTATCCAACTTTATCTAAAATAGCCAGTGTTCTTTCTGAGCACCTATTTTTCAATTTGAGATGAACTTAGACTTTCTAAAAAAAACCTTTTATTTATCATTTATTAACGATAATTCGTTGGTAATTTCGCCTTATTTACTAGAGAGAGAGAGAGAGAGAGAGAGAGAGAGAGAGAGAGAGAGAACCATTTTTATAATTCAAATTTACCGACAGCAGCAACTATCCCATTCTGTTTAGGCAACATATATCTGCTCAACAATGCAAGAAAACTTGCTTTGCTGAGCAGATTTTTTTTTCAATCCACGTTTTCTGCTAACTTTTCCAACGTTTCTTTTACGTTGGAAATGTTGAAAGTAAAATTATGACAGTTAAAGAAATTGTAGCCATGGAGTTGGCTAACGAAAATAACATTTATCTGCTCAGGGAAGGAATGTTTTATAGGGCGTATAACCGTTCGGCAATGCGGATTGTAACCTATCTCAAACCGTTCAAAGTCAATCATAAATACGTAAAAACCGTGCAACAAGAGATTCTTTATGTCGGTTTTCCGTGTAGTTCGCTGCCATCGATAAAGAAATTGGCAATTGACAAAGGATGGCAAGTAACAGACAGTGATAGTATGACTCCAAGTCATGCTATCACTAAGCAGAATGATATTGATAGTTTGTCTTCAATGATTGTTGTTCAGGGTGTTTCGAACAAGGAGGAAGATTACCAAGCGTGGGTGGAAAAACAATTTGCAGATAGTGAGGGGGTGACTCCAAGTCACCCTCTCACTAAACCAAGTGAATTAGCAAAGCTCATTACCGATTTTCCTATTGAAAACGCCACACCCATGGAAGCGCTGATGTTTGTAAACAAATTAAAACAACTGGTACGCCATGGCAATGTACGATGAATTACCGGTGTATAAAGCCACTTACGATTTGCTGTTGGCAATATTCAAGTTTACAGCCGGCTTTGCCAAAGAATACAAATACACAGTGGGTGAAACGCTGAAAAAAGAAACCATTGATTTGCTAACGCTTATCTACCGTGCCAACTCGCGCCACGATAAAGCAGAAACGCTGCAAACCGCCCGCGAGCAAATAGAGGTAATACGACTGATGATAAGGCTGATGAAAGATATGCGACAAATAACGCTGCAGCAGTTTGTACAAGTAAACCAAACTGTAGAAAACGTATCGAAACAATTGAATGGGTGGCAAAAAGCAAGTACCCCCCCCCTGCAACCCGAAAGGGGGTTATAAGACGCAGTCTGCTTGGGATGATAGAATTCCGATTCTGTCAATAGAAGACAAGATGCACAAGGGAAGGGACAAGCGACTTCCCAGTCGCTTGAAACCAAAACTTCAAGCGTTTAGGAAAACGCTTGTCCCTTGTGGAACATAAGAAACCAACTAATTCTCAATAAATAAACCGGTCTTTCATCCCCTCTTCTGGGGCTTGGGGCTACAAAAACAAAAAGTATGAAACACAAAAAACTGAAAACTTGTGGGGTTGTGCTATTATTGGGCTTGGGTTTTATCCCAATTCAGGCACAAACCACCATTACCGGCACGGGCGGCAAAGCCATCGGTGCTAATGGGTCGCTAACTTATTCTGTCGGTCAGATAGTTTACACGACCAACAAGGGAGCTAATGGCTCTGTGGCTCAGGGAGTACAGCATCCCTACGAAATTTCTGTTGTATCGGGGTTGGAAAATCCGAAATCCATCACGCTGGAATGTACTGCTTATCCTAATCCGACGACTGATTATTTAAAGTTGAAAATTGCAGACTACAAGATTGAAGATCTTAGTTATCAGCTCTACGACTTAAAAGGGAAGCAGATTGACAGCCAAAAAATCAATGAAGCAGAAACCACCGTTTCACTTCAAGCTTTCACACAAGGCACTTATTTTTTGAAGATAACCAACAAGGATAACCTAATTAAAACATTTAAAATTGTAAAACAATAAATTCAAAATTAGTATGAAACGAATAGAAATTAAATTCAGCGCAGTGATACTATTGTTATCACTCCAACTTTGTGGCTCAATAAGTTACGCACAAGTGCCACAAAAAATGAGCTATCAGGCAGTGATTAGAAACAGCAGCGACAAGCTGGTGACGAACACCCAAATTGGTATGAAAATCAGTATTTTGCAAACCACCGCAACCGGAACGGCACTTTACACCGAAACACAAACTACCACTACCAATGCCAATGGCTTGGTTAGCATTGAATTTGGCGGCGGTGCAGGATTCGAGACTATCAATTGGGCTAACGGACCTTATTTTCTGAAAACTGAAACCGATATAACAGGTGGTACTAATTATACAATTACCGGTACAAGCCAGTTACTCAGCGTGCCTTATGCGTTGGCAGCCGGATCATTAGCCATAAATAAAAATTCATTATCATACGATACCTATATGAAGGACGATGGTACCTATATAGGCTTAGTGAAGATTAATGTACAACAACCTTTTGCCAATGAGCCTACTGTAACCGATATAGATGGCAACGTGTATGGAACTGTAAAAATTGGTACTCAAGTGTGGATGACCTCAAATCTACGAACTACCCGTTACCGTAATGGAGACGCTATTGCCAATGTAACTGATGAAAATGCATGGGGTTATCCAACTACCGGAGCATACTGTACATACAACAATACCACCAAAGCCGATAGCATTACACTTTTCGGCCGATTATACAATTTTTATGCCGTTGCCGACAGCCGCAACATAGCTCCCGTGGGCTGGCACGTACCCACCGATGCCGAATGGACAACGCTGACCAATTACCTGGGTGCAATTGCAGGTGGACGACTCAAAGAAAGCGGTACAACCCATTGGAGTGCTCCCAACACAGATGCTTTAAACGATTCTAAATTTTCTGCCCTTCCGGGTGGCCTCCGTTACCAAAATGGTAATTTCGACAAAGTTGGCTTCGGCTACTGGTGGAGTTCGAGCGAGTGCTTTAGTAGCATGGGCTTTTACAGTAGCATGGGCTGCAACTACAGCAACGTGGACCTGAACTACAACGGCAAGGGGTATGGCTTCTCCGTGCGCTGTGTCAGGGATTCTCAATAATTTATTCCGATAAATATCGAAACGTTCTGATGCACGTAATGTCGAAATACTCCATCTGCTTCACTGCCATTTGATTATTTTACGGGATGACAGAATTCTGATTCTGTCAATAAAGAAAAAAGACAGAGTTGGAACTCTGTTGATAGAGAAAAAAAAGACAGAGTTGGAACTCTGTCATCCCATGTTTTCCGCCGGAATTGTGTGTGTTAAGGCATACATGAGCGAGCAAAATTAAATCCGGTAACCCGCTGATGCTGTAAATACCTATCTTTCAATTATTAATTATCAATTATTAATTATTAATTCAAGAGGGTTGGCATTAGCTATAACAGATGGCACGGGCTGAAACATGCCGGTGTCACAAACGCAGTGGTTACTTCATTTCTGCCCTTCCGGGTGGCAACCGTAACAACAACAATGGTACGTTCAACAACGTTGGCAACAACGGCAACTGGTGGAGCAGTACCGAGAACAATACGAGCAACGCCTGGAACAGGAACATGAACTACAACAACAGCAACGTGAACAGGAACAACAACAACAAGACAAATGGGTTCTCTGTGCGCTGCCTTAGGGACTTAAAAGCCCCCTAAATCCCCCGAAAAGGGGGACTTAAGAGTGGGTATGGAAAACAAAAAACCCATGCAGGAGCTGAAATTCTTGCATGGGTTTGTTTATAATAGTGTCGTTTATTTTCATGTTGGTATCTAATTTGTAAATTGTTTACACGTTTCCTTGTTAACTTCTTCCATGCAACAAACCCTCTTCAACGTAATTGACACCGATAAACTGACACTGGATATGTTTCGGGCATACTATGATGCGCGAAAAAATAAACGCAATACGCCCAATGCGTTGGCGTTCGAAAAACACTTGGAATCCAATGTATTTGCATTATGCGAAGAAGTGTTTAATAAAACATATCAACCTCGTCCAAGTATTTGCTTTGTGGTGGATAAACCTGTGAAACGTGAAGTTTTTGCTGCCGATTTCCGCGACAGGATTATTCACCATCTTATCTACAATTACATTTCGCCCATTTTTGAGTCCACATTTATTAACGATAGTTACAGTTGCCGTAAAGGAAAAGGTACTCACTATGGCATAAAACGAATAGATCATTTTATTCGCTCTTGTTCACATAACTACACGCAAGATTGTTATGTGCTGAAGTTGGATATTAAAGGTTACTTTATGGCAATGAACAAAAAGTTGTTGTTCGAGAAAATTAAAGATACATTACTCGGAAAACTAAACAAAACTGATTTTGAATATCCTATTGTTATTTATTTGATTGAGAAAACCTTGTTTAACGAACCTACAAACAACTGTGTAATAAAAGGGCGAAAAGCCGACTGGGAAGGTTTACCACCCTCCAAAAGTTTGTTTCACGCCAAGCCAAATTGCGGTTTACCCATTGGTAATCTAACTTCGCAGTTGTTTGGTAATATCTATATGAATACCTTTGACCATTGGGTAAAACAAGAATTAGGCATTCAGTATTACGGACGGTATGTGGATGATTTTGTGTTGATACATTGCGACAAAGAGTTTTTGAAAAGTTGTATTCCTGTCATACGTACCTACATGAAAAAAGAAATAAAATTGGAGTTGCATCCCCATAAAATCCATTTGCAGCATTACAGTAAAGGGGTTCAATATCTCGGGGCAGTTATAAAACCCCACCGAATTTACGTTGCACGCCGCACAACGGGTAATTTTTATGCATCTATTGCGAAGCATAACAGAATTGTACGAGAAAATAAGCCCGAAAAAGAAACTCAGAAAGCATTTTTGAGTAGTATGAATTCTTATTTGGGAATAATGAAGCACTTCAAAACCTACAAACTTCGAAAATTGATTATTTTCAAGAATCTATCCGCATGGTGTTGGAAATATGCGTATTTGGAAGCTGGAATTCAAAAATTTGTATTGAAAAAAAAATACTCGGTGGTTGATTGTTTTAAGTAACCATATATATAACTCTGTAGAGGGTAATTTGAGAGGTAGGGACATAAAAAAACCGCATTGCCATTAGTTGAGAAAACTCCTAATAAATAGGATTTGAGCTGTAGATTTTCTTTGTAATCTGCCGTCCGCATGGGATACCCGAAGGCGCAGCCCGCCATTGAAAACCGACATTTCTCGTTAATTTTTTAACGTTGAGTTTTCCAATCTCAGTACAATGCGGTTCGTTGATGCAAATATACAGCTTTATTAGTTACGTTATTCTGAAAACAACAATATCTTAAGTTAAATATACTATCTTGCTTGTGTCTCAAATGATAAGTTTATAAGCATAACAGCTCGAATTAAAAAAAGCTTTTCAAAATTTCGTAATCTAAAAGAATTTATCTACTTTTGCAACTCTATGTGAAAAATATAATTAACAAAAGGAGTAATATCATATCTTATGGCAAAAAAAGAGGAAAAAGAGCACAACGAACTTGAAAATGTACAACATGCGTTGACTTCCACAGAAGCATTTATCGAAAAATATCAAAAACAAATCCTCACTGGTGTAGGAGCAGTAATTCTGGTTATTTTATTAGTTTTATCATTTAAGAACTTTTACCTTGATAAACGTGAAATAGCTGCTGAAAATGAAATGGTTAAGTCGCAGGCTGCTTTTGCTACCGATTCATTTCGTGTTGCACTCGAAGGTAAGGGGGTGCAGTCAATCGGTTTTAAAGAAATTGCTTCAGAATATAGTATCACTCCATCGGGAAAACTTGCAGGTGCTTATGCCGGCATTTGTTATTATAAACTTGGACAATACGAAAACGCGATTAAATATCTATCTCAGTTCAGCAGTAATGATAATTATTTTTCAGTTTCGGTTGTTGGACTTACAGGAGACTGTTATGTGAATCTGAATGAAAATGAAAAGGCTATAAGCTATTTCGAAAAAGCTGCTGATAAAGACAATGCAGTATTAAGTCCGGTTTATTTGAAAAAACTAGGATTAATTTACGAAACATTAAGTCAACCGGAGAAAGCTGAAAAAGCATATACTCAAATCAAAGAAAAATATCCAAAAAGCTCAGAAGCTTCTGATATTGATAAGTATATAGCACGTGTACAGAAATAATTCTTCTAAAATAGTCTTAAAAAAAAGCTGCTTCAATTTAACTGAAGTAGCTTTTTTAAATTTCAACAAACCTTTCAAATCTTTCAAACTTTTCAAACCCCTTAAACTCTTCAAAAACTATAAACTAACTCTTCAAACCCAAAATAATTATGGCAACCAAATATCAAAATCTTTCAAAATATAATGCGGAATTAATGCCGGATAAGGAAATAGTTGCAAGTCAACATTATGCAATAGCCGTTGCAGATTGGAATCCTCAGATAACCCATGCAATGCTACGTGGTGCAGTGGAAACACTCGAAGAAGTAGGTGTTGAACCGGAGAATATTCAAGTGATACATGTTCCGGGAACATTTGAACTGACTTACGCTGCCAAGCAACTTCTAAATATTGAAAAATATGATGGAATAATTGTAATTGGTTGCGTTATTCAGGGTGATACACCTCATTTTGACTATGTTTGTGAAAGTGTAACTCATGGAATTACAGAGTTGAATCTTCGTAATAATGGTTGTCCGGTTGTATTTGGTGTACTCACTACCAATACCTTACAACAAGCACTTGACAGAGCTGATGGAATTCATGGAAATAAAGGCATCGAAGCTGCAACAACGGCAGTAAAAATGGCTAATATTGTTTGGTAGTACCGATTTTTAGAAGTATCTTTGCACTGCTTTTGAAAATTTGGGCAGTTACCAAAGTGGCCAACTGGGGCTGACTGTAACTCAGCTGTCTTTCGACTTCGGAGGTTCGAATCCTTCACTGCCCACTTCATTTACAATTTAAACATTTACAATTTACTATTTAAATTGTACATTGTAAATAATAAAATGCTAAATGTTTTTGCGAAAGTAGCTCAGTTGATAGAGCATTAGCCTTCCAAGCTGAGGGTCGCGGGTTTGAGTCCCGTCTTCCGCTCTTATTAAAAGAGCAACTGTTGTTCGGGACGAAAAGTTTATTCCGATTTATCGGAAAGTCCCGTCTTCAACTCTCAACCCAAAAGAGATTCTGACTTCAGTGTTGGAGTCTCTTTTGTTATTCTATCTCAAATGTTAGTATTTTTCTCAAAAAAAAACGATATTACATCGGGTTATAATAAAATTAATTTATCTTTGAACGTTATTAAATACTAGATAATTTAAAATTTAAAACATACACATTATGAAAGCACAAGAAGACGATTTATTAGTATATGACGAAGACGAAGCCGTGAAATTTATTCTAAAATCATTACCTACAGACGCCAAAAAACGTATTAATGACGAAAAAATTGAGTATGTTTTGGATGTAGTTTATGAGTTTTACGACGAAAATGGCTTAATCGATGAAGATTCGACAGAGGAAGCAAGTATTGATGAAGAAGAAATGTTCAATTTTATTATGAAATGTTCTAAAAAAGACAAGATGGAGTTGAGTGAAGACGATGTTCAGCTTATTCTTGATGGGGAATATGAATATGGAAAATCATTAGGAATTTACACTGAGGAAAATTAAGTAGATTCCAACATAATATAGTTCAATTTATTGCATGTATTACCTAGTTTATTTTTCGTTCTGGCTGATTACTCTTCTTCCGTTACGATTATTATATATACTGTCGGATATCCTGTATCCGATAGTGTATTATGTGGTCGGATATAGAAAAGATGTAGTACGTTACAATATAAGTAAATCTTTTCCTGAAAAAACCCAACAGGAAAAATTAAAAATAGAACGTAATTATTATCGATATTTCTGTGATTTGTTTATAGAAACAATGAAGGAAATGCATTTCAGTATCGATGAAATAAAAAGAAGAATGACCTTTGGAAATTTTGATGCTTTAAAGGAACAATATGCGAAAGGCAAAAGTGTAATGTTGATGACTGCTCACTATGGAAATTGGGAATGGCCGATAGCGCTATCACTATATTTACCTGACGAAGTTCCGCTTTACGGAATTTATAAAGCACAAAGTAATAAATCTTTTGATACATTATTTTTTAAATTGCGTTCAAGATTTGGAGGAATCCCGATCGAAAAAAATCGTCTGATGCGGTTTTTGATTCAATTAAAAAAAGAAAATAAACTGGGGAATTTTTGGATGATTGCAGACCAAACTCCTTATGGTTCGGATGTAAATTTTTTCTGGACAAAATTCTTAAATCAAGATACGGCAACACTCACGGGAACTGAGCAACTGGCACGAAAATTTGATTTTCCGGTTTTCTATGCAGATATAATCCGCACAAAAAGAGGTTATTACCATTGCGAATTTATTCCAATTACCCTTGAACCTACCCAAACAAAAGAGTTTGAAATTACCGAAAGGTATATGCAATTATTAGAAAAGCGTATCCAAACTTCTCCACAATTTTGGCTTTGGTCACACAGAAGATGGAAGTATCAGCCTAAAAATCAGGCATAACATAATTTTAATGTCAACAGCCATAGTAATACTGAACTGGAACGGTGCAACATTTCTACAGCAATTTTTGCCGGTTTTAACAAGATACACAACTCTTCCGGGTGTCGAAATCATTGTTGCTGATAATGCTTCAACTGATTCGTCGCTGGTGCTTCTTGCCGAACACTTCCCTAAAATAAGAACAATTAATCTTGATAAGAATTATGGGTTTGCTTCGGGCTATAACAAAGCGTTGGAACAAATTGAAGCCGACTACTACGTGTTGCTTAATTCCGATGTTGAAGTAACTCCGTATTGGCTTGAACCAATTATTCAATATATGTCAGTAAATCAGGATGTTGCAGCCTGCCAACCTAAAATTCTATCTTACACCAACAAAGCATATTTTGAACATGCAGGTGCTAGTGGTGGTTACATTGATAAATACGGATTTCCATTTTGCAGAGGACGTGTTTTAGGAATTGCCGAAGAAGATAAAGGTCAGTACGATGAAATAACAGATATTTTCTGGGCTACAGGGGCTTGTATGATTGTCCGTTCCGATATTTTCCGAAAAACGGGTGGATTGGATGATGAGTTTTTTGCTCACATGGAAGAAATTGATTTATGTTGGAGAATGAGAAGCCGTGGTTATCGGATTGCATGTGTGCCTGATAGTGTGGTTTATCATATTGGCGGGGGAACTTTAAATGTGGAAAGCCCATTTAAAACCTATCTTAATTTCAGAAAT
This sequence comes from Paludibacter sp., assembly GCA_037134195.1. GTDB lineage: Bacteria > Bacteroidota > Bacteroidia > Bacteroidales > Paludibacteraceae > Paludibacter. The sequence goes on along the minus strand of JBAXMR010000065.1, from coordinate 2,729 downwards.
AATCTACTGATGTTATATAAAAACTTACCCGACAAATTATTGAGAAAGGTTATGTTTCGACGGTTATTATTTGATTATTTGGCTGCATTTCAGTTATTTGCAACCGGAAAACCATCCAATGCTGTAAGTGTACTAAAAGCCCGTAAAGATTACCGAAAAATGATCCTTGATTTTAGTACCAAACGAAATGAAAATATATTGAATTCAACAACAGAAATAATTCCTGAAATTCTACAAAAAAGTATAGTTTTTAATTATTATCTAAAGGGAAAGAAAACCTTTTCGTCAATTAACTGGTAAGTCTCCTTAATACTCGTACAAATTCTGTAACCTCCTCTTCTGTAGTATCGAACGAACACATCCACCGTTGTTCATGAGTAGCAGCATCCCACTCATAGAAAGGATATTGGGAACGAAGTGGTTGGATTATATTTTCCGGAATTCTCACAAAAATAGCATTTGCATCTACACTTTGAGTGATTTTTACATCAGGCAATCCTATTATCATACTTTCAAGTAATTTAGCCATTTCGTTGGCGTGTGAAGCCATTATCAACCACAAATTATTGGATAGCAATGCACTAAATTGAACAGCTATAAAACGGTTCTTTGAGAAAAGTTGTGCTGTTTGTTTGTGGAAATAGGGTGCATTTGCTTTTAGTTTTTCATTGAAAATTAATACTGCCTCACCAAACATTAAACCGTTTTTAGTTCCGCCAAAACTCATAATGTCGATTCCACAATCTACAGTTGCTTCTTTCAGACTTACGCCCAAAGCTGCCACAGCATTGGAAATGCGTGCACCATCCAAATGCACATACATTTCGTTGGCGTGTGCAAAATCACAAAGTTTTTTCAATTCTGTAATAGTATAAACAGTACCAAGTTCTGTACTCTGGCTTATAGAAATAACCTTCGGCTGGGTGTTATGAACATTGCCAATGCGTCCGAGTAATGGTTTGATATGTTCGGGCGTCAGTTTACCATCTGAAGTTTTGAGGGGAAGTAGTGAACAACCGATACTTTGAGTTGGTGCTCCACATTCATCGGCTAATATATGTGCATATTCTGAACAGATAACAGCCTGAAATGGTAATGTGCAGCATTTCAGGCAGGTAACATTAGCTCCTGTACCGTTGAAAGTGTAAAGTACAGTTACTTTTCCAAAAATACGCTCGAAAAGACGGTTGGTTTCTTCGGTAAATTCATCATCGCCATACGAAATTTGGTGGTTTGTATTAGCACGTTTGATCGCATCAAAAATTTCGGGGTGAATACCCGAATAATTATCACTTGCAAAGGATTTCATTCAATTATCAATTTCCAATTATCAATTGATAAATGGGGTGGGGTTTATTATATATCCGCATTTCCCTTCCATTGGAGGGATTAGGGGAGGTCAAAATTTAAATTTATCGAAAAAACTCTTTGGTTTTGATTCTTCTTCAATTGTATCAATTGCAGAAGTGGTTTCTGAAGAATATTCTTTTCGTGGTTCAGCTTCACCCTGTTCACGTTTAATAAATGCAACCACATCTTCCAAACCTTCGATAAATTTGTCGAAATCCTCTTTGTATAGGAAAATTTTATGTTTTTCGTAGGTTACCTGAGCATCATCTTCATAACCGGTAACTTTCTTTTTGCTTTCAGTAATGGCCAAAAATAAATCTTCATTGCGGCTTTTTTTTACATCTAAATAATAGATTCTTTTTCCTGCTTTGATGGCCTTTGAATAAATGATTTCGTTATCTTTTTTCTCAATTTCAAACTTTTTTTTCTCGACTTCCATATTTCCAACTGATTTTTGTTAATATCCATTCTGTTTTATCCAACTAAATTCTGTATTGAATATTACGCCAAATTTCTGTATTTTTTTTGAATAAATCAAATGAAATCAATGTTTTTGATGAATTTATTTAAAAATTTTCAAAAATAACATACCTAAGTCATTTATTATTTCGTTCGTTAGCTTTAAAAAAACATAAATTAATAAACATAATATGCATAATATCAGTGATATATCAAATGAAATGAAATTTCACAAAACTTTTGACTAAAGAAACAAATTATAATGTTATTTTTGTATTCCAAATTTCAATTAGTCAATAATTTTCAATCACTAAATCAAAAAAAATCATGGATTCAGTCGTAAAACTTCATTCTCTTAAAGCAGTAGAACTAAAATCATATTCTTTTGCACTTATTTTCGTTTCCGGAAACATTGTTTTGCCACAAATTTGTCACCTGATTCCTATGGGTGGAATGATGTTGCTGCCAATTTACTTTTTTACATTAATTGCTGCTTATAAATACGGCCTTTTCACAGGATTGGTTACAGCTGTTGCCTCACCGATAATAAATCATTTGCTTTTTGGAATGCCAGCCACTGAAATGATGTCAATCATACTTGTAAAATCAGTATTATTGGCAATTGCTGCTGCTTATATGGCTCAACGCACAAAAGAAATTAAACTACAAAATATTTTTCTGGTAATATTTTTCTATCAAGGACTTGGAATGATTGCTGAATTTGCTCTAACAAATAGTTTTAGTGCAGCTTTTCAGGATATTAGATTAGGTTTTCCGGGGATATTGCTTCAGCTTGTTGGTGGTTTTTTCTGCCTGAAAGCTATTGCGAAATGGTAAATCAGTCAATAGTTTATAGTTTGTAGTCAATAGCATTACAGATTGGAAATACCAATCTAAAAATTAAAAGAAACAAAAGAAAA
>JBAXMR010000064.1:0-26644 GCA_037134195.1 Paludibacter sp. | reverse complement strand
ACATCTAAGAGGCAATGAATTGATAAATGTTCAGATTATATTTTCACAAGCCCTAGGTAATTAGTATCGGTGGCTGACGGCGTTACTAATTTGACCAATAATAAACAATAAAGTGTAATAAAAAACATGCTGAAATGTGTTGATAATTATTTAATATTTTTAGCTATTTGTATATCTTTAGTGACTTTGTAGTAATAATTATGACAACAACCAAAACTTAAGCCTCAATCGAGATTCAATTCCGATAACAAAATAGAAATTACTATTCGGATACAGAGAATATTAACTCAAAATTGTAAGTAGTAGACTGAAACTATTAAATAAACAGTAATTATCAATAACATGTTTGTGGCTTTTCATCAAGTAGTATCATAAAGCCTCCGTCTATACCGAAATACGTCAATGGTAGGTAACAATAAAAAAACAAAAAAATGAGAAAATTAGTATTATTAATTGCAGTATTTGCATGTGTTTCAATGGGTTCTTTTGCTAAAGGTAAAAAGTCACAAAGTGTAGAAATGTTTGACCAAAACACTCAGTTAATTCATCTTGGTATTGGTCTGAATAGTAATGCTACACCAGTTGAGTTATCTTACGAAAAAGGAATTAAGAATGATTTGTTTAATGTAAAAGGACTTAATTTAGGAGTTGGTGGGTATTTTAATTATTTTGGTTATTCTACAGATTTTAGTTTGCCAAGCTATTCAAATGGTGTTATGGGTACAACAGCCTACAGTTGGAATTATACTAACATCGTGCTTGGTGCCCGCGCATTAGCACACTACAAACTTATTTCTCAATTAGATACGTATGGTGGCATTATGCTTGGATATGACATTCTTGGATCAACATTAACACCTAATGATATTGTTTTAAGTTCCACCAATAAAAGCTTTATTTTCTACGGTGGTGTTGTCGGTGTTCGTTATCAATTTGGTCCTAAGTTAGGCGTATACCTTGAAGGTGGTTCTGCCTCTGTATCAAATGCCAGTATTGGTATTTCTTACAAATTATAATCACAGAGAATTAATTGATTAATTAAATATTGTAGCAGGAAAATGTTCTTGCTGCAGTATTTGTACCCAAATCACAATAAATTAACATATTACTAGAGTAGTTGTATGTTGTTCAAATTCATATTTTAAGTTGTAGTTTATTGAGATATTTAAAACAAATCAAAATGAAAAAAACGATTCGCAAATTTATCATTTCATTAATGGCAATTGTGTCATTGTCTGCTTCAATGACTGCCAAAACAATTTATTATGTAAAACCTAATGGCACCGGAGATGGTTCATCATGGGAAAAAGCAGGAGATATACACGGAGCTCCTATTATTAATGAGATTTGGGTTGCCAAAGGTACCTATTATACTACAACTAAAACGGATAAAACTATAAGCTTCGTTTTTCAGAGGGATAGTATTTACGGAGGATTTGCTGGTACCGAAACATCCAAAGACGAACGAGAATTAGCTGATTTGGATAATAACGGAAAAATTGAACCTTGGGAGTTTGTGAACGAAACAATTTTAAGTGGTGATATTGATGGTATACCCGATGTGTGGACCAAGACAATGAATGCTGATGGAAAAACATGGACTTGGACAATAACCGGAAATGCAGGTAACAGTTATAACGTAATAAAAAATTCCTATGAATCTGTAGTGGATGGTTTTACTATTACGGGTGGAAACTCAATTTCTAATGGTTCAAATTTACTCGGTTTGGGAGGTGGAATATATGATGGACCAACAACATCATTTCTCAATTGTAAAGTAAAAAACTGTTATGCAGATGTTCAGGGTGGAGGTATTCAAATTAATGCTTCAAGTAATAAAGCAATTATTTCGAATTGCATGGTTAGTGAATGTGCTTCGGCTAAAGATGGCGGTGGTATATGTGTAAATTCATCTGGAACTAATTCATATGTTTTGAATTGTAAAGTTTACAATTGTTCGGCAGGTCAATATGGTGGTGGTATATGTGCTCAGTCCATGAATGCGAACAAGTCGTATTTAACCACAGCAAATTGTTTGGTACAAGGTTGTTCTTCTAAATCAAATGGTGGTGGACTTTATCTTTCGGCTATCAATTATACTTCGGTAAATACCACAAACCAATGCACTGTTCTCGATTGTGTTAGTGGAAATGAAGGCGGTGGCATTTATATGATTGCTGATTCAAGAACAACAGCAACCAATTCACTTTGCTTATTAAATAATTGTTATGTAAGTAATTGCGAAGGAATTGTACAAGGAGGAGGCATCTCTGCATTCAACAATTTTGCCACTTGTGCAGTAACCAACAGTACCATTACCAACTGTACTTCGGGAGCTGGAGCTGCGTATGGTGGTGGTATATACAATTTGTCCTCTACAGTAGTCAATTGTGTTGTAAACAATTGTCTTGGCAATGGTATAATATCAAAAACAAACACAACCATAAAAGCCTCAACTTCATATTGTTCTTTATCCAATAATAAAAAATCTACTGGCGAAGAAAGTAATACTACTGGTGCATCAATGACCTCTAATTGCATTTCGCCAACGTTAAATATTGCATTTATAAAACCAACAAGTTTTGTAGGATGTGCCACTACCGATGCTCAGCGCCTGGAGCTTAAAAGTGCTGATTGGCACTTGTTAACAAGCTCTCCATGTATAAATACTGGAAAAGTGGTTGCTGATTCTATTCAAAATGGTAAAGACCTTGATGGAAAAATGAGGATGTTATATGGAACAATTGACATTGGTGCATACGAATACTTAATACCAAAGATTTCAATGCCTATCAACGAAAACTTTGATTCAATAGTGTCTTTTAATAATAGCAAAATGTTCTATAATTATTTATTTTCAACCAGATGGGTAATTGAAAATAAAAAAGCTACATTTCTGGGATATCCTACTGTAACAACAGCATATTCTGAACCTATGTTTACCTATTTAATAGATGCAACTAAAACAGATAAAGTATTTTTAAACTTTGACATGTACTTTGAAGCAAGCTCTGTTGCACCTGCTGTTTTTGGAACTGAAAAGCTTGATATTGAATATTCAACAGATTTCATTACATGGTCAAACCTTGCAACCTATTCAAATCAGAATGGAACTATAGCCAACAATACTTATGTTCTTGATATTAGCTCTAATGTGAAAGGTAAATTAGTATATATTCGTTTCAATGCCAACGGTGCGCAGTATAATAGAATTGGAAAATGGGAAATCGACAATATTAGTGTGAACTCCAATAATCCAAGTGCTGTCGCAATCACAAAAGAAGATAAACTATCCTATAAAATTTCTAACGGCTACCTGACTATCTTAAATATAGTTGAAGGTTCATCGGCTCAACTCTACGATATTAATGGTAAACTAATCGGTAAACAAAATGCTAATGCTAATTCGATAAATATGAATTTACCCCGAAAAGGCGTATATATTGTAAAAATAAAAACTGAAAAAGACATAAAGAGTACAAAAGTAATTTGGTAAGAATGATTTTGTAAATTGCTTATGATTATAATCTTGCTGAATGTAAATTAAATCAATATGTGAGGTTTGTAAAATTACATCCAAATTCAAGTTACAATGCATTTCAATAAACAGCAAAAAAGCAGCAGCCGAAAAGCTTAAGAGTAGGCATAAAAATAAAATTTATGAATATGAAATCCCACATTTCTAAAATTGTACTGGTATTCTTTTGTATAGGATTCCTAAGCATCAATGTTATTGCAAGAAGCTACATAATATCTTTTACCGGCAGTGGTAAAAGTACAACTGTGGAAAGTGTAATTGTTCAGAATCTCACTCGAACTTTTTCCGTAACTGTTCCGGCAGGAAATACTTTAAATTTATATGATGGAGCAGATGACATTGAACAATTAAGTGAAACCGATCAGAATATTTATATTTATCCAACTTCATCAACGGGAAAGTCAACTGTATCATTTTACGCAAAACATTCAGGAACAACTCAAATCACTGCATTTAATATAGATGGCAGAAAGATAGTGGGAACAACTACTGATTTGCAATTTGGAGTAAACTCATTTCAAATAACACTACCGAAAGGCTCTTACATTATTCGGGTTTCAGGATATCAATACACATACAATGCTAAAATGATAAATCCTGATGCCTCGACTTGTAAACCTGAAATAGTTTATGTAGGTACTTCTAAACCAACAATTTCAATTCCACAAAAAAGTAAAAGTTCCAGTCAGGGCCAAACCTCGATGCTTTATTACACAGGTGACCAACTACTATTCAAAGGAATTTCAGGCAATAATGCCACTATAGTACCTAATGTGCCAACCAGCAGTAAAACCATAGATTTCTATTTTGATGAATGTGTTGATGGTGATGGTAATAATTATAGCATTGTAAAAATTGGCACACAAACATGGATGGTTGAAAATCTGAAAACAACACGATACAAAGATCTTACTGCTATCCCAAATGTTACGGTTAACACTACTTGGGAAAATCTGACAACTCCATCATATTGTTGGTATAATAATGATATCAACAATAAAACTACTTATGGAGGCTTATACAACTGGTATGCTATAGGTACTGGCAAGTTAGCACCTACCCGTTGGCACGTAGCTACCGATGCTGAATGGACTACATTAGAAACATATCTGACAACGAATGGCTATAATTTAGGCAAATCCTTAGCCGCTACAACCAATTGGGACAATAGTGTAGGTAATGTTAGTGACGGTGATGTGGGTAAAGATTATACAAAAAACAACGCTTCTGGTTTTACTGCTCTTCCATGTGGCTTACGTATGTATGATGGAACTTTCGGATTATTAAAATATGATGCTGAGTTTTGGAGTGCAACTCAAGAGAATACTGTCAGTGCATGGTCAAATGAAATTGATTTCGATGGGAGTAGTGTACGACGAAGCAGCTATGGAAAAGCAGGTGGGTATGCAGTTCGTTGCATTAGAAATTTAGCATTTATTCCTACGCTTATAACTACAGAGGTTTCATCCATAACTTCAACATCGGCAATGAGCGGAGCTAGTATTACTTCAGATGGTAATGACTCAATAACGGTGCGTGGACTTTGTTGGAATACCACAGGTTCTCCAACCATTAATAATTCCATGTCAACTGATGGTATAAGTAAAGGTAGTTTTACCCGTAAGATAGTTGGATTAACACCCAATACAACTTATTATGTACGGGCTTATGCCACCAATAGTGAAGGAACAGCATATGGCAACGAGCAAACTTTCACAACGACTTCGCCTCCTGCAACTATTACTGATATAGATGGTAATGTATATAATACAGTCATTTTAGGAACACAAACATGGTTGGTTGAAAACCTAAAAACTACCAAATACAATGATGGTACTAATATTCCTTTGGTAAGCGATAATACATGGGGTACCTTAACAACTCCTGCATATTGTTGGTATAGTAACGATGTTGCTAATAAAACCACTTATGGCGCTTTATATAATTGGTACACAGCAAATACCGGTAAATTAGCACCTACTGGATGGCACGTACCCACGGATGCAGAATGGTCAACATTAGAGAATTATTTGATTGCGAATGGATATAATTACAATGGTACAACAACAGGAGATAGAACCACTAATAATAATATAGCTAAATCCTTAGCAGCAACCACTAACTGGACTACTTCAACAGGTTTAGGTGCCATCGGCAACGATTTAATAAAAAACAACAGTTCTGGTTTTTCTGCTTTACCGGGTGGCTGGCGCAGCTGGAACAATAACTCATACACTGAAGTTGGCACTGCGGGTTATTGGATGTCGACAAGTATATCTACTACTGCTTCAACTAATATAATGTATAGGTCTTTAAACTATAGTAGTAAAGCAGGTGTAATTACAAACTACCAAAGTAAAAGTAACGGATACTCGGTGCGATGCATTAGGGATAACGTTCCAACTATAACTACTACAGCAGTTTCGGCAATAACCTCAACCACTGCTTTTAGTGGCGGAAATGTAACCGATGGCGGCTATGGAACAATTACTGCAAGAGGTATTTGCTGGAGTACATCTCCTGCACCAACAATAGCGTTAACTACAAAAACAATAGAAACAGGAACAACAGGAGTTTTCTCTAGTTTAATGACCAACTTAACTTCTAATACAAAGTACTATATGCGGTCATATGCTACCAATAGTGGTGGTACTTCTTATGGAACTGAAGTAAGTTTTACTACTCTTGATGCTTCGATTATTGCTGATGTTGATGGAAATATTTATACACAAATAACTATTGGTACTCAAACCTGGATGGTGGAAAATCTAAAAACCACCCGTTACCGTGATGGTAGTTCGATAGCTAATGTTACTGATAACACTGCATGGGCAGCATTAACAACTGGAGCATGGTGTGAAAGTAACAACAATGCTGCTAATAGTATTAAATACGGACATTTGTACAATTGGTATGCTGTCAGCGACAGCCGTAACATAGCTCCTGTGGGCTGGCATATACCTACCGATGCCGAATGGACCACTCTTACCACTTACTTGGGTGGCGAGAGTGTTGCTGGAGGAAAATTAAAAGAAACAGGTACGCTCAATTGGTTAAGCCCCAATACCGCAGCCACCAACTCTACTGGTTTTTCTGCCCTTCCGGGTGGTCAACGTTCCAACAATGGTACGACCTATAGTAACTTCAGCAAATACGGTTACTTTTGGACGGCTACAATGTACAATAGCTATGCCTATAGCAGGTCTATGAACTATGCATCCAGCGTTGTGACCCAGTTATACGACTATAAAGCGAGTGGGAACTCGGTCCGGTGCATAAAAGATTAAAATACACCAGTACTATAACAAAACAGATTAAAATGAATTCGACAAAACCTTAATTGGTTGAAGGATGTGGAATTATTTTTATTGTGAGATATGGCTAATAAATTAACTAATTTGTATAGATACTAAATGTTGTGTCTCTACAACAAAACAAAAAATTATCATTTATGAAAAAAATTTATTTATTATCAGCTCTTTTTCTCGTAGTGGTTTTATTACCTACAACAACTTATGCACAGTGGCAACAAACAAAAGGTCCTTATGGTGGAACAGTTTCAAAAGTTGCAGCTTCAGGAACTAATCTTTTGGCTGCAACAAATTCAGGACTTTTTCTATCTACAAACAATGGAACAAGTTGGACTCCCGTTAGCAATGGACTATCAGGTCAAACAATCAGTTATTTAAAGGCCTTAGGTTCAAACTTTTATGTGACAACCAATTTGGGTTTTTATGTATCAACCGACAATGGAGTTAATTGGTCGCTTTTAACATCTGCTTTGGCAGGTAAAACCGTTACAGGTATAACTGCGATTGGAAACAATCTTTTTGCCTCAACTAATATGAACGGAGTTTATATGTCGACAGATAATGGAACAACCTGGGTGGCAGTAAGTACAGGCTTGCCAACAACGACTTCTTATGGTACAACTATTAACTACAATATTAACTCAATAACTGCTGTTGGTACCAAGCTCTTAGCAGCATGTTCTTCTCAGGGAATTTTTGCATCATCGGATAATGGAACCACCTGGACCGCTGTAACAAGTAGTGTATTTACAAGTACGTCTCGGATTTACAGTTTTGTAATTAGTGGCACTAATCTTTTTGCTGCAACAAATAACGGTGTTTATTTATCGGCTGATAATGGAACTACCTGGAAAGCAGCAAATGGAGATAACCTTGTTGGAATGGCTTATACAAATATGTGTAATGCTATTACGGCAAATGGAAGTACAATTTATGCAGCCATGGATGATCGTGGAGTGTATCGTTCGACCAACAATGGAACAAATTGGTCAAAAATAATTACCGGAATGATATTTAGGACAACTGTCAATTGTTTAGCCGTTAGTGGATCTAATCTTTTTGCAGGAACAAATGGATATGGAGTAAATTTTTCATCGGATAATGGTGATAACTGGACTGCAATTAATTCCGGATTAACCGGATTAAATATTACTGCTTTGAACATAAATGGGAGCGATATCATTGCCGGAACAGATGGTCTTGGAAATCAGCTTACTACCGACAATGGAGCAAGCTGGACAGATCTTAATTCGACATTTGGAATTCCAACTGCAACCGTACCCGACTTAAACGGTTTGTCAAAAAGAGGTATTAATACCTTGGTTAGAAACGGAAATACGCTTTATACAGGAACTAACGATGGCATTTATTCAACCACAGATAATGGAATCAACTGGATAAGTATAGAAGGTTGGAATTCAACAACTGATCCGGGTTTGTTGGCAGAAACTATCTACTCAATAGCCATAAGCGGAACTAAAATCTTTGCAGGAACTTCAAAAGGACTTTTTGTGTCAATAGATAATGGAAGTCACTGGACGTCAGTTAATACAAGAATTACGTATGCATTAACTGTAAGTGGAACCAATCTTTTAGCAGGAACAAGTGATGGAGTTTACCAGTCTACAGACAATGGAACTACATGGACTAAAATCACTTCAGGATTGCCAATGTTTATTACGACAATTCCACATACATTTTTTGTAAATGGTACTAATCTTTTTGTAGGAACAAATAACGGTGTTTTCATTTCGAAAAACAATGGCACCAGTTGGACAGAAATTGACAATGGATTACCTACTGCAAGCAACACAGTTTATGCCACATCTTTTGCTGCATGTGGCAACAATATCTTTTCAGGAACCAGTAAAGGTGTATTTTTCACGGCTAATAATGGAACATCATGGTTATCTGTAAATACAGATTTAAAAAACCTCGCAGTAAATGCGCTGGGTGTGATCGGAACTACTCTTTTTGCCGGAACACAAGGTGGAATATTTACATTGCCAAATTCCGACAAAGTAGCTTCAGTCGATCAAGTTAATTTGAATAAATCGGTAATGTTGAAAAACTATCCGAATCCATTTAGTACTTCTACAACAATAAGTTATACGCTTGAAAATTCATGCAAAGTTGAATTGAACATTTTTGATATGATGGGCAGAAAGGTTGCTCCATTAATCGATTCAAAACAAGACGCCGGAAATTATTCAGTTGATTTTGATGCATCACAGCTTGAGGGAGGCGTTTACATTGCAGAATTGAGTGTTGGTGGCTTCAAAAACACAATAAAATTAAATTTGATAAAATAATTTATCACTTCTACTTTGCTAAATTAAAATTGGATAACAATAGTTGAAAAAATTCACAAAACGGTTGTAACTTCAAGTCCCCTTTAGGAAATTTAGGGGCGGTTAAATTGATATAATACCCGCCCCAAGTCCTTAAAGGGGATGTTAATTACCAACACAATTAAAAACTCTTTTATTTTAGTAAAGTAGAATTACTTACTATAAAAATCTAATATTATGAAATCAACAAACTTCTTCTCCTTGCTTTTACAGAATTTCTCCAAAAGTAGTACTTCGGACAATCAAAACAAATTGTCAAAACTTTTTTTTATTGTATTAGCATTTTTGGCTTTCATGCCATTTCAAATGATATTTGCACAGTTTGGATATGGTAAAGATGAAGCAATATATACTGATTATCCAGTTCCAGCACCCCGGTACAATGTTAGCAACCCTTATGGTACAATAGACATAAACTTTATGCCGTATTCTGATGTTCATAGTGATAACTATGCCAAAAACCTTACAGTTTCTTATTTAAGTCCAACTGATACTACAACTTATATTAAACTTTTTGATTACACCCATGTTAAAGGTTTGGACGATTCGTATTCAACTTTTAATGTCGTTTCCGGTTCAACCAACACCTTAGGTTATATAAGTAGTTCACTTGATACATGGACTGAAATTGATCTTTTTCAAATTTTTATTCGTGTATCGTATAGCAAGAATTACTGTGTTAAATGGGATTTTCCCTCCTGTTTGCAGGGGAAAAAAATAAAACTTAAAGTTGAAGGAGAATGGATACATGAAGGTCTTTTTTCGTTTGATGCGACTTCTAAGAATTTCTCAATAATTTATGAGCTACCTGTTCAGAGTTTTAACCCAGCTACCCAACTTTCAATGGTTCCACAAATTGACGGGAAGGATAAATTTATATGGAAAAACCCTGATCATGTATCAAAATTTGTATTATACTCCGATAATCAATATTTAAATAAGATTGATTCAGTGGCTGTATCTCCGACATCAACAGTGACAGATTCTGTCAGTAAAGCCATTACTGGAAGTAAAGTCAACCAGTCACAAAGTTATTATATACAACAAATTTATAATGCAACTGGGTTAAAAGATTCCTCTAACATTCAGCGATACACAAAAAATCTTGGCTTTTTCGGTTGTTCGGGTTTTGCATATCCTGCAAATTTAAAATTAAATTCTAATTATAGTCAAGCCCGCCAACAAATAGATTTAAAATGGGAAATTATAAATAAATCTGTTCAAGCACCAGTTTATCATGTTAAGCGAGGTTCAACATTTATAACTCCAGTGGCTGGAACTCCAAATTTAAATTATACCGATAGTTTTAATACAACTGCACTTCAAAACTGGTCGGGATATAAATACACAGTATATGCTGCCCCAAAAGGATGGGCGAGAGATAACATCTCACCCGATTTAACGGATACTTTCACCGTATCTACAAGACCATCTATCCCCAATCTTAAAGATTTCAAACTAGTTGCACACCCAACTAACGGAACAACGGCAGCCTATATGGAGTTAAATTGGGATCCAAATCAGTGGAATTTACAGAATGTTGTAAAAATATACCACAGAGCTTCAACGGCACCTAATTTCACGCTATTGACCACTATGGCAGCAGGGGCTTCAACCTATACCGATAATACTGTAACCGACAATAGTAAACATTTTTATAAACTGGAGGTAGATGTTTTCGGTCAGACTTTTTCTAAAATTGACAGTGAAACTGTAGTAAAAAAGGTTGCATTCAAAAGCATCAAAGCGTCAAAGAATACGATAGGTGATCGTATTCAACTTGCGTGGGAAATTGACCGTCTCGATTTATGCGATCGATTTGAAATCTATCGTTCGTTTTCTAAAGATTCGATGGGAATAGATATTCAATCATCATTAGAGATGGTGAATCAGTTATCAGCCCAAACGGTTTATAATACATGGGATGATCGTACTGCTGCACCCGGTATGGTTTATCAGTATATGATAAAAGCCTACAAAACAGGATTGGATGGAGAAACAAGAACTACGCTGTCGAACACCGACATCGGATTCAGAATGTCGGTAGGCACTGTTACCGGTCGTATTACTTTTGGAAGTGGTACCGCTGTGGAAAATGTGTCGTTGTATGTCAACAGTTCAGCATTGGACAACAATCTCCTCTATAAAAGTCTGAAGTTTAATGGCGACGATTTACAAAAGGCGGAGATTAGTTTGACAAAAGCACAACATGGTTGTATTAAAAATGGTTTTTCGTTTCAGTCGTGGATAACTTCTACGCGCCCAAAAACCTATACTCCCGTAATTGAAGTCAGCAAAGAGTACTCCATCGGTCTGAGAAATGATAGCGTACTGGCATTTATTGGAAGCACATTCAATGTGAACAGTCCATCACTAAAATGCAAGCTGGATACCACCATTAATGAGAATAGTTACTTTCATCTGACTGTCACCCTTGGCAGCAACGATAGTTTAAAGGTCTATTTAAACGGAATTCCTGTAAAATCGGCATTTACTAAAGTACCACATACATCTACCTGTTCGTTTGTTGACGAAGTACTCGATTCAAGTACCGGAAGTGTAACAACACCGAGAACAAAATCGTATTTTGGAAATAAAACGGATGAAACAAATACAGCCGAATCAGCTTTTAGTGGCAATATTGACGATGTAAGGTTATGGAGTCGAAGTATTTCTGCCAGTGAAATATCTGGAAACTATAATCGTTATCTGGTTGGTAATGAGTCAGGACTTATTGGCTACTGGCCAATGGATGAGGGCATTAATTCTAATGCATTTGATTGTTCCAAAACCAATCAGACCTACAACGAACACCATATTAAACTAACCAAAACATTTACATCGACCAATGTGCCTTCGAAAGAACAACTGGCAATAAAAGGCATAACCGATGGAAATGGTAATTATATAATCAGGGGGATACCATTCAGCGGTGATGGTTCTACATATTCTATACAACCAATTCTTGGTACTCATAAATTTGACCCAACACAGCAAGTATGTTTTATTTCTCAAACCAGTCTGGTACACGATGCACAGAATTTTGAAGATAAATCATCTTTCCCTGTTAAAGTAAAAGTTACATATGAAAACACAACTTATCCTGTTGAAGGTGTTTCGTTTTATGTAGATGAAAATCCGTGTGTATTAGAAGCTAAGCTTATTAAAACGGACAATAAGGGAATAGCTATACTTGATGTACCAATTGGCAACCATTATATCAGAACCGAACTGAATGGTCATGAATTTTTATATGGTGGTAGGTATCCCGAAGGAGTAGGGCTGTTTAATGTTAATCAGGCATCCGCTGAAAGCACAATGGCAACCGGACTTACATTTACAGACATAACCCAGGTAATAGTTGCCGGACGTGTAGTGGGTGGAGTTCCTCAAAGTAAAATTCCGGTCGGATTTGGTAGAAAAGTGACAGTAAATACAGCACTTGCAAATAAAGGTGTTGCTAACATAGGGCAGGCAACAATTACACTACAGCCAACAAAATATGCCAACACCTATAGCTTGGCTAGTAATGCATCCAGAACTCTTCCTACAGATGGTACGAGATTCAGTAGTGTCGCAACGATAACAAAAGACGATGATAAAATTACAATCAAAACTGACCCTGTTACCGGTGAATATATGGCAAAACTGCCCCCTATTGACTGGACAGTATTAAGTGTTACAACTATAGCAAAAGACAATTCAATAATAGATGTGTTAAATAAGAAACAGCAATCATTTACAACTAATCCTTTGTTGACTAATTTTGACACGCTCAAGATTGACAATAAAATAGACACATTTAATTATAATGTAAAACGTATTTTCACGTATAGAGTAGAACCGAGTATTGAGGTATCAGATCTTACTTCCGGCACACCTGGAGCTTATGGTGAGAAAAATTATTACGTCTTAAATAAACTTACCGGTAAAAATGATACTTTAACACTATATGATGCCGATTTGAAATATAAATTTTCAAAACCTGTATTCGTTATGGGTAAGAAATATATATTCAAAATTAAAGCATTTGAAAGATACTATCGTTCAGATAAAGATAGCACCGATGTTCCACTATCGGGAGCTGATGTTACCGTTGAGAACGCAATGGGCAAATTAGTGAAAACTACCAACCCTGACGATACTGCTAATGACAGCATTCCTGAACATAAAATGTCGCTTAATAAGAATGGATTTATTTATTATGAGTTTCTTGCCGGATTTCCAAATCTGATTGCAACTGATCATAGCTTGGGAGTGAAAGTGAAAATGAATTATGAAAATGCTGATTATTACTGGAATAAAAATGGAAATTTCAGTGGTATAGTTTTAGGATCGGAACCAATAGCCGGGACAAATTTTGTAACGGAAGGACCGTTAGTACCATTAGTAGTTTTGCGCGACCCACCGGGTTCGGAAAGTTATGCCTATATGGAAACTGGTACAACCCTTACCTACAATGTTTCGAGTCAGACTGATTTTAATCAAAGTTCATCGGGTTCGCTCACCGTTAAAGCCGGTGCGGATGTTACAATGGGATTTGGGTTTGGTGTATTCACAGTTCAGGATGCAAAATGGACCAATGATACACATATTGGTTTTGAACAGGATTTTTCCAAGTTTACCGGTAAATCAAACGAAAAGAGTCTGACATTGACTGAAAGAATTCAGACATCCAGTTCACCAGATTTTGTGGGTTCTAATGGTGACGTTTATATCGGAACTTCCACCAATGTATTAATTTCTGAATGTAATGTGCTGGATATTAATAAAGTTGCGAATGAATTTGTTTTGGAAAAATCGGTACAAAACAGATCAAATATCAAGGCAAAAACAGAATTCCGTTTTAGTCAGAATGAGATTTTGACTGCACAAATACCTATGTGGAGAAAGAAATTTTCAACTTACCTGATTCAGGTAACCAAAGCTGAATTTGATACCCGGAAAAACAATAATAGTATTACTGCCAAAAATCAATATATCACCTATCTGACTCCTACTGATCCAAATTATGGTATAGATAAGACAACCTATGCTGTTTTGCGCCCTGTAGCAAATTTGAAACTTCATGACGAAGTTGATTCTATTGCCTCACAAATTAATAACTGGCAGAATGTTATTCTTTCGAATGAATCGACTAAATTCAATGCAAAGAACAATAAGAACTACGATGTAAATAATATCTCGTTTGATGCAGGTGCTTCCGTTGAGCGTTCATATACATACTCAGATAATACAACGACCAGCAGTGGAAAATCATCCAGTGCTTCAGGTATAGTTGGAACTGAAGGTGGTTTTGCTTTAAATGGATTTGGAATTGGATATGCTGCTGAATTAAAAATTGGTGGTGGTGTACAGTCTGGTAATGAGTCGTCAACCAGTAAAACTACCACTTTTGGATATGTTCTTTCTGATCCCGATGCTGATAACCGCTTCTCTATCAATGTATATCGAAATAAATTCCTTTCAACCGACCTGAATAGTTTAAAAACGGATACATTAACTGCTGCTTATGCTGATAAAACGTTGGGAAGCTATATATTTCAGGTAGCGGGCGGACAAACATCATGTCCATACGAAAGAGTTGATTCTTCATTATTCTATACAGATAATAATAAGCTGGTACAACTTGCTAACGGCACTCAGGCCATTGAAGCACCATTTATCCGAATCAAGAGCAATAGTAAAACCGATGTGCCTACCGGTAAAGATGCAACTTATTCATTGGAACTGAGCAGTAACTCCATTGTTCCAACCTCAAGAGCTTACATGCTTTCGGTTGATGATGCATCGAATCCTGATGGTGCAATAATCTCAATTGATGGAACTCCGCTTACAGGTGGACGATTGTTCTATGTTGCTCCTGGCGAAATTCTGACTAAAACACTCACCCTTCATCAAACAAAACTGGATGTATTGGAATACAAAGGAATAAAACTTCAATTCTCATCGCCTTGTGATAACTCAATCAGTGCCGAACAAATTATTAACGCTACTTATGTGCCATCATGCAGTGATTTGGATCTAACACTGGATCATCAGACGTTGAATACAGTTACAGGTCCAAAACTCAAATTAAGTATGAAAAACTTTAATCAGGAGTTTAAAAATTTCCTTGGATTAAGTGTGGAATATAAAATGGAAGGTGAAACCAACTGGCATGAGAAAGTTTTTGCAAAAAATCTGCGAACACAAAAACTAATCACAAACAGTTCAGCAATGCTTTTGAATGATTCAACAAGTGGATCGTTTGATTATGAATTAAATACAGATGGATTGGCGGATGGAAATTACCTGGTTCGTGCTAAAACGCTTTGTAAGGATGGTATAAATATTATCAATAACATTACAGTTGAATATCCTGTTGTTAAAGATATGGTATTGCCTGCTTCTATGGGACAACCATCTCCATCCAATGGAATATTGACTCCTGAGAGTGAAGTATCGGTTACATTTAATGAAAACATTCAGACAGGAAACCTAATCAACGATAATTTTGAAGTTAAAGGCGTTTTGAATGGAGTTACATTGCAACATGCAGAAGGACTGAGTTTGAATGGAACTGCAGCTTCGCAGGCATATACCGATTCTCCGATAACTTTGCAAAATGGTTCTTTCTCAATAGAAGGTTGGTTAAAGACAGCATCGGACTGCAATACAATGGGAAATATATTTACTATTGGTGCCGGAGCTGATAAAGTGGCGTTGAATATGAAGAAAGATGCTGTCGAAGTAAGGGTAAATGATCAGATTGTGGGTAGCAAATCCATTGTTACTGCACTCGATTGGCAATATATTTCTATGAGTTATAATGCTAACAATAAGCTTATGCAGGTTCATCTTATGTCGAGCACCTCTGCCAGCACAATAATTTCAACAACACTTTCGTCTCCGGTTAATCCTGTTGGACGTTTGATGGTAGGAAGTGGATTTAAAGGCAATATTAATCAAGTTGTGATTTGGAACGAGAATCGTGCAATACAAGATTTGAGTGATATGAATGAAGCTAAATCAGGAAAAGAAACCAATGTTATAGGTTACTGGCCAATGGATGAGGCTTATGGAAAAATTGCAACTGATAAAGCCAATAGCAGGAATATGACTGTAAATAGTTCGTGGTTTGTTGAACCAAGCGGTTACTCAGCATCTTTCAATGGAACAGATCAGTCGTTATTAATCAAATCTTCATCAATTCCATTGACCAAAAAAGATAATTTCAGCATTGAATTCTGGGTGAAAGGAAATGCTCAGATTAACAAAACTATCTTCTCTTGTGGAAAAGGCATTGGTGATATCGATTCATCAGACAAATTATCAATCGGAATTAATAATTCTGGTGAATTAAACCTGAATTCAAAAGGAAATACTTACATAGTTCCGGAAGCAGTTGTGTTGGATGGTAGTTGGCATCATTTTGCCATGAGTGTTTTGCGAAATGGAAACTCTAATGTTTACATTGATGGACAACAGAAACTTCAGGTATCTTCAAGTAAAATTGGTGGATTGGCATCGGATTCAATTTCTTTAGGTTCACGTCGATATTCAGATAGTATTGTTGTAAACACTAAAAAAACAACTACTATAGTTAAAGATCAATACTTTAATGGTATGCTTGACGAGGTAAGAATTTGGAACAGTGCTTTAGGTGCTGAAAACTTCAGATTGGATATGCGTTCTAAACTAACAGGGACTGAAAGCGGTCTGATTGCTTATTATCCTTTTGAGGAACAAACGAAAGATTCGGGTGGTCAACTTCAGATAACTTCATCATTCAACGACTGTTCGTCTAAAAAATCAGGAACAGGGATTTATACTAACTTCTTGAGTTCGAGTGCAAGTGTTGAGACTCCCGGAATAAAAGTTCCACGTCCGAAAGAAGATGTAAGTTTCAGTTATACAGCAAGTGAAAACAAAATTATATTTAATATCGATGCTCCGCTGGCAAAAATTGAAAATTGCATGCTTGAATTTGCAGTAAATAAAGTTTACGACTTAAATGGAAATAAACTGGTTTCTCCAATTAAATGGACAGCCTTTGTCAATAATAATCGGTTGAACTGGGAAACCGGGAAAATCAGTTTCGTAAAACAAGTACTTGATGAATACACTTTCAAGGCTGTAATTGTCAATAATTCAGGTAAATATGAAAACTTTATAATCGATGGATTGCCAAGTTGGCTAAGTGTAAATGTGGCTTCGGGAAAGCTTAACCCACTTGAAAAGAAAGAACTTACTTTCACGGTGGATAAAGCAACAAATATCGGGTCGTATGAAAGTAGAATAATACTGACAGGAAATAACAACATGAAGGATATGTTACCTGTGTCGTTGAAAATAACAGGAACCAGCCCCGACTGGAGTGTATCACCATATGAATTCGAATCGACAATGAGTTTGATTGGTCAGATTAAAATTGATGGAGTTTATCAGGAAGATTCTGAAGATATACTCGCAGCATTTAATGGTACAAAATGCGTGGGTGTAGCTAGTCCTCAGTTTAATAAATCGAAAAATAGTTACATTGTCTATATGGATATTTACGGCGATGATACTGAAAACGGAAAAGCACTTACATTTAGTTTGTGGGATGCCGGTACCGGAAGAATATATCCAACAGTAGATGTGATAGGTAATAGTATAAATTACCTGAGTAGCTCTATTATAGGGTCTGTGACTAATCCAAAAGCATTTAATGCTACCGATAAAATTGAGCAACAGTTGAGTTTAAAACTGGGTTGGAACTGGATTTCAACGAATGTTGTCAATACAAATCCAACTTTAATTTCACAATTTAAGTCAAACATTGGTAGTAATGGAGTATTATTGAAATCAAGGCTCGATGGCTTTATCGATTACTCAAATGGTAATTGGGTTGGTGATGATTTTGATTTACACCAAAACGCTATGTATTTGTTGAAAATGAATCAGGATCAACTACTGAAACTGACTGGAAACATGGCAAAACCCGTCGATTTTCCTGTTAGCATTAATCAATTTTGGAACTATATTGGTTATGTTCCACAATTTGTAGTGCCCATTAAAGATGCTTTAAGCGCATTAAATGCGAGAGAAGGTGATCAGATAAAGTCTCAGTTTGGTTTTGCCAGCTATTCAGATGGAATTTGGTATGGTAGTCTGCAATATATGATGCCGGGACTTGGGTATATGTATTATTCAAATAATGCACTTCCAACTACATTCAATTATCCATCACAGTATATTTCTCAATCGAAAGTAGAAAAACAGGTTGTTGAAACTGAAACAATGAAATGGTCGGTAAATGTAAACAAATATCAAATGAGTATGACCGTTACTGCCATAGCTACTATCGACAAAAAAGAAGTTAGCAATGGAAATATGCAGCTAGGCTTATTTATCGGTGACGAATGTCGTGGAACTGCTACATTGAAATATGTGGATGCTTATCAACGATATATGGCATTTCTGCAAATTTGGGGTAACACTGACGATTTAAACAGTAAAATCACATTCAGAAGTTACGACCCAACTAATAATCAGGAAATGACTGCTGATCAATCATTGTCGTTTGTACCGGATAATATAACAGGGTCGCCTATTACTCCATATCAGATTGATTTTGTGATATCCGGAACATCTGATTTGAATATGAATTTACTGAAAATATATCCAAATCCGGTCATTGATATAATTCATTTTAATTCAGATCCGGGAATGATTGAACATGCTGAAATTATTGACAATATAGGGCGTATATTAGTGTCTGATAATAGGATAAACAACAATTCGCTCAATGTAGGGAATTTGATTCCGGGTGTCTATACATTGCGGATTAAATGTAACGGAAAAACATCGAATCAGATGTTTGTGAAAAAGTAGATTCGTGTAAAAGTAAAGGAGAGGATAGCTTTCGCTACCTCTTCTTTGTATTTTAATACACAGCCTTACGGTAACCAAACTACAAAACTGTGTGAATTTTTCGAGCTATAAATTCTAATTGATGACTGAAATATTTGAAATCTGTAAAATGGAAAAACTACAATTTAAAAGAATAAAAACTATTTTCACTTTGTTTATGGTATTCGGAGTCACTTGGCTTAGTGCCCAGAACATTGAATCTGCTTCCCGTGGGGAAAAAATTGAAGACATTAAAGCATGTCTGGCAAAAGGTGCTGATCCAAATTTCAAATATGAAAAGCAAACAATATTATGTCATTCAATTAATCGTAAATCCCACGAAATAACAATTTTTCTGGCAAATGCCAAAGGAATCAGGATTAATGAATATAGTATCCGTCCGGAGCCAGAACTTTCGTGGAAGTTTACTGCATTAATGAAAGCCGCAGAATTTCCTGATTTGGTAAAATTATTTCTCGATAAAGGTGCAGGAATTGATTTACAGGACGACTGGTTAAGATGGAATGGAGAACTTGATGCATCAGGAGGAAATACTCCATTGATGCTTTCAGTTGCAGAATTCACTGAATCTGCTAAAATATTGATTGACAGAGGAGCTAAACTGGAGATTCAGAATCGGAGTGGACAAACAGCTTTGATGAAGTCGGTTGTAAATACAGAAATAGCAAAGATTCTGATTGACAAAGGAGCTAAACTGGATGTTCAGGACAAATCAGGATTAACTGCTTTAATGTATGCTGCCGAAAAATACAACGATGTAGTAAAATTGCTGTTGGATAAAGGTGCGAATATTGTAATCAGATCAGCGAATCAAATGAAAAGTCTGGATATTCTTTCAGGAATATCGGCATCCCATGTATCACCCAATGCATTGGATATAGCAGCCATGCATGGCAACATAGAAGGCGCAAAATTGATAATGGCAAAGGCAGTGAGTTTAGGGGTTAAAGACGAGGTTATTTATAGTTCTTTGTTCTGGGCAGTCATATATGATCAGGTGGCAATGGCCAAATACCTGCTTGATGAGGGTGCAAAAATTGAAGGAACTGATGAACTTGGCAGCTACACACCACTTATGCAAACTTCATTGTACGAGATGGTAGAATTACTTGTTAAACGCGGAGCCAACGTTAACGCCAAAAGCAAATTTAATTACTCTCCATTATACAAAGCTGTTTTTAATTTTATTGAAGGCAAACGAAAAGAAAAGGATTGTTATAAGATAATCAACCTGCTGTTGGAAAAAGGGGCAAATCCGGATACACAGGATGGTAATGGTGTCACACCGCTTATGACTGCTGTTCAAAAAATAGATGTTGCAAAATTACTCGTTGCAAAAGGTGCCAATATCAATATTAAGAACAATAATGGTGAAACTGCACTTATGTATGCCGTGAAAGGGGGTCTGATTAAAGTAGCAATCTTCGTACCTATTGTAGGAGGTTCAGTAGAATCAACTAAACTGCTAGTTAGCAAAGGTGCAGATATCGATGTTCAGGATAAATGGGGTAAAACTGCGTTGATGCATGCTGCCGGAGCAGTAAATGCGCAAGGTAACAGCTATGGTACATACACTGATATTTTGAAATTTCTTGTTGATAAGGGTGCTAAACTCGAAATTCAGGATAAAGAAGGACATACAGCTTTGTATTGGGCACAACGATACAACCGGACAAAATCATCAGATTATCTCCTCTCAAAAGGTGCAAACCCAAGTCAGAAGTACGATAAGAAAAAAGACAAATCAAATCTAGCTGCCGGATTGGTAGGCACGTGGATAAATACCTTTAATTACAATACTAAAGGCACTTATGTGGTCAAAAATTCCACAATTGCATTCAAAACTAAAGTTATTTTCAATACCGACTGGTCGTACAGTAAAGTGCAGGTGATGCAAGGTCAGGTAGTTCCAGACGGAAGTGGTTATAATTCCTATGAGTTACGTGATGGAAGAATTTGGCTCTTTAACAGTATGGGTACAAATGCTGTCATAGAATATAGGTTTGAAGGTAAGACATTGATCCTGAATGGGGAAAAATACGTAAAGGCTTCGAAATAGCAATTGCAATTAACACTAAAGCTTCAATACAGCCCAAAAGTTTTAGCAAAATACTTTTATTCGTTTCAATTTCAGATACAAAAAAATTTACTCAACAAATATAGAATAGGCATAGCAAAAATCACAGAAGTAATTTTGGTCTGAAAAATGAATGAAACGCAAAGTAAAAATTTATTTTACTTTGCGTTTCTTTGTTCACTTAGCAGTAAAAAGGAAGTATTTTGATTAGTGAATAATCTTCCCCGTAAACCGATACCCGGTATTTTGTATTTTTACAATGAAAATTCCCTGATGCTGGAATACAATATCCAGATTTGTTGAAGTTGCTTTGGTCTGATACAAACAAATGCCTGTCAGTGAATAAAATTGAACTGTTTCATCTCCGTGCAATCCGGAAATGCTCAGCTGTTCGTTCCCTGAGAATATTCGAATTGTAGATACATTCAAATCTGATATTTGTGTTTTCACCAGTGTATGCGCTCCAATGGTTTCAGACACTCCTGAAACCGATGAACCCAGCGTGGCTCGAACCGTATAATAATACTGAGTATTCTCCGTCAAACCCGTCACAACTGATGAAGTTGTTGTTACAGGAATATCTTTTTGCACATAAACCGTGTCCTGATTTCCGTAAGTTGCTGAAACATCATCTATCCCAAGGTTACCGCCACTTGCCGGTTTGTTAAAAATAAATTTAAAAGCTTTTAAGCTTTGATTTCTATTAAAATTATAAACCGGATAAGTTTTGGTTGTATTTTTATAAATTATGCTGTCAATTCTAACCCAACTGTTATTGTTAAGTCCATCAACCAGTATAGATGAATTAGTGCTTGTTGAACCAAAGCGGTACATATATGTAAATTTGGAGACAGCTTGAGGATATGTTTTCGTTTGAAGCCATTCCTTATTGGCTTTCAGATTTACTGAAGGAGTAGCCACACCTGAACTAGTTGCAGTAGTATAAATACCACTTGCATTGCCACTCCAACCATTAGGTAAAACCGGGACACCGGATGTTCCGATATTATTAAATCCTTCCACCTCAGTTGTATCAGCCTGACCGCTTACTTTATATACATTCAGCAAATAACCCGAAGCATAAGGTGATGCACCCCAGTTGGCAGTAAACTGATTGGATTGTACATCACTGGCTTCTGAAATTTCAGGAATATCCAGTGCCGATGTGTGCAGCTGCATGGTATTGATGGCTGTGGCAATTACACCTGAACGCATTGATTCAACGCTGTAAGTATATGTGTTATTGGGGGTTAAATTCTCAATCGGATAACTAGTATTTAACCCGACAATGGCATTTTGAAGTACATAGAATGGATCAGCAGGCATGAATAACATTTGATGGTTTCCAAGCATTGAATAAGAATCCATTGGTAAGATATTCCATTCTGCATGATTAAAAATGGAAGATGGATGAGTGACATAATTCTTGCGTTGAAGCGTAACATCCACTCCCCACATTACATCAGCTCCGGCATTGGCTTGACCGACCATATCGATAGTAACACCACTACGAACCAGTGAGATAGCATCGTTCCCATTATATTGTAGCAGTGAGTCGGTTACCATATTGGCTTTTGCCATTAAATCAGCAGCTGACTGTTTATGTACAATCACATAACTTTTTCCAGTGACCAAACTTCCTGTAAGTTTGAGTGTATAAGCAACTGGTCCTGCACCGTTTGATTGTTTCTGAAGTGAATAACGCGACAAATCAAGTGTTTTCCCTGTGCCATTATACAGTTCAATGGCTTTATTCCAGCTGCTTCCTTCCACATAAGTAGCTATAATCAGATCGCCGGCATGTTGCTCTCCCTGAAATACATTCAAGCGATATTGCGTTGCCAATGGATCTGAAATCCATTGCAAAGTTCCACCCACCGGAGTAATATCTGTTGGCTCAATGGTTATGAAATCAGCCGAAGCCAGTGCTTTCAGAGGAATAGTAAGTGATTCAGTCAGACCACCACCATTAATAAGTAAAGTGTCGCAGACCAACCCCGAAGTCGAAGGTGTGAATTTTACAGAAACATCAATACCGGTCAGAGCGCTCGATGCGGAAACAACAGAATTTGAAAGCGAAAATGAAGCGGTTTTGTTTTTAATTTTTACGTTAATATCTGAACCTATATTAACGCCCTGAATATGCAAATTCTGTGAACGTGTGTCGTTTTGAAGTATCACTCCAAAATCAATCGAGTTTCCACGTCGTGGTGCAACCAAAAACGGCTCTGTTTCGGTCGGGAAAGGATAAACATTCAAGGTATCTTTTCCCCAGATATACTCTGCCAGGTCGGGATAATCGATAAACGGATTGCGGTTGCCCTGTAAATTGTAAACCGCTTCAATGCGTGTCAGTTCTTTGGCACTTACCGGATCTTGCTTGTTCCATTTCAGCAACAGGTCAATAGCCCATGGTTTAAAAAATGGATAAGTATTGTTGGTATAAGTCATAGGCGATTGCATAAGCGGTGCCAGATTCTCGTATACCGATGCAATATAAAAATACGAGCGGGCAAAATCACCTTTAAACTCATCGGCTGGTTCAAAACAATTATCTGTATAAGCCGTTTCAAAACCGTTTTTCCCCGTTTTGGTTACACCATTGTCAAAACCCGGAGTACCCGTTACTTCGCCCAGCGGTAGGTTATTTTTACTTTCATTGGCCGAAGCGTCAGCCGGATAGAGATGAAATAAATCTTTGTACGCGCCATTCGGATACGCGCCCCACCAGCTTTTGGGGAACGAATGTTCGATATGCATACCTGAAACAGCACTGAAACCGGAAAATTTCCGAACAGTATTGGAATACATATCAATCACCGTAGAATCGGCACGACGGTCGGTACTAAAAAAACCTTCCCACGTAAAACCCACACCACCACCGTATTCGAATTCCTTCATCGGACCGCAATACGTATGAATCGCTGTTTTCAGCTCAGCTTTTTTCTTGTTTTTGACAAAGTAATAATAACCGGAAGGTACAGCAGCCGACAGAATAAAGGCTTGCAGGAGTAATCCGGTAAAAATGATATAGCGGTTAAATGAATTTCGTTGCATAAAGGCTTCGTTTAGAGCGTTTGATTATTTATGCAACAAATATAGAATAATTAGATGGGAATGAAGCAGAAAGAGGGAATATGTTATGATAATTAAGAGTTTAGGGGATTAGTAAGAAGGCTCACATCAAATACTTCTTTATCTCCTCCAATGTCTGCATAGGATAGTTAAACACTTCAAAATTTTCAAAACGCAAAACCTTTACTCCAACTGAGTTTAAATATTCTGTTCGGTCTTTATCATATTTTTGACCTTCTTGGGTGAAATGTCCTGCTCCATCAAGTTCAATGGCCAGTTTATACTTCGGACAGTAGAAATCAAGCATGTAATGACTAACACAGTATTGCCTCAGAAAAAAGCCATCGCAGCCAAAAAAGAAGAAGCCACAAAAAAAAGCAACCGTTACGACTCCTACATCTGACGCGGTTGCTTAATCTGAGAACATTCTTACTTCAATCAAAAGTCCTGCTTGTCTGTTTGCAGGGCTTTTTTTGTTTTACGAAATGAACTTCCAAAGATAGATGGATTATCTAAATGCTCGTAATAAATTAATTTAAAATTGCCTAACTGAAAATTGAAGCTAAAGAACTGAAATGCTTTTATATAGATAGCAAGAATCAAGAGCAAAGAATCAAAACAAAAAACCCATGACGATTACAAAATTGTTTGGGGTTTTTCTTTAGTATAGTATCTTGATTCTTGGTTTTGAAATGCAATGATAGTCAAATATTATCAATACTTAATCAGATAATCTTCGGGATTCTTTCGCCATGATTGGTATGTAGAAGGTGCTCTGCCAATACGGACAATCATTTGGATTTTTTCCTCACCCGAAGTTTTCGTGAGTGTATTGAACTCGTTCTGCAAATCCATCATTTCTGAATATTCCTGAATAACCTGATTATAAGGGTGTGTAACTATACGCAGTTTAGCAATTGCAACATTGAAACGTGCATAATCTCTGCCACATTTCACCCAATCAAGCATCGTGTTTGTATAGGATTTAAACAAAATTATTCCCTTTGACGAATAAATACCTTTGTTTATTCCACTCATGGTGGCCTTGAAATTACTTTCGCTGTGCCAGATCAGGCTGTCACCATTTTTCAATGAACCTTCCGCAATGCCCCGAATCATGCCATCGTAACCCATTTGAGGAATGCTTATCCCATTTTTTTTCTCCGCTCTTTCTTTTTCGCTGAAGCGGAACATCTCGCGTGTTTCTTCGTTGGTAGCTCTGGTTTTGGTTTCAATAGCCATAGCTTTGCTAAAAATATCCAGATATGGTTTCATCACTGCCTCATCGTTCATAAAAATCATTTCGCATGAAGCAGTTCCTATCAGATTTTTAATCTGCCCGAATTCATCTTGGGTAATCATTTTACCGGTATAAGGTTTACGGTTTGTTCCCCGTTGATAAATATAATCGAACAATGCATCTTTCTGAATCGCCTCATTTTTTATCAACGTAATCTTTGCCAACGGTTTGTCTGCAATTTTATTTTTCTCAATAACATATTCACCATGAGGAAAATACTCAACCCGGGTTTCATATCCTTCGGTCGTCATGCCAATGGTCAGCAGTTCAATAAAACAGCCTGCACCGATATGAATCTGGCGTGCCGGAGGATCAGTTTCGGGTAAAACGTGTTTTACGTAAAGCAGCAATTCCGTGTCGGATAGTTTGTCGATAAACCACGATTGGCTATTGTGCGGACTCGGTGCTGTAAGTCCATAAGCAATTGCTTTCATAGCAGGTGAGTCGTAACCCGCAGGATTGGTTCGTTTTTCAAATTGGGCAGTTGTTGTAAAAGCCACTAAAAACGATAAAACAAGTAAATTAAATTTCCTTTTCATAATGCTAATATTTAAACCATTTTCAAAAACATCTGATTTTCAGATATTGACGAAACAAAAATAGCTCAATAAACCTGCGCTACTTTTAACCTGGGTTAAAATCGTATTATGACTTCGAAATTCTTTTGCGGATGCGACTTAATGAAGGTCCCTGAATGCCAAGATAGGAGGCAATATGCGAAAGGGAGACGCGTTGAAAAATATTCGGATGCTGTTTAAGTAGCGACAAATAACGTTCTTCGGCGCTATTGAACAAAAAATCATGAACCCGTGCCGCGGTTTGAGCATAAACACCTTCGCTGATTAAACGTCCAAAATGTTCCCAGGTATGCGACTTCGAGTAAAATTCCAGAATCTTCGACCTTTCGGGCAATAAAACTAGCTCCGTATCTTCCATTGCCTGAATAAATAACCGACTGGGAGTCTGGGTGATAAAACTGTCGAAACCAACCACAAAATCATTGTCGAAAAAGAAATGATAATTCACTTCTTCACCCTTACTATTAACCTGAGTTCGGGATAACAAGTGGTTAATAAGTTGAGATTTCTGGGCATA
>JBAXMR010000063.1:0-26719 GCA_037134195.1 Paludibacter sp. | reverse complement strand
AAACTATAAAAACCTTATGCAAGCGGGGTGATAGAGCTTGCGAAAGTTGAGTTACAATAAAGAATTGCAGGTAATTGGAGAAAATCAAGCTGTAAATGGGATTGTAACATTTGGAGAAATAGCCAATGTAGGTGACTCTTTTCTGGAAATATATAACAAAACAGTAATTGTAGCAGGATGGAAACAACAAATTTAAAAGCTGAAGCTTTACTTGAACTCGTTTTCTGTGCCGAAAATAAAAATACAGAAGACGAAATCATAAATGAAGTTTTACATGCCTATTTAAGAAAACTCAATTGCTTCATGGCCGGTGTTTTGAAAAAAAACAACGACTTGCTACTTGACAAGCAATTGCTTCCATTTACTTTCCGAAATGACCCAACGTGGCAACAAATAAAAGACTATATCATAGTTTCAGATATTGACGGTAAAAAAGGATTTTTTGAGTTAGTGATTAATGATGGCTATTACTATGCCTATTGTCTGGCAGATTATGGTTATTTGGTTATTGGTCGTAAAAATCCGTTTGATAATGTATTTAAAAATGAATTTCGGGTTGTAATTAGCTTGTTGGGCAAAATGTTGGTGCAATCTATTGAAGATGAGCGTCGTAAATTAGCCGAAAAGAAACTGGCCGAAGAAAGGCAACTATTACGTACTATTATTGATAATATACCTATAAACATATATACCAAAGACTTAGAATACAGAAAAACGCTGGCAAATGCATCGGAGTTGAAACATTTAGGCGGACTCACTGAAGCAGAAGTTATCGGGAAAACTGATTTCGATTTATACGGTGAATCAATAGGTATTAATACGTTGAAGGAAGATCAAAAGGTTTTGGTAGATGGCATAGCTATTTTGGAAGAAGAAAAAAATGTCACAAATGATCGTTGGGCATTAGTTTCTAAAATTCCACTTCGGGATGAAAAAAATAATATAACCGGAATGGTTGGAATTAGCTTTGATTTTACTGAACGAAAGAAAACACAAGAACAATTATCGCTATTTTTAAGCCTGTTTGATAATATATCGGATGCTATACAGGTTAATACTGAAGATGGTCAATTATTATATATAAATAAAGTTGCAGGAGAACGACTTGGAATTTCTCAGAATGAAGTTCAGAATCATAAAGTAACTGATTATCTTGTTATTTTTCCAACTGAAGAAGCTTGGAAAAATCATGTTAAAGAACTCAAAACAAAAGAATTTATAACCACTGAAGGAAAAAATCTAAATCAGAAAACCGGTTTGGAATTTCCTGTTGAAGTAACAGTAAAATATGTCAATATTAATGGTAACGGTTATGTGGTTGCAATATCAAGAGATATATCTGAACGAAAAAAAGCTGAAGCAGAACTACTGAATAATGAACAAAAATACCGGCGAATAACCGAAAACATGTCTGATATTGTATGGACATCTGACATGCAATTTAATATGAGTTTTTTAAGTCCTTCGGTTGAGAAAATGATTGGTGAATCAATTGATTCGCATCTTAAAAAGTCGATTACTGAAAAATTCACACCCGAATCAGTTCAAAAAATACTATCCTTATTTGCTCATGAATTAGAAAAAGATAAAGACCCAAACTCAGATAAAAAAAGAACAATCAAGGTAGAAGTTGAACATTATCGTGCAGATGGAAGTACTTTTATGGCAGAAATTAACATGTCAATACTTCGAGATGATTCAGGTCAACCTATTGGTATACAGGGTGAAACACGCGATATTTCGGAACGTAAAAAAGCCGAAAATGAGTTGCGTATCAGCGAGGAACGTAAAGCCTCATTGATTGCAAGTATGAGCGACATTGTTTTTGTATTGGACAATGATTTGACTCTGAATGAGTATTTCATTCCGGTTAATTACAAATTGTTTTTCGATCCCGAAAGGTATTTCGGAAAATCATTCAGTAGGATGCCAATTTCTAAAAATGCCAAGATGGTAATTTACAAAACATTAATTACATGTCTTAATTCCGGCAAATTCAACAAATCACAATTTTATTTTGAATTAGCACAAGGCAAGTTTTGGTTTGATTTACATACCACCATTTTAAAAGGACAGAATGGTGATAATATCGGATTAACCTGTGTTGTGAGAGATATTACCGAACAGAAAAAGACAGAAGAAAGTTTGTTGTATAATGAAACATTACTAAAAGGTCTTTTCAGCTTGTCACCTATTGGAATTGCTTTAAATGATTTTTCTACCGGACTTTTTATTGATGTAAATGAGGCATTGTTGAAACCAACCGGATATTCAAAAGAAGAGTTTCTTTCATTAAGTTATTGGGATATAACACCAAAAGAATATCTGATGAAAGAGATGATTCAGATTGATACCATGAGAAATGCCGGTTCGTATGGTCCTTATGAAAAAGAATTTATTCGCAAAGATGGCACTAAATATCCTGTGCAATTAAAAGGAACAGTTGTAAAAGACAGTTTGGGACGCGAATTGATTTGGAATATTGTTGAAGATATTACTGACCGTAAATTCGCCGAAGAAACTATTAAACAACAAATTAAATTACAGGAATTGTTAATTAAAATATCTTCAGTTTATATCAATATTAATCTTGATAAAATTCAACGAACCATTCAGAATTCACTGAAAGAATTAGCTGAATTTGTTCATGCAGACCGGGCCTATATATTTGATTATGATTTAACTGCAAATACTGCATCCAATATTTATGAATGGTGTTCCGAAGGTGTTATACCAGAAATTAACAAACTACAGAATATTCCATTGAAAGAACTTCCATATTTCTTTGGAAAACACAAGAAAGGTGAAGAATTTTATGTAGAAAATGTATTTGCATTACCCAATGATGGACCAAATGGAATAAGAGCAAAACTTGAACCTCAGGGTATCAAGAGTTTAATTTCACTTCCGATGAAAAGTTCTGAAAAACTTCTTGGATTTGTTGGTTTTGAATCAATGAATGAATATCATTCCTATTCTGATAAAGAAAAGAAATTGCTTGAGGTTTTTTCACAAATGCTTGTAAATGTTACGGAAAGAAAGCGGAGTGAAACTCTATTAAAACTACAGGAAGAAAAATACCGGAATATTATTTCAAACATGAATCTGGGCATTATTGAAGTGGACAAAAATGAGATTATCAACTATGCAAATCAGAGTTTTTGTTTAATGAGCGGCTATTCTGACGAAGAATTAATTGGAATGAGCACATCGGCTTTTTTATTAGCCCCCGATCATGAAAGTATATTAAAAGACAAACAACAAATCAGAGAACTCGGAATTTCTGATAGTTATGAAATGGCTGTAAAAAACAAAAAGGGTGAAGTAAGATGGTGGTTAATTAGCGGTGCTCCAAATTTTAATGATAACAAAGAATTAATTGGTACTATTGGAATCCATCTTGACATAACAGATCAAAAGAAACTGGAAAGGGAACTTGAAAGTGCAAAAAACTCAGCCGAAGAGGCAGCAAAGGCAAAAGAATTATTTTTGGCAAATATGAGTCACGAAATCCGAACTCCACTTAACGTTATCCTCGGGATGGTTCGTCAGTTAGGAAAAGAAAAACTTAACGTTAAACAGAGTTCTTTTGTTAATCACTCCGAAATTGCAGCGGAACATTTGCTTACGATTATCAACAACATTTTGGATATGTCTAAAATTGAATCCGGTGAGTTTGAGCTTGATGACAAAGACTTTAGTGTTTCATCCGTAGTTGGTAATGTCAGAAGTATACTTTATTCAAAGGCTTCTGAAAAACATCTTGATTTTAATATTCATATTTCGCCTGAAATAAAGAAATCACTTATCGGTGATGCCGGAAGGTTACGTCAAATTCTGATTAATTTACTCGGTAATTCTCTGAAATTCACTGAAAAAGGATATGTGAATCTGACTGTTGATGTAATTAACTCAACAAATTTGAGTCAGAGTTTGAAATTTACGGTAAACGATTCAGGTATCGGTATGAGTCAGGATTTTATGAAACGGTTATTTGATAAATTCTCACAAGAAGAAGGTTCATCAAACAGGCGTTATGAAGGTACGGGTTTAGGAATGAGCATAGCCAAAGAACTTATTCAATTGATGGGAGGTGAAATAGAGGTTTCAAGTCAAAAAGGTTTAGGAACTCAAATATCATTTATATTAAATCTACCTATTGGTGATGAAACTAAACTTATCACAAAAACAAAGAAAACAGATAACAGAAGTTTTTCAGGTTTAAAAATATTACTTGTCGAAGATAATGACATGAATAGATTTATTGCAATTCAGAGCTTAAAACATGTTGGTTGTGAAATTACTGAAGCAATAAATGGGTTGGATGCAATTGAAAAAGTCAAAAAAATGAAATTTGATTTAATCCTTATGGACATTCAAATGCCTTTGTTAGATGGTGTAGAAACAACTAAACAAATCAGGGGAATGTATGGTACTGAGATACCAATTATTGCTCTCACTGCCAATGCCTTTAAACATGATATTGATTTGTATCTGTCGGTAGGAATGAATGATTATCTGATAAAACCTTATAAAGAAAATGAGTTGTTGGACAAAATAGCAATACACACTGAAACTAATAATTTTGATAATGATACTATTGACAGCTTTGAGAATGAATTGTTTGATCTGACTCAATTGAAAGAATTAAGTAGAAATGATGAAACTTTTATACTAAACATGCTTAATGCATTTAAAAATCTTGCTAATGAAACCATTGTTCAATTTGATGAGGCTTTAGAAAAAACTGATTTGGAAAAAGTTCACAAAATAGCTCACAAGATTAAACCCAGTGTTGAAAATCTACAAATTAATTTGATTATAGATAAAGTTAGGCAGTTGGAAAGATATCAATTAGATGATTGTAATTCACATTCCGAATTAAAACTATTAATAAATGAAGTGAATCTAACATTAAAACGAGTAGTTTATTCAATAGAATCTAGGATATAACTTAGCACGAAACTCAAAAAGAAATGCCCTGAAAAATCAGGGCATTTCTTTTTGAATAATTAAATTTACTTTGTGGAGATTACCGGACTCGAACCGGTCACCTCGACACTGCCAGTGTCGCGCTCTAGCCAGATGAGCTAAACCCCCGTGACTGATTTTGAATTTGCAGTGCAAAGATAAGGAAGTTTTGGAAATTATGAGTACTTTTGTTAGAGAATTTTCATATGAAATTAGCAAATGCTTTGAGTTTATTTGAAAAATTATACTGTGAATTTGAATGGTAAATAGTAAATTGATAAATCGTAAATATATTTATGCTGATTTTCAACACCACATACAAAGTATCCACGAAAGTAAACGATAGTTGGATAAACTGGACTAAAGTAAACCATATTCCTTTTATGCTTAACTCGGGCAGTTTCACTAAGTCTCAGATTACCAAGATAGTTGGCAGCGAAGATGAAGAAGGAACTTCCTATTCTGTTCAATTCCATATTGCCGATATGAATACGCTTATGAACTGGCATAAAAACAATGCAAGCGACTTTCAAAACAGCTGCGCAGCAGCATTTGGAACCGAGGTTAGCTTTTTCTCCACCGTGCTTGAACTGATTGATTAATGCCTAAGGAACAAATCATATTAGGCATCGACCCCGGAACTACCATTATGGGTTACGGCATTCTGAAAGTGAACGGCAACAAAACCGAAATGCTGGCTATGGGTGTGCTTGATCTGAAAAAATACACCGACCATTACCTCAAATTACAACGTATTTTTGCCCGGACTTTGTCGTTGATTGATGAGTTTCATCCCGATCATTTGGCTATAGAAGCTCCATTTTTTGGCAAAAATGTCCAGTCGATGCTGAAACTCGGACGTGCGCAGGGTGTGGCTATGTCCGCAGCTCTGTATCGTGATATTCCGATAACCGAATATGCTCCATTGAAGATTAAAATGGCAATTACAGGAAGTGGAAATGCTTCAAAGGAGCAAGTGGCTGACATGTTGCGCCGGTTTTTATCTATTCCTCAAGATCAAATGTTACCACAGCTTGATGCAACCGACGGACTAGCTGCCGCATATTGTCATTTTTTGCAATTAGGCCGGCCAACTTCAGAAAAAGCATATTCAGGATGGAAAGATTTCATTGCCAAAAATGAATCGAAAGTAAAAACTCCTCGAACTAAAAAACCGGAGAAAGAATAAACTCTACTTCTTATAAGTCCACGCCTCTGAACTATATTTTGATTCTGCTAGTAGCATGATTCGTGATTCAGCCTCTTCCGACAAGTTCCCAATGCTTTTCAATTGATAATATTGTTTTAATTTTCGAATCAAAAACTCAAAAAAATCATCGGATTCAAGCGTAAACTGCCCTTGTTCTTCAAACCATGTTCTCAAATTTTTCACCATACTTCGAACGGAAGCAATCGCTTTTACACGCTCATCTTGTTCTTTGGAAGAAAGTGTTTTTTCGAGCATTTGAAGGTTCGTATCATACAGCAACGTACCATGATGTAGTTCCCTGTTTTTGGCAACATGCGATGCTGTTCCGGTAATTTTAAATTCGCTTTGCAACCATAAATCCTTCCGTTTTCCGACTGCTACAGGAACTCCTAAATCAGTCAATACTTCTACAATCGGCTGAATAAATTCAACACTCAACGAAGATTTTCCACCAATTTTATTGGAAATAAAGCAAAAATTCAGATTGCCTAAATCGTGAAATACTGCTCCCCCACCCGACATTCGTCTGACTATTCGAATCTTATTCTGCGCACAAAATTCCAAATCAACCTCATTCCGAATGGCCTGATTACAACCTATTATTACCGATGGCTCATTCACATACAAAAACAGCACATCGTCCCGTTGCTCTGCGAAAAGAAACTCTTCAGCTGCCAGATTAAATGTTGGAGAATTGGATGTGGAATGGATGATTTTCATTGATTAATTGCATCCTGCTTTAGCAGGATAAAAACAAAGGTATTAAAAATAAGATTGGCTTTAGCCAAACATTGAATAATTTGGCTAAAGCCAATCTCAGGCTCTATATATTTCCTCTGCCTAAAGCCAGAGGCAATTGATTTATTTTACATTGAAAGCAACCCGCAATTCATCAATTTCGGTATCGCCCATTGGCTTAAGCGGTCCGATAGACGAAGCCATAACCAATGAATTTGCCGAAAACTCAGCCACTTCCAGGTAATCGAAAGTATTAATCAGTTTATTGCCGGTTACAATAACACAATCGTTCTCAACAATAATAACGCGATTTTTAGCAAACATTTCCGCAATCACCTCAGTGTCGTTATATAAACTTTCGAACGGAATTGATGGTACATCCTGTAGGAAAATCCAACTTTCGGGAATGGTACGCACATCAAATTTCTGGTGACTTACCGCATGAGCCATCAGGTTGGTAGGCTGCGTGGTAATAATAGAATTAATATGCGGATAAAGCTGGTAAATGCGGTGATGAAGTGCCACCGAACGACTTGGTTCTTTACCGGCTTCGGCCATCCCATTTTTTACCTGAACGATATTCTTCGGCAGAATATCCCAACGGGCAACATCGCGTGGTGTAATCAAAAAGTCGTTATCTTTCCAGCGAACTGAAACAGTTCCATAAGTAGAAATCATCAATCCCTGATCGCAGGCACGACGGATAATATTTACCATTTCTGTGCGAATTTCACGTTCGTCCGATGGATATTCAACATCCATAAAAGGAGTTATATTCTTTGGAAAATGATTAATGTATTTCGAAATCTGTTCGTCAGTAAGCGTATTAATTTTGCCTATCCGACCGGCATTTACAATAGTACGACAGCAAAATTCCAGCGTTTCGAAACGTTGGTAAGCATCCATCATATCGGTTCCACCCAGCACTACGCCGTGGTTTTCCATGATAACAGCTTTGTATTTTTTGTTCTTAAATTCAGCAGCAATTTTTTTACCCAAATCTTCGCTTCCGGGGCAACCGTATGGTGCAAAACCTATTTCGCCACAAATCTTACGAGCCTGCGGAACGATGCTGGTATCGGGTACAACGCGGGCAATGCTGAAAGCAACCAGTCCGGGTGGGTGAGCGTGAATAATAGCCGTCAATTCCGGACGAGCTTCAAAAATGGCTTTATGGAATGGAAATTCCGACGATGGTTTGTGTTGTCCAATCACCGTTCCGTCCTTTTTCACACACACAATATCCTTCACTGTCAATGATCCTTTGTCAACCGCCGAAGGAGTAATCCAAATATCACCGTTTCCATCTTTTATGGAAATGTTTCCACCTGAAGTGGTTGTCATTCCACTTCGATAAATACGTCCGATAATCACATTAATCTGTTCTTTCGGATGCATCAATTTTACATCTAATTGTTTCATTTTATTTTAGATTAAAGAGCAAAGAACAAAGACATCAGACAAAATATTCAGGTTCAAAACTCATTTTAAAATTTTTGTTTACAATTTATTGGCATTTGCGAGCAGGAAAGCTTCTGCTTCAATGCTCCACAAGCCCAGATTCTTGTCACACATTTCAGCCAGTGTTTTGTACACTTCGTTCGTTTCACCCAGTTTGGCAAAGTCCGAAATCGGTGTTAATGGCATATCTACGTGTGTGTAAATCAGTTTTTTTCCACCCGGAATTTCTGGTAAATGTTTAGTTGCTTCAATAACAGCTCCTAAACCTCCAATATGAGTAACCAATCCGGCAGGGTCAAGTCCTTTCGACATCATATCGAGCGCTTCCACCATGTCGTCGGTATTTCCACCGCTGGTTCCCACTACGTGCGTGTAGGCATAGTGTACATTGTAGAAATTGAATGTTGCAGCAAAGTTTGGATCGCTTGGGCCTGCAAAGAAGTTCAAACAACCGTCGAATGCCAAAATAGCATCGCCCTGCTCCACCACCGGTTTTACAGGAGCAAATACAAACACATCGTCGTATCCGTATCCGCCGGTAATAGCTTTCAGTTCTTCTACCGGGTTTTCCATTTTACCTGTATTGATATACTTCAAATCGATACCGCGTGAAGCAGCAAATTCAACGCTATAAAACTGTGCAGCACGATCCAAACGGGTTTGATCTACGTCGGTTACCACCAACACTGACGGTTTGCGGTCATCGCGACGAAGCACGTAGTTGATCGCAGCCAATCCCATTGGACCAACTCCGGCCAAAACAGCCATTTTACCACCATCTAC
This sequence comes from Paludibacter sp., assembly GCA_037134195.1. Lineage (GTDB taxonomy): Bacteria > Bacteroidota > Bacteroidia > Bacteroidales > Paludibacteraceae > Paludibacter. Next base: position 17,556 of record JBAXMR010000063.1, on the reverse strand, counting down.
AATGTCCATTTTGTGCACATAGCTTCCGGGAGTAGTGTGATAGTTGGCATGCATTGCACCAATTACGCACGAAAGCGGTTCGGCCAACGAAGCGGGATAATACCCTTCGCCTTTGTAAGCCAGCAAACAGTCTTTTTCCATTACCTCGTTCGGGATAATCACGTATGTTGCATCACCACCAATGTGTTGGTAGCTGTAACCCGGTGCACTTAACACGCCCACGGGACCATCTTCGTAATACAAAGCCGGTTGGATCGAGAATTTATCTCCGGCACTGAATTTATCAGCCCATTTTGAACCGATTTGTACCAATTCGCCCGCAAATTCATGACCAAATATGATCGGATTTTCGGCAATATCGTTTGGAACACGTTTGTGGTCGGTAGCTTGCGTAGCCGCTTTGTACGACGACATACACAGCGAATCAGAAACTACTCTCGCCAGAATTTCATTGTCTTTAATCTGTGGCAATTCGAACTCTTCTAAGCGAAGGTCTTTTTTGCCATATAAACGGATTGCTTTTGTTTGCATTTTTTTTAGACTTGTAGAATAAAGAACAAAGAGTAAAGACAGTTACTTTCGTCTTTAAATTTGCAATTTATTTTGGTTGATATTATTTAGTTTTTTGGAATAAAGAGCAAAGAGTCAAGACAGATATTTTTGTCTTTGCTCTTTCATCTTTGTTCTTTATTCTAATTTATTTTTAAATCCTGTTATCATTTTTTGAAGTTCAATAATTTCATTCTGAGTCTTCTCAAAAATCATTGAATCAATGTATTTTAAATTTAAAGCGATTGTTAGTTCGGTTTCCAATTCTAGCAATGAACCAACAGAAATTTCTAAAAAGCGGGCAAAATCTTTATTACTCGTTTTTGCAGAACCTTCAGCAATATTTGTAGGAACAGAAACAGCTGCACGCTGCATTTGAGACATTAAACCAAATCTCTCGTGCTGTGGAAAAGTGTTCGTTAACTGATAAATTTCAGTAACTAAATCCATCGATTTAATCCAAATAGTCAACTTCCTGAAATTATGCATATTTCCTGTCTTTGCTCTTTTGTCTTTGCTCTTTTGTCTACGAAAGCATCACCTGCCCACCGGTAATTGGCAATGCCTGTCCGGTTTCGCCGCATTGTTCCATCAGGTAAAGGGCACCTTTGGTAACGTCCTCAGGCGAGCAGCCTTTTTGTAAAGGAACTTGTGCAAGATAAAACGCTTTTACATCATCTATAGTTTTAGCACCGGGCACTTTTCCGGCATTTAAATATTGTACGAAAAGTCCGTTTTCAGGGTCGCTCCACAGTGGACCTTCGTAGAAATTACCCGGGCAAATAGAGTTCACCTTGATGCGGAATGGAGCCAGTTCCAATGCAAAAGATTGAGTCAGACCAATGCCACCAAATTTTCCACCGGCATAAGCGAAATTTGCTTTGCTACCACGCAATCCCGATTTAGAATTTACCTGAATAATGTCGGCATAATACTCCGGTGCATAGTTGGTTTGCAACTTCATAACGCGGCTAACTACTTTGGTGCAATAGAAATAGGCGTTATAGTTGATTTTTGTTACGAATTCGAAATCTTCTGGAGTCATATCTTCCAAACCACCGGCACGCAGCACACCTGCATTGCTGATAAACGTATCGATAGCTCCAAAGTTACAAATGGTTTCGTGAACAAGGTTTTCGATACTTGGAATTTCGCTCACGTTTGTTTTTACGAAAATGGCACGATTACTTTTTGCCATACCGTTGAAACGCTCTACAGTAGCACGTCCAACCGCTTCGTTCATGTCGGCAACTACGATGTTAGCACCTTGTTGCAACAAGCAGCGAGCAATTCCTTCTCCAAAACCTTGGGCGGCACCGGTTACGATAATGGTTTTATTCTCGGCACGACCGGCTGCTCCACCTGCCGCCACACTGCGACGGTAGTTTTCCACTTCCCAGTTGTCGATAAAGTCGATTTGCGCTTGCGTCATTGGGTGAGGACCGCCAAATGATTCAGCATAATAAGCTATTTTCATCGCATCTTCGAACACGTCCAGAATAATGTCGCACTGAGCAGCATTATCGCCTACAGCTACCAATCCGATTCCTTTAATTAAAATTACCTTTGGTTGATATCCAAATTTTTGAGTGAAGTCATGAATACGTTCTTTCATATCAGAAAGAAAATTATTTATGCTTTCTTCATTTCCCCCTTCGGGGGTTAGGGGGCTGAAAATATAGTTCGATTTGCAATAAACAATCGCGTCAGGAGTAAATGGTTTGGCAATTTTTGCCTGCTCTTCTTCGGTATCGTAGAAATGTTTTACCAACGCATTTTTGCGCACTTTCAGGGTTTTCAAACCTTCTTTTGAAAGCATCATGCGAATGCCCGGAAGGATTTGTTCGGTGCAGCTACAAGTAGCACGAGGTTCATTGAATATTTTAATGATAGTCTCACTTGAAGTGAGGCTATCATTAAGAGTAGTCAGAATTTTATCGTAAAGCACTTTTACTTCTTCAATGCTGTTGGCAGCAACAAAAATTCCGTGGTTTTGCAACCAGATAACAGCAGGTTCGGCACCATCCTCTGCACGGAAAGCTTTGATGGCATCTTCCACTTTTTTGAACAGCACGTAGCCCGGATCGGTATATTCAATATACAATGCTTTGGCGCCAAACAACTTTTGTAAGTCAGCCTGAGCGTTATTCGCACACATCAAACCGTTCACCAAAGTTGGGTGCATGTGTACCACAAAGGCAAAGTCAATCACGTTGTGCATCGATGTTTCCACCGACGGGCGCTTGCCTTTGGTAATGGTAGCATCGACCAAATCATTTTTTACCTGTTCTTCACGTTCAACCGCATTTGCGCTGTACACTTTGTCGGACATGAGGTTCAGTTTAGCACGGTCGAGCACTGCAAAACCTTCTTCGGTAATGGTTGCCAATGATGAACCGCTGGCTTTTACCCACAGTTTTTCTGCGTTTTTGTACGATGTATTTCCACCACCTGCAATAACAAAACGGCTATCACGGCCGTAAAATTGCGATATTGAAATTAAATCAGTCAAAGCTGCCCCCCAGCCCCCTGAAGGAGGAGTAAGAGAGCGATTATCGTTGTTTTCTGTATTATTCATTGTGTTTTAATTAGTTCTACAAAACTTCCTACTAATTCAATATTCCCCCTTCGGGGGATTTAGGGGGCTGTTATCAATTCATCCCCTAATTTTATAAACTCAGCACGTTTGCTACGATCAGCTTGTCCGTTGGCATCCACGTAACCGCGCAAGCCTTGTGCAACCAAATGTTGGTGAGCCGCTACCACGCACACACCTTCGTAGTTGATTTGCAACAAACGGTCGGTAAGCGGCGTGCTGTTACGCGCAAAAAGCTCAATAGGTTCCATGGCAGGCGTGTTGTGCTCGCTACCGAATGTCACTACGAAACCCTGGTCGTGTAAATAGCTGGCATATTTTTCCAACAATTCCACCCCGTTGCGGGTAGTGATAAATTCCACCGAATGGAAACCACGCTCGGTCAATTGCTTTGCCACTTTTTCCAAATCGCCTTCGAAATCGGTATAACCACCTTTGGCATCATCAGCCAAAAACGGATAAGTTGGTATCCCGCCGCCCGCCACGATAATATCGCAAACGGTTTGCATAGGCAAAAATGCCTTTGGATCTTCGGGAACAAAAGCACCACCACCTGCTTTGAGCAAGTTGCCACGGATTTCGTTTTCAACTCCGGCAATGTCGTTGATGCCCGATTTTAGTTCTTTTCCGGCAAATAGTTTCCCGAAAAGTTCCTGAATCTTCGCTTCATCGTTTCCGCAAGCTTCGTACACTTTCAGGCGCAAAGCTTTTGCCAAATGGCGCTCGCGGATAGAACCTTTGGTAAGGTCGTTTTTAATCCACTCGAAGTCCAGGGTAAAACCTGCGTTATTCGCAGTCAGAATCTCATTTACCTTGCCACACATAGCTTCAACCTGTGCATTGGCTTCGGCTCGTACATCAGCCAATTGCGTAGCAAAAGGCTCAGCCAACTGGAACGGATACGAAAGACCTTTACCGCTCAGGTACGTGCGACCGGGATTTCCGGGATCGTTCACACGCAAACCGGCTTTTTGGTCGGCCTCGTTCAGGCTGATAAACTCTATATTGAACAACGGATACAAGCCGCGTTCCTTACAACCAACTGCCCAAGCTTCGTAGCCTGCAGTAGTATAAAAATCATTTATACCTACCACTTTTACACCTTCGGCAACAGCCATGTCGAGCGCATGATTCAGTTCAGTGAATGCGCTGAACGAGTAAGGTGTGTGGAGATGTGCGTTTACTTTTTTCATAATAATGAGTCCCCTAATTAACTCCATTCGGTCGTTGACCGTTGGTTCACCCGAAGGGGGGTCTTGAAGATTAGTTTTATATGTTATTACTGTATATATTTATTTAATGATATAATGCTCTATTTTCATTATTTAATCAATTTCTTTCAAAGAGACTTCGTCTTTAAGTCCCCCTTCGGGGGATTTAGGGGGCTTTTTTCTTTTGCAGGAGGTAAAAAGTTTTCACCTGTTAGCACATTTTTTCCTGTTTTTGACTCAAGTTCCTTGCGGGCATTTTTGGCTACTTTTCCACCCATTTTTCCGGCTTTGGCATTTTCTTGCAACCCTTTGGCTTCATCGGTTTCTGCAATCTGACGAGTCGAAAGTTCTGCCAATGCAGTAAAAATCAATTCCGCTTCGCTCATGTGGTCACGCAAGTTCTGACTTTTCAAGCCTTTCAATTCTTTATGCTGTTTCACCGTCAAGTCCGTCCATTCCTGATGAATGATATTAGTCAACAGCGCAAATTCATCTTGTTCTTTTATTCCGGCATCTTTCCAATAATCAGTCAGTTTGTTACGGGTTTCCTGCCCTGTCATGCGCTGTTGAATCCACTTTTCGCTTCTTCCCAACCGCTGCCAATTTTCACGTGCTCGGTCTAAACTTTGAGCTGGGTCTTGCAATTCCTGCATCCGCTCGTAACCAACTTTGGCTAACCATTGCTTGAATGGTTCAGCTTTGGGCGAAGGAATGGATTGAATAATACGTAATAATGACTCTGTGTCAGCAACGTCAGTTTCACGCATTTTTCCATCTTCTGCTTGCATTTTCAAGCGTACGATTTTTTCGTACGCTTGACTTCCTTCGGTGATAATTTTTTTTTTCAAATCACTCCAATAACGTTTTGGAACTGAACTTTCAGTCAATACCTCTACAATATCAATGACTGAGAAATACCATTTCTCCTCCGTTTCATCCCAATGTGTGCGAATCTTTTTCGATTCAAATAACTTAATACTCGTGTTGATTTCCATAAAAATAAGATTAAATATCACCATCAATACAAGAAACCAAATAACCACAAAGGTATTTTGTTATCAAAACCATATTCAATATCATCGGCTGCGACATAAGAGTCGGACAGATGTTTCAATTGACGTTTCGATTTAGCTTTACCACCAATTTCAAAAGTATATTTTCCATCAATCAGAAAATCGCTTTGTGCCGAAAACTCAACCAAATGACTATTTCGCAGCTGATTTGCAAAAAATGTTTCACGGGCATTTCCGGTATTCAGGCTTTCTGCTTTTAGTGCAAACATCAAATTCGTATTTTCAAGAAAAAGCTTATCCGGTTTCTGTAAGATACTTATTCCATGAGCATCTTTATATATCGAATAGGTCAAATGCGCTTCACTTAAATAGTAAAGATACATAAGCAAAGTTTGTCGGTTTAACCCCAATCGTTCACCCAACTTTGAAATATTGGGCACAAAAGGAGCAGATTCGGATATGACAAGCAACAGTTGCTTTAGTTTTTTCACATAAGATACATCAACCTTACGAAGCAAGGGAAGTTCCACTTCCAAAATCATATTCACCACTTCTTCCAACCGAAAATGATATAAATCAGGCTGTTCTTTGAAAAAAGGATAATATCCTGCCTGCAAATAGCCCTGAAAAAACTGAAGTGGCTTAACTTTAGCAACAATATCACGCGAAATATTTTCATGACCGTCAAGCAAATCAGCCAGTTTATAATTCGCAAAACCAGTCCCAAGCTGCATATTCAAATACTCCCGAAACGAAAGCCCCTGCATGGTATAAACCACTGCTCTTCGACTCAAATCAGCACGAGCATTTAATATTTCCAACAATGATGAGCCTGTAAATACGACCTTAATTTCAGGATAGTCATCGTAAATATTTTTAAGTTCCACCGACCATTGCGGGTATTTATGCACTTCATCTAAAAAAAGATAGTTACCCCCTTTTTTGGCAAACGTATCAACCAAATCCAGCAATTTATGATCGCTAAACCATATATTATCCAGACTTACATACAAGCTTGTATCCAGTTTATCAGCCAGTTTCAATTTAATATATTGAAGTAAAACCGTTGTTTTACCAACTCCACGAGCACCTTTAATGCCAATTAACCGAGCATCCCAGTTTATTTCAGACAATATGCTTCTAACAAAAACGGTTTCTGTAAAAGAAATCTTTTTCCTGAATTTTTCAATTATTTGATCCATATTATTTTAATTTAGGATGCAAATATAGTGTTTTGTTTGTTACAACAACTAATTATCGATTATAATTGTTTGTTGTACTAAACAATATCTCAATTAAATCCTTCAAATTCCCAAAATCAACTCCTTTCATCCTTCTAAAATCTGTAGAATGTCCGACTGACACTCGTTCGTTAATATGCATCTTGTAGAAGCTTCGCAAAAGTTCCATTGCTTAATCTACATTCTGTAGAACCTTCAACGGAATACTTTTTATTCCGCAGAAATTTTCTCAACCCCCAAATGTCGCTCATTCAACCTGCAGAAATTTTCTGTAACACTAATTGTCTCCGTTTTGCCCTGCAGAAATTTTCTCTAACATAAAATGGCTCCGTTTTGCCTTGCAGAAAATTTCTGTAACATAAATCAGACTGTTATTGCCATATAGAAAATTTCTGTGAAGTTTCACGAATTCTCCCTCATCAAATCAATTATATCCTTTACCCATTTTCTTTGTGATTCTTGATTTGGAGGTAATGGATGATAATAGGCATAATTATCTCCTTTTTTAGAAATGCCATAAGTCTTGTCATCATTAATTCTTGAGATAGCGTTTTCAGCAAGTTTTCTCAATTTCTTATTAACTCCCCAAGCTAAAATCACAGGAACATTCCTTACAAATAATTCTTCAAACTCCTCAACTCTTTCTAAATCAAAAATTGAATGACAAATTCCATTCAACTCTAATTCCTTAATCTTAGAATAGAAAATATAGCTTTTAGGCTCTCTTAAGTCTGATAAATTTAAAATTCTTGCAAACTCAAACCCCAAATTTAATAGAACTTGCTTAATTTGATGTTGAGTGCTATCTTGTTTAGCTAAAGATTCTACGCTATTATTATCTACTCCATTTTCAGGTTCAGAAGAACCAGGATTCATCATAATCACCATTATATCTGGTGATTTCTTTGTTGAACGATCTAACTTTAAGTCAAGATACTTCCTGAATTTATATCCATTTTTTTCATAAAATAATGCATTTGCAAGATATTTATTTTCCATTTTCACAACATATTATTGAACAATAAACTTATTCGAAACCCCATTATATTCATAAATATAGACTCCGGGTTGATATGAATTTACATTTAATTGAATCTTATCAAAAGAAGAATCAATTTGTTTTGAATCAACCATTTGACTATTTAATTTATAGATATTCATCACTGTGGTTTTATTGTTCTCCAACTTATAGGGCAAAGTTATTATAGATTTGGATGGGTTTGGATATGCTGATTGCACATCTGATATACTTGTTTCTGGAACTTTATTAGGCAATGTCCCGGTTAAGGAATATATATCATATGCAGTAGGAGTAATTGAGGAATCATACTTAATTAATATCAATTTCGTAGTTCCTCCGTTATAATTAGATAAAAATGGAAAAACATATTGGTTATATGTTCCAAAGTCTTTAAGTACAGCACCATTTTCATCATATACCACTATTTTAGTTAATGTTCCAGATGTTTGGTATTTTAAAAAGAGACAAACAAACTCAATTGAAGTATTAGAATTAAAAAGTTGTTCACTTAAGAACAAAACATTCATAGAATATCCTATTTGCCTTGGTATAGTGATATTTTTATATAAGGAATAGTCTGTATTGTATATTTTTAACTGATTAGTTAGAGTGTCAGGAGTTATATAAAACATTGTTCCTTTTGTATTGGTATAAAAACAAGATAAACTGGAACCATTATTTACAGAAAAAGTATGTTCCAAATTTATTTGAGCTTTACTCGTAAAAGCAAATGCAAAAAAAACTATTGTGAGAATTAATTGTTTCATATTACAAATATTTTAAACAAATTTTAATCGGTAAATCACAAATTAAATCAAGGCACTAAGGACACAAAGAAACACTAATAAGAATTGTGAATCTAAGTGGTCTCAGTGCCTTAGTGTTTGAAAATTAAACTCCCAATTTCGATCTCCGGATAAACTCAGCATCGGTAAAGTTCTGACCAGGAACATAGCCTGCCAGTGGTTGGATGCGTTCGTTGATCATATCGAGGAACCAGCTTACTTGCGGGAAGAATGAATCTTCCAATTCGAAGGCCGGAGTAATCCAGTTGCGTGAACCAAGTACACAAACCGGAGCGTCCAGGTAGTCGAAGCAAAGGGTGCTGATGTTGGTTGCAAAGTCGTTCAGGAACGAACCACGTGCGCAAGCATCGCCGGCCACAATGATTTTACCTGTTTTCTTCACCGACTCAACCACTTGTTCGTAGTTGAATGGCACCAACGAGCGTGCGTCGATAACCTCTGCGCTCAAGCCGTATTTTTCTTCCAATTCTTTAGCAGCGGCCAAAGCAGGATATAATGTGTGACCAACGGTCAGGAACGTAATGTCTTTTCCTTCTTTCTTTACGTCCGGTTCTCCGAATGGAATTTCGTAGTAACCTTCTGGCACACCACCTTTGTGGAATTGCTCACCAATTTCGTAGATACGTTGGCTTTCGAAGTAAACCACAGGGTCAGTTCCCTGTAAAGCTGAGTTCATCAAACCTTTTGCATCGTAAGGAGTTACGGGGAAACAAACTTTCAAACCGGGGATTTGAGTCACCAACGAAGTCCAGTCCTGCGAGTGTTGCGCACCGTATTTTGAACCTACCGAAACACGCAATGTGATAGGCATTTTCAATACGTTACCGCTCATCGATTGCCATTTAGGCATTTGGTTGAAAACCTCATCACCGCAACGACCTAAGAAGTCGCAATACATGATTTCAGGAACTACACGACCACCACACATGGCGTAACCAATGGCAGTACCCACGATAGACGCTTCAGCAATAGGTGAGTTGAACAAACGGTGGTAAGGCAATGCCTCAGTCATACCGCCATAAACGGCAAATGCACCACCCCAATCGCGGTTTTCTTCACCATAAGCCACCAATGATGCATCTTTGTAGAAACGATCCATCATAGCTTCGAAAATACCGTCGCGCAACTGATATTGTTTCATTTTGCTGAAAGGTTTTCCATCAGCATCAAAAGCAAAACGCTCTTTGGCCGCAATTTTCTTTACACGTGAGTTTTCAGCCAATGGCATCAAAACGTCAGGCGTGGCAGTCGACATAGAATCCACCGAACCGTTCGAGAACATCATGTCGCCAATAACCTGAGCATTGGTCATACGTGGAGAAACAGCATCGTCGATTGATTTCAGGAACATATCATACACCAATGCTTTCACATCAGCCCATGTTGCATCAAGGTCAGCTTGTGTAGCTTCTTTGGCATCGATCAATTGTTTACCAAACGAAGCAATACAATCTTGTGCTTCCCATGCTTCCACTTCTTCTTTGGTACGATACGAAGACGCATCAGAAGGTGAGTGACCGCTGTAACGATATGTCAATACGTCCAATAAAACAGGACCTTTTTTCTCTTCCAAAATAACGCGTTTGCGTTTGTAAGCGTCGATAACAGCCAACGGATTGTAACCGTCAACACGCTCAGCATGCATTTGCTCAGGGTTTACACCTGCTCCTATACGAGCAGCAATATCATAACCCATGGTTTCGCCGGCAGTTTGTCCACCCATACCATATTGGTTATTCATAATATTGATAATTACAGGTAATCCACCTTGCATATCACCTTCCCACAACTGACGGAACTGATCCATAGAAGCAAAAGTGATACCTTCCCAAACCGGACCACAAGCCATAGAAGCATCACCAATGTTGGCAACTACCAGACCTTTCTGACGGTTTACTTTTTTGTACAAAGCAGCACCTACGGCAATATCACCTGAACCACCTACAAGAGCATTGTTAGGATAAACTCCGAATGGCGTAAAGAAAGCGTGCATAGAACCACCCAATCCGCGATTGAAACCGGTTACACGGGCAAAGATTTCGGCCAATGTACCGTAAACGAGGAAGCGACGAGCCAATTCCTTAGTAGTACCTGTAAAGTCTTTCTTTACAACAGCCAACACAGCGCCATCGAAGAACGATTCCATTACATCCATCAGGAATTTATCGTCTGATTTATGAATAGCAGACATCCCTTTAGCAAGAATTTCTCCATGTGAACGGTGGCTACCGAAAATATAGTCGTCAACGGTCAATGTCCACGCCATACCTACTGCTGCCGATTCCTGTCCGATAGACAAGTGAGCCGGACCAGGGTGATTGTAAGGAGTTCCGTTGTATGCACCAGCAATTTTAATCTGGTTAATCATAGTTTCGAACTCACGAATCAACACCATGTCGTGATAAATGGTTTTGAACTCTTCGTTGGTAAAATTACCTTTTTCGTCTTTGACGGTTTTTTGATACTGATTTACTGGAATAGGTTGAAATTCCACGAATCCCGGTTTGCGGGCTTCTGCCGGGTCAATAAATTGTACTTTTGGCATTGTATTATTGGTTTATTTGTTTTTTTATTCTGATTAAAACGCAAAAATTGTTTCTTTAAATATTTCGCTAACGGTTGGGTGAGGGAATACCACTTCTTCCATTTCCACCAGTGTCATTTCCTGTTCGATGGCCATGCAAGCTCCGTAAATCATTTCGCTGCAAGGATTACCAAGCATGTGAACACCGATTACTTCGCCGTGTTTAGCACCTACCAACACTTTGCAAAGTCCCGAGCCACCTTCATTTTCGGCAACGAAACGTCCTGCATAAGCCATTGGCAACTTAGCCACTTTGTAGTCGATACCTTTTGCTTTAGCCGATTCTTCTGTTTCGCCAACACCAGCTACTTCAGGGTTGGTATAAACCACGCCCGGAATTGCATCGTAACGCATCTTGTCAGCACGTCCGGTGAGGTTGTTCACCACCACTTCGCCTTCGCGACTGGCTGTGTGAGCCAACAACGAGAATCCGGTTACGTCGCCTGCCGCAAAAACGTTAGGCACATTGGTACGCATTTTTTCGTCCACTTTGATACCACCACGGAACAACTCCACGTTCAGATTTTCCAATCCGAAACCTTTCGTTACCGCACGACGACCAACGCTGACAAGGATTTTTTCGCCTTCGATAGTTTCTGTTTTTCCGTCTTTTTCGAAAATAACGTTGTTGCCATCGATTTTTACTACTTTGGCATTCAGGTTATATTCAATTCCTTTTTTGCTGTAAATATCGCGAAGCATAGCCGAAATTTCGAAGTCTAAACCGCCCAAAATCTCAGGAAGCATTTCAACGATGGTTACTTTGGTACCAAGACTGTTATAAAAACTTGCAAACTCCATTCCGATAACTCCACCACCGATAACGACCAATGATTTTGGTTGATCTTTCAAATCCAGGATTTCGCGGTTAGTGAGGATAATATCGCCTGCTTCAGCCAATCCGGGAATAGGTGGAACGAATGCCTCAGAACCGGTACAAATAAGCAAGTTAGCACCTAAGTAACTTTCGCCACCAGCGGTTACTTCCACACCTTTTGGGCTGCGACCAACAATTGTTGCTTCGCCTTTTACAACCGTTATGTGCTGCATTTTCATTTTACCTTCAACACCGGCAACAAGTTTTTTCACCACTTTATTTTTGCGAGCAACAATTTTACCGAAATCAAAACGGATATTGTCACCGTAAACGCCATATTTATCACCGTGCAACGCATTTTCGTACGTTTTAGCACTGTAAAGCAATGTTTTGGTAGGAATACAACCTTCGTTGAGACACACACCGCCCATACTTTTTTTCTCGAACAATAAAACTTTCAGTCCTTTATGTCCTGCACGTTCTGCAGCTACATATCCGGCCGGACCACCACCGATAATGATTAAATCAAACATAAATTTATTTACTATTTTATCATTTACTATTTACAATTGAATATATAGAAGCCTCAAATTTACAATTTTTAAACCACAATAGGCACAATAGAAATAATACTCAAATTCAAATAAATCAACTATTGTTTCTAATGTGGTTCGAAATATCATCTTAGAATATATCCAATTCCAATGTTTCAATTTCAATGGCAATCTGTTTCAAAAAGCGTGTTGCTTCGCCTCCATCCAACGAGCGGTGATCATAAGTCAAGCTCAAGCCGATATAAGGCACAAAACCATATACGCCATCACCCAAATCTTTCGGACGTGGAACAATGGTGTTCACACCCAAAATAGCCGATTGTGGCAGATTAATTACCGGAGTAAACATTTCAACACCGTAAGCTCCAAGGTTAGAGACGGTGAATGTAGCCGCTTCGGCGGCCAATAATTCAGGCGAAATAGCACCTTTCTTACATGCATTGGCTACTTCTTTCAACTGATTTGACAAACCAATAATTGATAAATCGTCGGCATTGCGCACAGCAGGAACCATCAAACCACGCTCGGTGTCAACAGCCAGTCCGAGGTGAACTTTGTTGAACAAACGCATGGATTCGCCTAAGAAATGCGAGTTTACATTCGGGAATTTCTTCAATGCTTTTACTACTGCAAAGCATACGAAATCGTTTATAGTCAAATTGGCCGACAAAGTTCCGGCTTCGAATGCTTTTTTGGCTTTTTTGCGCAGGTTTTGGATGTTACGCGCATCGGCTCCCAAATGGTGAGTAAGTTGCGCTGAGTTTTGCAACGAAGCGTGCATCGATTTGGCAATGATTTTGCGCATATTCGATAGCTTTTTGTCTTCGTAATCCACTCCGTAAACAGCATTTGCAGGTGGTGGCAAGAGGTCGGCAGCTTTTGCAGTTCCGGCAAGACCAGAACCTGCACCTTGTGGTTGAATACCTTCTTCGGCAGCAATTTTCTTAGCCAACGGCGTCAGTTTCGGACGGTTTTCCAATGCAGCCAATACGTCTTTTTCAATTACACGACCGCTTGGTCCTGAACCGGCCAGTTCGCTAGCATTCAGAGCTTCTTTTGCGGCTAGGTTTTTAGCGCGTGGAGAAAGCCCCCCTGCCCCCCGAAGGGGGGTTGAAGAAACCTGTTTTGTCTCTACTTCTTTAATTATTACCGGCTCATCAACTTTTGCAACTGGTTCAGAGACCACGGGTTTCCCCCCTTCGGGGGGAGTAAGGGGGGCTTCTTCACCGGGTTGACCGATAACCATCATGTCCAATAGCACTGCAACTTCGTCGCCGTCGTTGTAAAAACTTTCCAATACCACACCATCAGCAGGTGATTCTTCTTCGAACGAAGCTTTGTCAGTTTCGTAAGCGAACAAAACTTCACCTTTTTTTACGGTATCACCTTTTTTCTTTTTGATTTCGGTGATGATACAACTCTCAACCGATTGCCCTTGTTTAGGCAGAATAACTACTACAGCCATATATTTATTTACAATTTATTCATTTACAATTTACGATTGAAAAACTTGAACAATCATAATTTAATTAGTATTATTTTAAACCAGTTACAGACACAAATTTATTGTAAGCTTCGGCCCACACTTCTGGATTTTGTGGCAAAAATTCGTCTAACTGAACAGATTCCCCAATAATCTGACGCATTTCCTGCAATGAATCAACGCATCCGGCAGCTTTAGCCTGAATCATAATATTCCCAATCGCAGTAGCTTCCGAAGGTCCTGCAATTACAGGTATCCCAATTGAATTTGCAGTCCATTGATTCAACAACGGATTTTTTGAACCACCACCAATTACATGTAGTTTTTCAATTTGAAACGGAGCCAGACCTTTTAATATATTAATCACATATTTGTATTTCAATGAAAGACTTTCAAAAATACTGCGTACAAATTCAGCATGACTTGATGGGGCAGTTTGTCCTGTTATTTCGCAATATTCCACAATTGCAGCGGTCATACTAAGTGGATTAGCAAATGAAGGATGATCTGTATCGAGCATAGATTGAAATGCAGGAACTGTATCAGCCATTTGCACCAACTTTTCGTAAGCGTAAGTTATTCCTTCTTTTTTCCATTCTTTCAGGCATTGTTCCAATAACCACATGCCTGTAATATTTTTCAGGAAGCGGGTTGTCCCTTCTACCCCACCCTCATTGGTGAAGTTCAATGCAAATGTTTCTTCATTGATAATGGCATCTTTTACTTCAATACCCATGAGCGACCAGGTTCCGGAGCTAAGGTAAGCAAAATTTTCATTCGATGCAGGAACTGCTGCAACAGCTGCACCCGTATCGTGTCCGGCAACTGCCACCACTTTTACTTTGCCCAATTCGCTTTCTTCAGCTAAATCGTCACGCAAGGTGCCAATTTCATGACCAGGCATAACAATTTCGCCCAAAATAGAAGGCGAAACTCCTGCTTTCTCAAGTAATTCGGCTTCGAATTGTTTGGTACGTGGATTTAAAATTTGTGAAGTAGAAGCAATGGTATATTCCACCACTTTATTGCCGGTAAGCATATAAGCCAATGCATCCGGCATAAATAGAATTTCTTTAGTGGCTTTCAACAATGAGTTATCTGCCTGACTCAATGCAAAAAGTTGATACAAACTATTGAAATTCATCACCTGAATTCCGGTAAGGTCGTATACTTTTTCGCGGGGGACTATTTCGAAATATTTTTCGGGAGCACCAACAGTGTGTGGGTCACGATATGCGTAGGGAGCACCCAATATTGAACCATCTTCAGCTAACAGGGCAAAATCTACACCCCAAGTATCAATACCAATTGAAGTTATCTCTACTCCTTCTTTTTTGGCTGCAACCAATCCCGCTTTGAGATGTTCAAACAAAGAATAAATGTTCCAATGAAAATGATTACCGATTTGAAGAATCTGGTTGGGGAAACGCGTCAACTCCTTCATTTGGAGTCTTCCATGTTCAATTGTTCCCAAAATAGAACGCCCACTCGTTGCACCAAGGTCAAATGCAAGGAAAGATTTGTTTTTCATATTATTTTTTTAAAGTAGGTGCAAAGATATTCATTACTTGACTATTAGAAGTTGCAATTTTTGACTTTTAAACTTTATATTTTGATAATAAAGGAACTTTCTGAAACAATCATGTTACTTTTAATTATTCAACATAGGAATGAAACAGAAACTACTGAGCATAAATTATCAAAGAAACAAGAATTATTATTCAAAAAAATGCACCTTTATAATGATAGCACTTTAATCCTATAACAAAAAATTTGAAAATTATAACAAAATTGCAACATTCATTTCCCTTGAATTATAGAATTTTTTCTTTAATTTTGCAAACGATTTCTCACAAAACTATATAGTAGAATATCAAATTATTATAAAAATACATTTTATGAAACCAATGTCTAAAAGTCCTCTGCAGATTGCACGATCAACTTATCAACCAAAATTACCAGCAGCTCTAAAAGGAAATGTAGTGCTTAAAGAAGGTGCAACAACCCAATCAGTTGCAGACCAAAATGAAATCAAGGAATTATTTCCTAACACGTACGGAATGCCTCTTATCTCTTTTGAACCAGGTGAAACGAAAGAAAATCCGATTGTTGGAGTTGGTGTAATTCTTTCAGGTGGACAAGCACCGGGTGGACACAATGTAATTTCAGGACTTTATGACGGATTAAAAGCATTAAATTCTGACAACAAATTGTATGGATTTTTGGGTGGTCCAAGTGGATTGGTTGATCATCAATATATCGAACTAACAAAAGAGGTTGTTGACGAATACCGCAACACCGGTGGTTTTGACATTATTGGTTCCGGTCGAACTAAATTAGAAGATGAAATACAATATGAAAAAGGTGCTGAAATTTGCAAAAAACTTGGCATTAATGCTATTGTGATTATTGGTGGTGACGATTCAAATACAAATGCTTGTGTTTTAGCAGAATACTATTCTCAGAAAAATACCGGAATACAGGTTATAGGATGTCCAAAAACAATTGATGGAGACTTAAAAAACGAAATGATTGAAACTTCATTCGGTTTTGATACTGCTTGTAAAGTTTATTCGGAGTTGATTGGTAATATACAACGTGATGCCAATTCTGCAAAGAAATATTGGCACTTTATCCGTTTAATGGGTAGATCTGCTTCTCATATTACGTTAGAATGTGCTTTGCAAAGTCAACCAAATATTTGTATTGTTTCAGAAGAGGTAGAAGCAAAAAATATGACATTGAACGATGTAGTTGAAAACATTGTAAAAGTAGTTGTTCACCGTGCTAAACATGGACTAAACTTCGGTACAATTTTGATTCCTGAAGGACTCATTGAATTTATTCCAGCTATGAAAAACCTAATTTCTGAACTGAATGATTTACTGGCACATAATGAAGACTTCAATGCTTTAAACGGCGATGAAGAAAAACGTGAGTATGTTAAGGGTATGTTGAGTACCGAAAGTTGTGAGATTTACCGCAGTCTTCCAAAAGGAATTGCCAAACAATTAACTCTTGACCGTGACCCACACGGAAATGTTCAGGTTTCACTTATTGAAACTGAAAAATTGTTGATTGAAATGGTTGGAAAACGTTTGGCACAACTCAAAGCTGAGAAAAAATATAATGGTAAATTTTCAGCCATTAACCACTTCTTCGGATATGAAGGACGTTGTGCCATACCTTCAAATTTTGATGCCGACTACACTTATTCTTTAGGTTATACAGCGTCATTACTTATTTCTGAAGGGAAAACTGGTTATATGTCATCAGTTCTTAATCTGACTGCACCTGCTGCTGAATGGATTGCAGGTGGAGTGCCTATTACTATGATGATGAATATGGAAAAACGACATGGAAAAATGAAACCGGTTATTCAAAAGGCATTGGTATTGCTTGATGGTGCACCTTTTAAATTCTTTGCTTCACAACGTGAAGACTGGGCTGATGAAAAATCAAGCTATGTTTATCCCGGACCCGTTCAGTATTATGGTCCATCTGAAGTTTGTGATCAACCAACCAGAACATTATTATTAGAAAAGGGATATTAGTATTTGCTTCTTATATTATATTAAAAAGGCTTGCTTTCTTAAAAAATCTCGGCTCATAAAAAAAACGAGTAATGAATTATACCAAATGTATTTATAAAATAGTCCAATTAGTGTAATTGGATTTTTT
>JBAXMR010000062.1:0-27060 GCA_037134195.1 Paludibacter sp. | reverse complement strand
ATGTAAGTACAGCTTTTGTTATTGATGTAACTGCCAGTGATGCTTTAATTAACGGTAGTGGTACACTATCAGCGGGAACAGTCGGAACACCCTTAATTGCCACATTGATAAGAATTGCAGGGTCAAATTTATCTTTAACTATCAATCAGAATGTAACCGTGAATTATATCGGATCTTCTTCTGCAAGTTTTGGAATACTTATTCAACCAACCACCTCTGGTTCAAGTACTTTTGTTAACAAAGGTACACTGAATTTAAGTGGTACGATTATTAACCCGATACAACTTATTGGAAATAGTTTAACTGCAAAATTTGATAATCAGGGAACGATTAAAGGTACAGGTGCACCAGCAAGTGCAAGCTCCGGCCTAATTACTTTTCAGCAAGCCACCTGCACAATGACCAACTCCGGTACTATTAATTTTAATCCGACTACCGATGGCACCGTAATAAGGGCTTTCTCAAATACTGCAAACGGTAGTTTTAGCAATAGTGGCACCATTACCGTAGGCTCTGGTACAACGCTCACCAATGCTATTATCCTCGGCGACAGTAAAACATCGCTTACTAACACTGGCACAATAAGTATTGGTTCCGGCAATATTACTGGCACAACAGGAACAGGCAATGCCACATTTGATAATAATGCAAATGGCGTGTTGAACTTAAGTAATACCACGGCGTCAGCAACGCTTGTGGGCAATACAGCGATAGCCTTAAACAATAACGGTGGTACCATTACGACCGGCTCAACAGCCAATACGGTTACGATAAATACCGGTACACCCGGAGCCACATTTACTTCGGGCGCATTTTCTCCGGGAGGAAATGCGGCTAACGGAAAAATATCCCTCACCAACTCTGTAACGCTGGCTGGTACTACCAATATCAATGTAACCGGCAACACCACTGCCGGTACCGATTATGATCAAATTATATCATCTACCGCCTCGGCTGTGATTACCCTTTCGGGAACATTGGCACTTACTATGAGTGTGTCTGCACCTGCAATTGGCACTTCTATCGATATTATAAAATCATCGGGTACGAGTGGAACAATTACTGGCACATTTAGCTCGGTTACCGGCTTGTCTCCAGGTTGGGCATTGGTATATTCTGCCAATGCTGTAAGTTTGAAATATAATGCTAACATCAATTTTACCGGAGCTTCAGGTGGAAATTGGAATGTCCCTTCAAATTGGGATTTGGGTCATGTTCCAGGCTCAACAGAAAATGTTACTGTTTTAGGTAAAACAGTTGTTATTCAGGCAGGCGATGTCATTACTATCAACCGCTTAATATTGAACTCATCGGGTACGGCAGCATCTATTTTGAATATCACGGGTGGTATCTTGTCCATAAATCAAATTGTTGGGACCGCCAGCAATCCGGCTTGTCTTCTACAGGGCGGGGTTATTAATAACACTGCCGGAACGGTAAGTATTACCAATGCTATTGCTTCAGGAACAGGAGCTGGTCTTAGTCTTGGTAATTCAGCGGGTGCTTTTAAGGAAGCCAGCTCTTTTAATAATAGCGGAACCTTGACAATAGATGTTTCGGCAGGAGCTACTACTGCCACTTGTATCAGTTTATCGCAGACTGATGCCGGATTACAAGCTACTTTTACTACCGGTGGTACGATTAACCTTATACCAAATAACGTAAGTACTGCTTTTGTTATTGACTGTGGTGCCAGCGATGCCCTAATTACCGGTAGTGGTACATTATCAGTTGGGTCAATAGGAACACCTTTAATTGCTATATTTATGAGAATTGCCGGTTCAAATAAAATTTTAACTATCGATCAGAGTGTAACAATGAATTATATTGGATCATCTTCTGCAGGTTATGGAATACTTATTCAACCACAAACCTCCGGTTCATGTAAGTTCGTTAATAAAGGCAAGTTAAATTTCAGCGGCACAATCCCAAACCCGATACATCTTGTTGGAAATAATTTAACAGCAATACTTGATAACCAGGGTACGATTAGTGCCACCGGTGCACCTGTGGCTAACGCCGGCAACAACCCAAGTTTAATTGTTTTTCAGCAAGCCACCTGTACAATGACCAACTCGGGAACCATTAATTTTAATCCCACTACTGATGCTTCAGTATTAAGGGCATTCTCGACAGGTGCAAGCGGTAGTTTTAGCAATAGCGGCACTATTACCGTAGGCTCTGGTACTGCTCTTACCAATGCCATTATACTCGGCGACAGTAAAACATCGCTTACAAACACAGGAACAATAAGTATAGGATCCGGCAGTATTAATGGTAAAACAGGAGGAACAGACAATGCAGCATTTAGCAATAGCACCAATGGCGTGCTTAACTTAAACAATACCACTACGTCTGCAATGCTTGTGGGTAATACAGCGATAGCTTTTACTAATAATGGCGGTACTATCACTACTGGTTCAACAGCCAATACGGTTACGATTAATACGGGTACACCCGGAGCAACATTTACTTCAGGCGTTTTTTCTCCTGGGGGGATTGCAGCTAACGGAAAAGTAACCCTCACCAACTCTGTAACACTGGCTGGTACTACAAATATCAATGTAACCGGCATCAGCACTGCCGGTACCGATTACGATCAGATTATATCTTCCACCACCTCGGCTGTAATCACCGTTTCTGGTGCATTGGCTGTAACCATGAGTGCACTCACACCTGCAGATGGCACTACCATTGATATTATTAAATCGTCTGGTACAAGTGGAACTATTAGTGGCACATTTGCTACGATTACTGGCCTGGCTACTGGTTGGTCTGTTGTTTATACATCCAATAGTGTACAACTGAAATTCAGCAAAACAACTCCGATAGTAACAGTTAATGTTGGAACTTATACTTACAATGGCTCTGCTCAAGGTCCAAATAGCGTAACCACCGCATCTCCAGGAACTGTTACTTACAGCTATTCCGGAACAGCTTATAATCCAACTTCAACAAGACCTACAAATGCCGGAACTTATACGGTTACAGCCACCGTAAATTCAGATTCATATTATAATAGTGCTTCTTCGGGCGCAGTTTCATTTAGCATAGCTACTGCTTCTCAAACCATTTCATTTGGAGCTTTGCCAACTGGCAAAACCATTGGAGAAGCTGATTTTGCTGCGGGTGCAACTTCCGCTACTTCGGGAGTTAATGCTATTTCGTATTCAACGTCAGATGCTACTGTTGCCTCAATTTCGGGAATTGGCCAAATTCATATTGTCGGAGTTGGAACATGTACCATTTATGCTGATCAGGCTTCCAGCACAAACTATAATGCAGCCACTCAGGCAAGTCAAAGTTTGACAATTGCTGCTCGTCCGGTTATTACTTTGGGCAGTAATGCAACTTCAGCAGATCTTACAAATCCGGTAGCCGATATTTCAGTTCCGTCGAATGCGGACTTAACAATTGGTGCTGATAGAACCGTTCATAATATTACTATTGAACGAGGTGGAAAAGTAATACTGATTGATGGTTATTCACTTACGGTAAATAACATAAATTTAAACAGTGATGCAAGTGGTACAGGAACTTTTGTTGATAAAAATACAACTATCGCTCACGGATTAACTGTAAATGGTACAAGCACAGTGCAGCAATATGTAAGCAGTACTGCCAAAGGTGTAACAGGAAGAAACTGGTATATTTCCAGTCCTGTGACAACGGCATTAAGCAGTACCATTACTTCGGCCACTACCAATGATTTGGTTAGCTACATAGAATCAAATGGCACTTGGACAAATGCAGGAACTACCATGGATGTAATGAAAGGATATATCGCCGTATCACCGGCACAAAATACTACCCTGGTTTTCAATGGTGGCACCTTAAATACCGGAGCACAATCAGTAAGTAATTTATCTTATACAGGTGCAACGAAAAAAGGGTTTAATTTAATAGGAAATCCTTATCCTTCTTATCTTGACTGGGATGGAGCAACACTTTCCAATGTGCTTAAATCTGTTTGGTATCGGAGTAAAAGAACAGGAGTATACCTTTTTCAAACTTATAATACGGATGGTGGTGTAGAAACAGCTACAAATGGAGCTACAAATTTAATTCCTCCTATGCAAGCTTTCTGGGTTCGTGCCACTTCAGCAACCAATTCGGTGAGCTTTGATAACAGTATGCGTTCACATCAGGATCAGACTGTTGCCACCAACCGTTTAAAGTCACCTTCTAAAACAAATGCGGTGCAACAAGTTTTGCGTTTAGCAGTATCGAATGGTGTTAATACTGACGAAACGGTTTTATATTCTAATCCGAATGCATTGAATGGAGCAGATAATTATGATTCTCCAAAAATGACTAATGCAAATATAGCAATACCTGAACTATTCACATTAGTTGAAGGTGAACAAATGGTTATTAATGGATTGAATAGTATTCCTTACGATACGGAGATCCCACTTGGATTTACAACCGGTCAAACTAATTCTTTTACCATCAAAGCATCACTGATTAGCAACTTTGATGCCGGAACACAAATAATGCTGAAAGACTATCTTGATATAAATAATCCTGTAACTACAGACCTGAGCGATGGCAGCAGTTATTCTTTCACTTCGGATGCAACGAACAATAATACCAGTCGATTCACCCTTATGTTCAAAGCACCTTCGACAGCAACCGGAACCAATCCTGAAAATAACGGAAATGTGTGGATTTCAACACGTAACGGTCAGATTGTAGTAAATGGTTCAACAAACAGAGAAACACTTGAAGTATTTAATGCTGTAGGTCAGAAAGTAATCTCAAGAAATCTGACAGGAACAAATACTCAGGGAAATAATAACTTACCAGCCGGTGCTTATTTAGTAAAACTGACGAATGAAGGTAAGAGCATAACCATAAAAATAATTATTGATTGATTTTTTTTAACTAAGAAAAGCGTTGTTTTGTTTGCAAAATTCAGGTCACATTACTCTTAAGGAGTAATGGGGCTTGAATAGTAAATTGACAATTCTGCAGTCTAACTATTAAAGCTCTGATAACATGAAAAAAAAACAAACTTATATCGTTCCACAAGTTGACCGCATTGAATTGGATAATGAAATAGCCCTGCAATTGGAATCAGCAGTAACTCCACCCAAAGCGCCGGGTGAATCAATGAATGCTCCTGAGTATTTTAATAATGATCCGTTTAAAACAAGTATAGTTTAATCTTTTTTTAGGTTCTCTCTGATAATTAGTTTTTTAGGTAAGAAAGAATATTTGATGTAAAAGTCAGACATTCTTTCTTTTTAATGAGAGAATTCAAGCTCGATCAATATCATGAGTATCCATATTAAAACCTTATACATTTTTAATGAAACTAATAGTTTTTTTCCATATAAAATTTCAATAGTATGATTTTGTATTATTAGGTAGAAATAGTACATTTGTCGAAGAAAACCGTTGAATTTGTTGATATCTCCCAAATAAGTCATATTTTGTAACTTCTGTAACACGTTTGTTACAAGCTTGTTACACGTTAAGCAGCTGATTTAAAGAAAGTTGCAGCGTTTGTAACAAATGTAACAAAAAAAACAACTCCGAAATTTTATAGTGTTTTTTTCTTCTTTTTAGTCGGTTTTTCCTCTTCTCCGAAAACACAATTTATTACTTTCTCATTCAAAACATCAATTGGCGAAAAATTCTTTTTAATGTATCCCTCCGTAACCCGGTGGGCGGAGGCATGATTTAATGCAAATCCAACTTGCTCAGTGGAAGCACCACATTGATTTTGGGCAATGGTAGCCCAAGAGTGCCGGAAAGTATACGTTGATACATCTTCCACTTCAGCTATTTTGCACAAATCCTTCAATCCTTTGTTGACGTATTTATTAAAGTCATCGTTATTCTTGTACATTTCAGAAAAATTGAAGAGTTGCTTAATCCCTTTATATTTTTCAAACAAGGGACGGATCATTTCAGGAACTGTAATTTCAATATAAGCACTATCATCTCTTTCTGTTTCTGTCTTATGTCGATTATAATATAATTTCCATTTCTTTAGATTCTCTTTTTTCATAAAATATAAATCGGCAGTATTCATACCTGCCATACAAAATGAAAGCAATGCCACATCTTTGGCCAATGGAGCAGTCACTTTCCGTGATGCCTTAGAAATATCTGCTGAAAATAATTCGTTCAAAATTTCAACTGACACAGCTTTCTTCTTACCCTTTTCAGCTTTGGGGATTTCAACCCGCATAAATGGTTGATGTTTTATTCGTATTATATCCCTGTCATAATCATTAAACTCAAGGAGTCCGGTTTTAAATAC
Source organism: Paludibacter sp. (assembly GCA_037134195.1). Taxonomy (GTDB): domain Bacteria; phylum Bacteroidota; class Bacteroidia; order Bacteroidales; family Paludibacteraceae; genus Paludibacter. The sequence goes on along the minus strand of JBAXMR010000062.1, from coordinate 20,786 downwards.
GGTTGCAATACAGTTTGGGTAACTGTTTTTAGCTCGATTAGTCTTTTCAAGACTTTTTATCTAGGCATTTATTGTCTTAGAATTAATATCTGAAAAGGTTAGTTCTTTTTTCTTTGTGAATTTCACAAGAGAATTGATAGCACTAATATAATTGTCAGCAGGATTTTGTCTTCCATTTCGAATCATTTCATTGGTGAATTCTTTATAGAATCTCGTAAATGATATATCGTCGCTATCTCTGGATAGAAATTCAAGAACTTCCTTTAATGTCCAGTTCTCATAATATACATTGTTCAGTTTATTGTAGTAGTCTTTTATTATTGGTGCTACTTCAGCTATAATGCCATAATCTGTCACTTTATTTTTTTCTACCTGACTGCTGGTTACTGCATAAGGAGTTGAAATATATTGTACCTCCTTGACCTTAATTGCACGAATATACACCTGAGCAAAGCCATTACTTTTAAAATTGCGAATACACGATTCGAAGTTGATAATACTGTCAAATTTAAGAATTTGTAAACTATTTGTAAACTAATCGGATAGATTTGCACACTTTTTCGTGTTTTTCGTGTTTTTTCTGCACAAAAAAAGCGACTGTATTTAACTTACAATCGCCTTAATTGCTTGATTATCAGGAGTGACCCAGGTGGGGCTCGAACCCACGACCCACAGATTAACCACGCTGTAGTTGCTGAAATTTTTGGTAACTGCGATTACGACTGGATCGCGGCCGATTGTGAGCATACAGATATTGATGTTGAAGGGTTCACCAGAATTGCACGGGGGCTATATGGCAGGGGACCAGTGCCATTTGTACGGGTACGTGAAAATGATACTCTTGCAATCCGACAAGTTCTTGATGCAGGTGCGCAAGGAATCATAGTACCCTTAGTTGAATCGGCAGAAGAAGCAAAACACGCTGTTGCTGCTGCTAAATTTCCTCCACTGGGTATTCGTGGATTTTCATTTTGTCGTGGAAACAACTACGGGATTGATTTTGACGAATATGTAACTCAGGCCAATGAGGATATTGCAGTAGTGGTAATGATTGAATCAAAAAAAGCAATTGATAATATTGACGAAATACTAAGTGTGGAGGGTGTTGATGGTGTCTTTATCGGCCCTTATGACTTGAGCGGTTCATATGGTATTCCTGGAAAAACTAACGACATTCTTGTACAAAACGGATGTACTAAAGTGCTTGAAGCATGCCGTAAAGCAAATAAGTCAGCTGGGATTCATGTAGTAATTCCAAGTTCTGAAAATATAAATCGGGCTTTAAAAGAAGGTTTTACTTTTATAGCACTAGGTGCTGATATTGTTTATCTCAACCAAGCGTCACGAAATGCTCTGGATATTGCAAAAAAACTTCTGGAATAAAGGGGAGTAAATTGCGAATCGCAGAAATGTGTTAATTTATGAATTCTTACTCCATTTTTCTTAAATCCAAACTATTAATAAAATAGATATTGAAACAAAAAAACGAAATCAAATAATATACATCGTTTTCTTTTAATCCTTTTTCTTTTAATGTCAATTGGAGTAGTTAAAGCAAAAGAAAATAATCAACACAAAGCTCAAGCTATTTTAAATTCAGTTCAAATAGCATGGCATCAGGAAATAAATTCTAAAATAGCAAAACTAAATTTAACTCCAGAAGGCGATGTTATTCTAAATCAATTCCTTACCGTAATTGAATTGAAAAATGCTTAAAATAGAGGTAGTGGTAAGCTTGTTGCAACATTTCGTGGTGGAAGTTTATTGGGTATAGTGAAACTACCAGTTGAAAAAGTAGAACGGAAAGCATTAACCACTCATTTGCGTTTAAAAATTGATAATCAAGATGATGCTACAATATTTAAGTGGTGAAATGATAAAAATAAAATTCGGTTATACACTCGCCTGGCAGGAATAGATACTTCCATCCAAGAAAAGATTGAATTCGGCGAAGGCATAAAGACGGCTAAGGGTGTCTAGCTCTGCATCCAGAGCCCTGATAAATAGCTAGTAATTTGAAATCATGAAATTAAAAAATTTATATATATCAACTTAACAATTCTCAAAATGAAAAAACTTATAAATAGACGTAGTTTCGTTAAAGCAATTGTAACTGCCATAACGGTTATAACTTTTTCTCCGCTATTGGCTGGCATGAAGATTTCGCCAGTTGAGGCTAATCATAATTTCGATCTCGATTTGCCAACTAATCCTGTTTCAGATCAGTTGGTAAATTTTCATGTTTTAGAGCCAAATGAAAAGTATGTCTTTGGTGATATGGATGGTCCGGGATGTATTAAACGATTATGGATTGCTCTGAGATCTCCAAGGAATGCAGGGCGTGATGAAACTAATGTTCCGGAGGACTTTATGACCAGACGATATCAGACCCGTAAATTGATTCTCCGTATCTATTTCGACGGTGCCACAACTCCAAACGTTGAAGCTCCTGTTGGCGATTTTTTTGGAGTAATGCATGGACTAGACTACTACGATGTGAACACAGAGTATATTTCGGTTATGGACAAAAATGGATATGAATGCTATTTTGATATGCCCTTCAGTAAGTCGGCCCGAATAGAGATCACAAATGCCCCGGATGCTAAAAACTTGGTTGCAGTGCAGGTTTCCTGGGATCGTTACCCTGGTCAGGAAATGAAGGAGAAAAAACGTTTTTGCGCCCAGTGGCGCAGAGAGATGCCGGCTGATGCTTATGGTAGCTATTTGTTACTCGACGCTGATGGGCCTGGACAGTTGGTCGGATTTTTCTATGGTCTAAGGTTATTGGATACTTCTGTACGATGGAGTCATGGTGGTGCCGAGAATATTTATATTGATGGATTGGGCGATCAGCCGGCATATATTCGTGGTGCAGGAGGAGAAGATACATTCGGTACATCGTATGGAGGAGTCCAGCATAAGCCTGACACTCATCTGCATTCTGAGATGCCCTATTATACTACCGAAGATACCGGTGCACCGCAGAGTTCACAGCGTCTTGTCGGGTACAGGTTTTATGACCGGTATCCATTGCACTTTAAGAATTCGGTTCAATTCCGGTTTGGAAGTATGGCTAACGATATTTGCTCTACTGTATACTGGTATCAGGAAGGGACACCACGTCGCTATGTTAAGATGCCCGACTGGAAAAAGTTGGAGCCAGGTGTTGATTTGCGGCCAAGTGAAATGGATCTGACTTTACCCGACGATGGGTCCTGGGCAATAGGCCCATTACTTGATAACAAAAATGATGAGGCTATTATTCAGGCATTAAATGCTGAAACAGGAAAAATGAAAATCGATTTACAAGGATGGACCAAACAAGCAACCTATCATGGTTTTGTTGACTTCAACCGTTCTTATCGAATTCATGATTCTGGCAATACCTCAACCTATAGCGGGAAAGCAGTTTCTGCTGTAACAATGCTTGAAGTACCGGCTGATATGAAAATAAGAATAAGGATTGCCTGGGATGATCACCTTGTATTGAAAGTGAATGATGAACAGGCTATAGACTTTGGTTCAAATAAATATTTTCGTCAGCGGACAGAGGAAGTTCAGCTTAGAAAAGGAAAAAACCGCATAAGTGTTACCCAGAGCAACGATAGGGGTTATAACTTTGGTGGTTGGGCATTTGCGTTTAAAGCAACCACGCTGAAAGGAGTTACGATAGTACCTCGTTTTGAGGCGGAAAAGTAGATTATAGTTAACAAAAGGAGTTTAACTATGAAGGAAAATACAAACCGACGTGAATTTGTCAAGACCATTGCCTCAGCAACCGCGGAAACAAAAATTTCTCCGTTCAAAACCGATAAGAAAGTAACCAGCGATAAGTTGTTCTTGTTTGTCAATATGGGCGAGTTTATTTTCAAGGACATAACAGTGCGTCCATTGAAAAATAATTAACAGTTAAAAATTATAACTATTTATAAACCAATTTATTTAAATCAAAAATGAAAGCTATTTCAAGACTTATTTTATTATCTCTATTTTCTTATGCAACTGCCTATTCTCAGCAAAAACTAATTTTAAAAACGAATAATATTCCGGAGATTATTAAAGCCATGACGTTGGAAGAAAAGGCTCATATGGTTTTAGGAATGGGAGATGAGTATTTATGGAACACCAAAAGTTTTAAAGGTAAACCGGGCAAGATTCTTCTGAGAGGACAAGCTGCAAATACCTATAATATTGAAAGACTGGGAATTCCTTCAACTATATTAAATGATGGACCTGCCGGATTAAGAATTGATACCATTCAGGAAGGGGTTAATCACCGGACTTATTGTACAGCATTTCCTACTGCCACTGCATTAGCTTCAACATGGAATAAAGATTTAGTGCGACAAGTTGGTGTAAGTATGGGAAATGAAGTGTTGGAGTTTGGAAGTGATATGTTGCTTGCACCCGGACTCAACCTGCAACGCAATCCCTTATGTGGACGTAACTTTGAATATTATTCCGAAGATCCATTAATTTCGGGTGAAATGGCAGCAGCTATGGTGAATGGCATTCAAAGTAACAATGTGGGAGCTTGTTTAAAGCATTTTGCAGCAAATAATATTGAAACGAATCGACGAACCATTAATGAATTAATCAGTCAACGGGCTTTACGTGAAATTTATTTGCGTGGTTTTGAAATAGCAGTAAAAAAGTCAAATCCGTGGATGCTAATGACTTCGTACAATAAAATTAATGGGTATTACACGGCTGAAGATAAAGCATTATTGCAAGATATACTTCGAAAAGAATGGAACTATAATGGAGTTGTTGTAACTGATTGGGGTAGTGGTCAGGATGTTGTTGCACAGATGCGTGCAGGAAACGAATTGATAATGCCCGGTGGTTTTCAGTCTGATATAATTATCGATGCTGTGAAAAGGGGACTGTTGGATGAGGCTGTTTTGGATAGAAATATAGAAAAGATTTTGCAATATGTTGTGAAAACTCCGACTTTCAGAAATTATACTAAAACAAATAACCCTGATTTAATTGCAAATTCAACTATTACGCGTACTGCAGCGGGCGAAGCAATGGTATTATTACAAAACAGGGATAATACCTTACCACTTTCTAAAACCAAGGTATTTTCTCTTTTTGGTAAAACATCTTACAATTATATTACCGGTGGCACCGGTAGTGGAAGAGTAAATAATAAACATACCGTTTCATTATTGGAAGGGTTGGAAAATTCAAAATTCAAAATAGATAAAAAGTTACAATTATTCTATAAGGCATTCACAGATTCTGTTTTAAAAGTAACTAAACCATCAGCAAAAGTTCGTGCAAAAAATATTATTGATTTTGCTGCCGAACCAAAGATTGAAACTGTGCTTATTGAGCAAGCTGTAAAAAACTCGGATGTGGCAGTCATAACACTTGGACGAAATGCCGGTGAAACCTGGGATCGTGATGAAAATGATTATTTTAAACTATCCTACACAGAATTATCACTTATAAAATCAGTCAGTGAGGTTTTTCATGCAGCCAAGAAAAAAGTGATTGTAATATTAAATATTGGCGGACCTATCGAAATTGAAAGCTGGAAGCAATATACTGATGCCATACTTTTATCGTGGCAAACCGGACAAGAAGGAGGAAACGCTTTGGTTGACATTCTGAAAGGGCAAGTAAATCCTTCTGGAAAACTGGCTGTAACATTTCCTGTTAAATATGCCGATGTACCTTCATCAAAATCATTTCCTGGTGTCCCTTCTGATAATCCGGTGAATGCATTTTACGAAGAAGGAATTTATGTGGGTTACCGTTATTATCAGACATTCAACGTAAAGCCGGCTTATGAATTTGGTTTCGGTATGTCATACACCAACTTTACCTACTCGCCTGTTACGTTGAGCAGTAATCAATTCAACGGAAATATTACTGCCACTGTTACCGTTAAGAATACCGGTAAAGTGGCTGGAAAAGAAGTGGCTCAACTTTATGTTACAGCTCCTGTAACAAGTGTTGAGAAGCCAATGCAGGAATTAAAAGGATTTGCAAAAACAAGATTATTAAAGCCGGGCGAAAGCGAAACACTCACATTTACGTTAGATACTTCCGGATTAGCCTCTTTCTGGACTGGAAAAAATCAATGGGTAGCAGAAAAAGGCATTTATGAAGTTCGTATTGGTGCTTCTTCAAGTGATATTCGTTCAAAAACGTCATTTAATTTGGAGAAAGATATCATTGTTGAGCAGGTTCATGACGTAATGTATCCAAACGTTATGTTCAAAGAATTTAATCAGAAAGACAGACATATCCAATCTTTGAATCCAAGCTCCAAAGTGATTGATCACGACAATTAATAAATATGAAATGAAACTTATGAAAAAGACTTTTTTAATTTTAACATTATCTTTATTGATATTTCCTTCCATTAAAGCCAATAATCCAAGGATTGTAGAGACTATCAATGAATCGTGGAAATTTTGTCGCGGTGATTTCCAAAATATTCTGAAACCCGATTTCGATGATTCAAAATGGGAAATTGTGTCCATTCCACATACCTGGAATAAAGAAGATGGAGTGGATGAAATTCGCGGATACTACAGAGGAATTAGCTATTATCGCCGAACTATAAACATACCGATTGAGAGAAAAGGGAAACAGGTATTTGTTGTTTTCAAGGGTGTGAATCAGGAAACAGAATTGTTTATAAACGGGAAATTGGCAGGCAGTCATGTGGGTGGTTATACCCGATTTTGCTTTGATATTACCGATAAGTTGAATTTTGGACAAGCTAATAACTTTGTGGTAAAGGTTAATAACCGTTCGAATGAAAATATCCCGCCACTTTCGGGTGATTTTACTTTTTTTGGTGGTATTTACAGAGACGTGAGTCTTCTTTATACTGAGAAACAGCACATTTCAACAACCTTTTATGCTTCATCCGGTGTTTTTATTACAACACCAGCTGTTTCGGAAAATGAAGCTAAAATTTCCATTAAAACATTGCTTGCAAATGAAGAAAATTCAACCGTAAAATTAAGGATTGAAAATATAATTCTATCTCCAAGTGGTGAGCAGATTTCAAATAAGCGTACAGAAATTAAAATTGCTCCCAACACATCAATTTCAGTAGAGCAGAACGAAATCAAGATTAATAAACCTTTATTATGGAGTCCCGATTCTCCGTCACTTTATAAGGTAATAACACGGGTTTATAATGCTAAAGGCGATTTAGTTTTAGATGAAGTTATTAATCCGCTTGGTTTACGTTGGTACGAATTTTCGGGTGAAAAAGGTTTCTTTTTAAATGGTAAGTCGCTGAAACTGATTGGCACAAATCGCCATCAATTTTTTCTGAATATGGGAAGTGCTTTACCTGATGAAATACATGTCCGTGATATTAAATTATTGAAAGAAATGGGCGGTAATTTTCTTCGCGTCTCCCATTATCCACAGGATCAAACAATTATGGAAATGTGCGATAAGTTAGGTATCATTTGTTCGGTTGAAATACCCATTGTAAATGGAATAACTGAAACAGAGGCCTTTACCGATAACTGCCTGAATATGGCACGTGAAATGGTTATGCAGGATTTTAACCGACCATCAGTAATGATTTGGGCTTACATGAATGAGGTAATGATATTAAAGCCATTCATAAAGGATTCTGTAAGAAATAAACAATATTTTAAATCAATAAATACACTTGCCACTAAAATCGAAAATCAAATTCGACAAGATGATCCAGCGCGATATACCATGATTCCATGTCATGGGAGTTTAGACATTTATCTTGCTGAAGGATTAATAGCAATACCTAAAATTATTGGACTTAATATTTATCAGGGTTGGTACGGTGGCACTTGCGATGGCTTGGATAAATCGTTAAATGCTTTTATTAAAAAAATATTTTACAAACCGATTATATTATCAGAATATGGTGCTGATGCCGATTCTCGTTTACATTCTTTTGATCCTCAACGGTTTGACTATACGCAGGAATATGCCAATTTATTGCACGAGCATTATATTAAAGCCATTCAGGATCTCCCTTATGTGGCTGGGGGTGCTGTATGGAATCTAAATGATTTCTATTCTGAATCAAGAACTAATGCTGTACCACACGTTAATTGCAAAGGTATAGTTGGTTTAAATCGCGAATTGAAAGACACCTACTTGGATTATCAGGCTGTATTATCAAAAACACCCATCATTACTATTGGTGGAATGAACTGGAATATACGTGGAGGAAATGCCGATCAAAATGGAACATGTATACAGCCGGTAAAGGTTTACTCCAATCAAAAGGAGATTGAATTATTCTTGAATGGTAAAAGTTTGGGAAATAAACCAGTAGTGGATAATATTGCACAGTTTAACGTGCCATTTGTAAATGGAAAGAATATTCTGGATGCCTCAGCAATAAGCTTAAATGGGATAATTCGGGATCAATTGAAAATCGATTTTAGAATGATTCCTTTCAATTTGAAAGATTCAAATCAACCATTTACCGAAATTAATGTAATGCTGGGTTCAAAGCGTTATTTCGAAGATAAAGCCTTATCTTCCATCTGGCTTCCTGAAAAAAAATATTCAAAAGGTTCCTGGGGATATATAGGGGGACATCCTTATGCAAAACGAACTAAATATGTTACACAACAATCTGATTTAGAAATTTTTGGCACTTCCGACGACCCTGTTTTTCAAACTATGAGAATTGGAATTGATACGTTCAAGTTAGATGTACCCGATGGCAAATATACAGTTTGTTGTTATTGGGCAGAATTACAATCAAATAAAGACAGTGAAATTTTAGTATATAATTTGGGGAATGACGCATTGAAAGATGATTTTACAAAACGTTCGTTTGATGTGGATATAAATAATACCAATGTTTTAAAGAACCTGGATTTGACCAAAGAATATGGCTTGCAACGGGCAGTTGTAAAGAAATTTGATGTAAATGTAGTAAATGGTCAGGGAATTACTGTCAATTTCAATAAGGTGGATGGTGAACCTATTTTGAATGCAATTAGAGTATATAGGAACTATTAAATTGAAAATTATTAGGAATAAGAATAAACTCAGGCAGAATATGTTCAGTTCAAAATTTAAGTGTATGTTATTAGCTTTTACAGTTGTTTTCTCAACTGTAATTGTTATATCGTGCAAAGAAAATAATCCTAATCCTATCGTAACTGCTGAAACCAAGGTTGATCTGTCATTTGTGCCTACAATTTTATCCTCAAATGTTGAAATTGGAAATCCGGAAAGAGGTTTCTATCAATGGGAGAATGATATTTTCCCGAACGTGTTACCTGTTTATGATATTTATAAACGATTTTCGTGGCGTCAAATTGAACCGACAAAAGATGTATATGATTTCTCAGTTATCGATAATATATTAAATGCATTAAAAACAGGACAACGTTTTTCATTCCGAATTATGGCTTTTAATTCTTTGAACCATAATGTGAAAGGTATAGATGTACCGGATTATATTGAATCAGAGGGAAGAGGTTGGTCAATATCGTATAACAATACTGTTGGCTCTTCTACTATGTTTGTTCCCGACTGGAATGATTCAGAATTATTAGTTCGAATGGAAAAACTTTGTTTGGCACTAGCGGCAAAATATGATAATGAGCCAAGAATTGGTTGGATTGAAGATGGTTTGTATGGTAATTGGGGCGAATGGCATAATTATCCGGTTCAATATCCAAATTCAGCAGGTCAATATACAACTCCTCCAGGCACTTTTACCGGAAATGCAATGTATAAACCCATTTATGCACCTGTTATGCCTGACCAAGCAAATCCTTCCATTCAGAAGTACAGGGAAGGTTCAACTCAGACCATTCAACGCATTTTATTGGCTCACACCAATGCATTTACTCACAAGCAATTGATTCATTCCACCAGTAATTTGCCTGCTTTATTTCTGGCACTAAATCAGACCAGAGAAAAACCAACAGGAATACGACGTGACTCATGGGGTGATCAGAATTTTAAAGACATTACCAAAAATAATCCGTATAAACCTACTGCAAGTGAATGGGTTCTATTTAACGAACGATGGAAAGAGGCTCCATTTTATACTGAGAACTGGGGTGGTGCACTTTTGAGCGAATCGGAAATGATAAGTCAACTGGCCTATTTTAATGTTTCGGCTATCGCGTATGGTGGAATTGGTGTTTGGACAAGTCTTTCATCAGATACGCAGGCTTCATTTTTAAAATATGCGCGAGCATCCGGTTATCGGTATCAAATATCGCAAGCAAACATTCATTTAAACGATTCAATACTGAGCTTAAAAACTTCATGGCGAAACATAAATATGGCTCCAAGTTATGAAAACTGGAACATTAAAGCGTATATTATTAATCCTAAAACAAATGTACTTACTTCCTCTAAAACAAGTATTGCTGTAAATCTTAAAAGCCTGTTGAATAGTACAATTGCTCCAATTAATGACAGCATCACGTTCAAATTAAACGAGGGTTGGAAGAATGAAAAAATACTTCATTTGAGAGTTATAGTTGAAGATAATAACAGCTATCTGAAACCTTTGAATCTGGATATGAGTGTCCAAAATGCCGATGGCAGCTACACATTATGTACTATTGAAATTATTAACGGCGTTGTGCAACTAAAAAGATATAATTAAAAAAAAATAAAACAAATTTAAAATTTAAATGATTATGAACAAAATTTTCAAAAACTTAGTACTGATTTTTCTATTTCTTACAATTAATTTGAGAGCAGATAATTATTTAATTTACCTGCATAAAGCTGATTCTGTTCTCCAGCTTATGACCTTAGATGAAAAAATTGGTCAATTAAATATGGTGGCTGGTTTATGGGGAGCCAACGGACCCGAAACTTCAACTATAGATAAAATAGCTGAAATAAAAACCGGAGGAGTGGGTTCTATGCTAAATGTTTCAGGACTGAAACGAATCCGTGAAATGCAATCGTTCGCACTTCAATCCAGATTAAAAATACCTTTGATTTTTGGTCTCGATGTGATTCATGGATATAAAACGGTTTTTCCTATTCCCTTAGCACAAGCTGCCAGTTTCGATACTGCTCAGATAAGAATTTGTTCTCAGATAGCAGCTAAGGAATCAATGGCAGCGGGCTTAAACTGGACATTTTCACCCATGCTCGATGTGTCGCGTGATCCGCGATGGGGCCGTGTAATGGAAGGTCCGGGAGAAGACCCATTTTTGGCATGTGCTATTGCTAAATCTGCTGTTGAAGGGTATCAAAAACCACAAAACGGATTGCAATTTATGGCTTGCGCCAAACACTTTGCTGCTTATAGTGCAGCTATTGGTGGTCGCGATTATAATACGGTTGATATTTCTGATCAGACACTTTATGATATTTATCTGCCACCTTTTAAAGCAGCGGTAAAAGCCGGTATTTCGAGTTTTATGTGTTCTTTCAATGAAATTAATGGAGTTCCTTCTACTGCTAATCCAAAGCTTTACAATATTTTATACAAAGATTGGCAGTTTAAAGGTTTGGTTGTAACCGATTGGGGTTCAATAGCCGAGTTGGTTACACATGGATATAGTAAAGATCGTGAAATGGCAGCAAAGCAAGCTATCACAGTGGGTGTTGATATTGATATGCAAAGCTTCTGTTACAAAAATTATTTTAAAAACTTACTTGCTAAAAAAGAGCTTGACGAGGAACTTATTAATATGGCTGTTCGGAAAGTACTTATTCAAAAATTTCAATTGGGGCTTTTTGATGACCCCTTCAGATATTGTAATGATGAGCGTGAAAAAAATGATATGTTGACCGTAGAAAACAAACAACAATCTCGTACCACGGCTCAAAAATCGATTGTTTTACTCAAAAATTCGGACGGTTTACTTCCACTTCAACCTGTTCAGAAAATTTGTATTGTTGGCCCGTTGGGAAATTCTCCCCGTGATATGGATGGGAACTGGACAATCTTTGGAAATTCGGTTGCTGTTACTTTATTAAATGCTGTAAAAAAACAATTTCCGGATGCTTCGGTAGTTTTTGAAAAAGGTTGCGAGATAAAAGGCGATGACAAAAAGGGCTTCGAATCAGCTATAAATGCAGCAAAAGGAGCTGACATTGTTCTGCTTGCATTGGGTGAAAGTTGGAATATGAGTGGAGAAGCACGTTCTCGTGGAAGTATTTCGATACCGGGTGTACAGGAAGAATTAGCATTGGAAATTTATAAAGCAAATCCAAAAACCATTACATTACTTATGGGTGGTCGTCCACTCGTTTTCAATAAAATTGTTGAAAAAGCACCTGCAATTCTTTATTGTTGGTGGCTAGGTTCAGAAGCAGGAAATGCGATGGTAGATATTCTATGGGGTAAGTATAATCCATCAGCCAGATTGCCTATGTCATTTCCAAAAGATGTCGGACAAATACCGGTTTTTTACAATCGCAAAAATTCCGGTCGACCTGCAACCGAGAAAGAAGGAAATTACTCCGGACGATATATCGATATGGATTATAAACCCCAATATCATTTTGGTTATGGTTTGTCATACACTACTTTCAATTATGATAAAATTGAAGTTCAGCAGCAGAATCAACAAATTCAGGTTACAATGAATATAACCAATACGGGTGATAAAGATGGAACTGAATTGGTACAAGTTTATACACACAGGCGTTGGGGTGAAGTTACAGCACCTATCAAAGAGCTAAAAGGTTTCATGCAGGTGCTTCTGAAAAAAGGAGAATCTAAAACAATCAAAATCAGCATTCCTCACGAGGAATTGATTTTTTACGGTGTTTCAGGATGGTGTAAGCCAACAGGAGATTATGATGTAATGGTTGGGAAGAACTCAAACGAAATCATCTTTAATAAAACCTTAACTTTAAAATAGCAAGCACTTTACCATGAAAAGATTAGCGTTTAAAATGTATTTGAAACCGGGTTTTGAAGCTGAATATGAAAAACGCCATGCTGAAATTTGGCCTGAGTTACAACAATTACTCAAAGATTCAGGAGTCAGCGATTACTCCATTTTTTGGGACAAAGAAACAAATTTGCTTTTTGCAGTTCAAAAAATTGACGGTGATGGTGGTTCTCAGGATTTAGGTTCAACTGAAATTGTACAAAAATGGTGGGCATATATGGCTGATATTATGGAAACTAATCCTGATTATTCACCCATATCAATACCCTTGCCCGAAATTTTTTATATGAAGTAGATATTTCGAAAAAAACTATATTCATGTTATCAAAACGATTCTCATTATTTCATATCGTATTTATCTCATCTTTACTGATGTCAACTGTTTGCGCAACTACAGTAAATGTATATCCGGCTCTCCCGGGTAATATATACAAATCAGACCGATACGAAGTAAATATTATTGCCAATGGTATTTCACAATCATCATATGTTTACAAGGATACAATTAGCAGCATTAAAGATACATACAGTAGTGGGTTTATGAGTTTTAACAATCATTTCACTACTTTTTCATTCAGTGGCGATATTGTAGTTGAAATTAAACTGCCATTACGTACCAGTATTTCATCGGTTGTTGTTCGTCCGTTGTCAAAGAAAATTAATGCCACTTTTAGTGGCAATACTATTTCAATTCCGCTTAGTTCTGCAGCCAATCTTTATTTGGAGATAGATGGAGAGAAACGAAATCCGCTATTTGTTTTTGCCAATCCGCTTGAGACAAACGTTCCTCTTGCCTCCAATCCAAACGTAATTTATTATGGACCTGGCATTTATGATATTGGCTATAGTGGTGGAGCAATGCAAAATATACCAGTTGGAAAAACTATTTATCTGGAAGGTGGTGCTTTTGTGAAAGGTGTTTTTAAAACAAAAGGCACAGCTGGTACAACAACCTTTCGTGGACGAGGTATTTTGTCAGGTATTAGTATTGTTGGAAATACAGGCTATGCAGGCATGATTGATGCATATCGTGGAACTTTAAACGTTGAGGGAATTATTATTGCCACAGCTCCTGCCGGTTTTCAGGGAATCATTGGCTACGATAAAAACTGTGTTATCAACAATGTAAAAATGCTGAGTTGGGCATCGAATTCCGATTGTGGCGTAGTGGGACCAAATTCAACGGTAACAAATTGTTTCATAAAGATAAATGATGATGCATTAAAACCCATTTATTCCGGGATTCTGTATAAAGATAATGCGGTGTGGCAACAAATGACCGGATCGGTTATAATGTTGGGTTGGAATAGTGTAGAACAAGGAATAAGTCCTACAGTATCAGGTCTTGATGTAATTGGAATCGACAGAGGCTGGAGAACAACATCTGATGGTACAGTACAAGCATTTATGAATCTTAAGAATAGTAACGGTGCAACTTACAAAAACATATTAATTGAAAATGTCCGTATCGAAGTTAAATCCTATATGTTATTTGGGTTGGACATCAAACAAACCGATCCCGGATTTGTAAACAATCCGGCTTTCAATCTTGGTCTTGGCTCGGTGGATGGAATCGTTTTTCGTAATATTTCTGTGAATGGTTTACCGGCAAGGATTAGTTACTTCAATGGAAATGGAAATGTAACCTCTGCCAGCACAGGTGACATCAAAAACGTTACATTTGAAGACCTAACTATCAAAGGGACTCTTATAACTGCTCAAAATGCTTCTGCGTATATTTCTTTATTGGGAAATACTTCTAACTTTCAATACACAACCGCACAAAATACGGGTGTAGATATTCCATTCTCAACAAATAATGGATTGAAATTAAGCACGAATTTATCCAATAATGAACTGACAATTTTTTCGCCCGAACACAATTCCAACCTGTTGATATTCAATACTGTCGGTCAAAGATTGATGGAAAGAAAACTGATTGGAGATTATAGCAGGATAGACATAAGCAGCTTATCATCAGGTATTTATATTGCTAAAATGGATAATGGCAATAGCGGAATTTTTATTAAAAAATAAAATGTATCTTATCTTCAAAACAACTTCAAAACAACTTCAAAAACATTTAATATGATGCCTAATAAATTTTCAACTCTATTGAGTTTACTTTTCTTCCTATCCTCAATTTCAGGTATTTGTGCTAAGAACGCACCAAATAATATTGAGGTTTATCCTGCATTGCCTGGAAATCAATATATGTCCGAAAGGTATCAGGTTTCGGTTATATCAGCGAAGGATGTTCATAGTTCCTATGTTTATAAAAGTCTGAATACTTATTTTAGGTTCGAATACGACAGAGAAAAAATGAGTCTCGAAAACCATTTTACTTCTTTCTCGTTTGAAGGTAAAGTGAAAGTTGAAATCAGACTTCCTCTTCGTAAAAGTATTTCAACTGTTGTAGTGCGCCCCTTATCTAAGAATCTGAAAGCTAGTGTCAATGGCAATATTATCACTATAGAATTAACGAAGGCTGCAAACTTTTACGTGGAAATTGAGGGTGAGAAAAAATATCCGTTATTTGTTTTTGCTAATCCTATTGAAAAAAACATACCAATTAAGAATGATACCAATGTAATTTATTTTGCTCCAGGTGTTCATGAAATTGGATACAAAGACAGACCAATGCAAAATATTCCTGCTGGAAAAACGGTTTATTTAGCCGGAGGTGCTTATGTAAAGGGCTTATTAAAAACGAAAGACAATGCTGATATTACAGTACGTGGACGTGGAATTTTATCCGGCATTGACATTCCCGGAAATCCGCATTATGTGGGGATAATTGATGCACATTATGGTGCAGCTTTTGTCGAAGGTATAGTAACAACAGATGCTCCATCTGGTTACCAAGGGATTATAGCAACAAATAAAAAATCATCAAAAAGTTCGTTGGTGGATAATGTAAAGATGTTAGGTTGGGCAAGCAATTCAGATGGCGGTCTATTGGGTGACAATTCGGTTATAAAAAATTGTTTTTTCAAGATAAATGATGATGTGATAAAACCTGTCAAAAATGGAATACTCTATAAAGACAATATCGTTTGGCATCAAATGGTTGGATCGGTGATTATGCTTGGGTGGAATAATACTGAACTATGTGCGAATGCAACGGTTTCCGGGCTTGATGTAATTGGATGTGACAGAGCTGTTGTTGATAGTTCGGACGGCACCTCTCAAGCATTTTTAAACCTTAAAAACATCAATGGTGGTAAATATAAAAACATAATTATCGAGAATGTTCGCTTAGAAACAAAGCCATATATGTTATTTGCTGTAGACATTAAAATCACTGATAAAGGCTTTATTAACAATGGAGCATTTAATAAAGGACTTGGCTCTATCGATGGTCTTTTATTACGTAATATAATCGTTCCCGAAATGCCCGTCAGAATAAGTTATTTCAATGGAAACGGAAATGTAACTTCTACCAGTTCAGGTGATATAAAAAACGTTATTTTCGAGAATCTGACAATAGCCGGAATGAAATTAATAAAAGAAAATGCTTCATCCTATTTAATTTTATCGGGAAAAACTTCAGGTTTTTTGTATAAATAAGTAGTAGAGCCTTAAAATGTATAGTTAGAATTTTAGACTATATCGGTTGCATTATACATTTATTCATAGACTGTAAAACACAAATACTTTTCACATATCTTCCATTGAAAGTCCTTTGTAGTCAATTTTATATCCCTTTAACTGCCCTGTTTTTGTAAGCAATTCAGCTGTTTTTTCTTTTAATAAATTGTAGCGAATATGTTTTTCGTTGCGTTTTATCTCCACAATTTGTGCCGTTTTTTCAGTCTCGTTAAGTACAATGAGGTCAATTTCATTTTCCCCGCTTTTATCCCAATAACCACCAATTTTAGTAATTCCACCTTGTTCAATAAATTTTTCACGAAAATATTTTTCCAACATTTTTCCACTGAATGTTGAATAGTCTCGCTCAATAATTTTCCGAAGTTCATCAAACTGATTAATTTCAATCATATAACTATACTTGTAAATGAAACGAAACCAGAAGCTTAGGTAATTATCATCCAATACGTAACGTACATTTTTTGTTTCAGATTTTGCAAACAAAGGGGTATTTTTGGAAACTAAATTGTAATCATTTTCCATACGTGTGAGATAACCGCCTATTTCTTTTCCTACAACTGCCTCAATTTTTGCCCGAGTATTTTCTCCTCGGGCAATTGCCGACAAAATCGTAAAATATATCCCATAATCTTTTCCGAATTCTTCAATCAACATGTTTTTTCCATCGGCTATGAAAGATGAATCTTCTTTTATCATAAAATCAAGCATGGCGTTGAGAGTCAATGCTTTATTGTCGACAAAAAATTGTACATATTTTGCCACACCACCGCTAAAAGCGTAAAGAGCCAACAAATCTTCCGACGTGTAACTAGGATTATTTTCCGATAATATCAACTTCAAAACAGAAACATTAAAGGGTTTTAACCGAATGAAATTGGTGGCACGACCAAAAAGTGGTGCTTTATAATCTTCAAATATTTTGTGCATTAATGAATGAACCGAACCACAAACAAGTAGATTCATCTGACTTTGTGCTTTCAATGTATCCCAGTCGCGCTGTATATCGCTGTAAACCGAAGGATTGATATTCAGAAATTCCTGAAATTCGTCTATTATCAAATTGAAACTTCGGGTGAAGGAAAGCTGCATCAAAAACTTGAATAACTGGCTGAAGTTCTGCACATTTCCCAGCATGGGGACTTGCAGTTTTTCGGATATTTCCTGCCCAAAATCCTGACACAAAAAGGGCTCTGACTTCCGGGAAACAAATAAGTAAATTGTAGGTTGCTTTTCGGTAGATTTCAGCAAAAGTTGAGTTTTGCCTACCCTGCGTCTTCCGGTTAGAACGGTGAATTGCGCATTTTCAAGTGATAGTAACTGAATTTGATGCAAACGATCAATCTCATTTTCTCTGTTGTAAAATTTCATTTTATTTTCAATTAAATTATTCCGAAACCAACAGTTCCGAAACGTGGGTTTCGGAACTGCAAAAATACAACTTTTATTGAATAAAACAAGATATTTTGAAATATTATTGACAGACAAAGGCGTTTTAATTATTAAAATCATCGTCTGTTTTGGTTTTTAAAAATTGTATTTAGACGAGCAGCTAAATGTCAAATATATTCTTTTTTATTTTTCACTACCCAATTTCAAGTTTAAATTGTCTATATAACAATGATACCTTCTGTTATTATTAATTGATACTAGTAAAACTATTTTAAATTCAATTCATTATGAAAAAACTAACAATTTTAATTGCACTATTATGCAGTATTTCAGCATTTTCCACGCGCTATTTAGTGCAGAAAAATGGCACAAATCTTTGGAATGGTAACGCTACAGGTACCATTGTTACTTTGGGTGCTTCACAAACCCTCAGTGCATGGTTTTCTGCTAATTACTCAACATTTGTGGCAGGTTCTGACGAAATCTGGTTGGCAACAGGCACGTATGTGACCGATGGAACCATAACTGTTAAAAACGGTGTTAACCTTTATGGTGGTTTTGCCGGAACTGAATCTGCTGTTAGCGCCAGAAGTAAAGGAAGCAGTGGAAACGCCTGGGAATTTACGAATACAACTACCATTGATGGCAACAATGCCAGCAGACAGGGTATTATTACCGGACCTGGTACAATAACTTCTTATATTGATGGTATTACTCTAACCAAGTACAATATTACCGGAGCTGCAGCGAATGTTACAGGGGTTGGTGTGCAATTAAATGCGTACTGGACAATGCAGAATTGTATTGTTACTGCTAATACTTTTACAAACAGTGGAACAAGTCAATGTAGAGGTGGTGGAGTCTATATAAAAGGAGGACAGTTATTAAATTCGAATATTAATAATAACTCTGCCACAAAAGGTACTACAGGAAGTGGTTCTACTTATGGTGGTGGAGTGGCTTTTTCATATAATGCAAGTCCTGTTACAACCGTAAAGGGATGTACTATCGAAAATAATACATCGACAGTTACTGGAGGTGGAATGGCAATACTAGATGGTACAGGCGGTACCATCGAAGATTGTATTTTTAAATTAAATAATAGCGCAGCTGGATCAGGAGGTGGTATTGGTGCTTCCAATGCTGCTGCAGCAAATGGTACTTTAAGCATTAAAAATTGCCAGTTTATAGAAAATACGGCAGCAACAGGCAATGGAGGTGCAATGAATTTAGATCTTTCAACGACGTCACCTGCATCTACAACCATTGATGGTTGTTTATTTAGTGGAAATTCTGCATTAACTCAGGGTGGTGCAGTAAGTGCAAACGCTGGAATATTTGCCGGTATTAAAAACTGTATTTTCAGAGATAATAAGGTTACTGCCACTTCTGGTAATAATGCCACTAGTGCATTTTATTATGGAGCTGCTGCTGCTAATTATACAACTGTATCTAATTGTATTTTTGCCAATAACAGTACAGCAACAAATACAACAAATGGTAATAATACAATTAAATTTTACAATGCGGGAAACAATTTATACAACTGTACTATTGTCAATAATAGTAATCCAGGTGTTTATACTAACAGTACGGCCACTGGAGGTAACGCATTAAACTTTAATGGTGCAACTGGTGCAATCACCAATTGTATATTTTGGGGAAATTCAGGCGGAGCTGGAACTTTTGTTGGGATTTCTACCGGAGTGGTAACTACAACTAATGCAACTGACAATGTTGATATTTCTGGGAAAACAAATTCTAATAATATTAAAACGTTGACTTCTCCTTACACAAATAATAATACCTTTACAAGTCCAACTCAATTTGCCGGTGTATCTACTGACGTTACAACAAAAAGTGCAGTTGCAAATGCTGATTGGACTTTAAAATCTGGTTGTCCTGCAATAGATGCAGGAACAAATACAAGCATCACTCCGGATTTAGCGGGAAATGGCCGTCCATATTCCACTGCTTACGATATGGGAGCGTATGAATTTGGATATACAGCACAAACCATTACTTTTGGTGCATTGTCGGCAGTAAATTATGGAGATGCTTTATCACTGTCTGCTTCTGGTGGTGCTTCTGGAAACCCCGTTACATATACAAGCTCTAATACAGGAGTTGCAACAATATCCGGTAGCACAGTTACTATTGTTGGTAAAGGTTCAACCAATATCACCGCATCACAGGCAGGTAATAGCAGTTACTCGGCTGCAACAAGTGTTACTCAACAGCTAAACGTAAATGCAAAAGCCATTACGATTACTGCAAATAGTGTCAATAAAACTTATGGTTCAACACAGACAACACCTGTAATTGGTTCATCAGCATTTACTCCAACTGGCTTGGTAGGAAGTGAAAACATCGGAAGTGTAACATTAACTTATGGTACAGGAGCTTTAGCTGCAACCGATGCAGCTGGAAATACTTCAACAATCACTCCTTCCGCTGCAACTGGTGGTACATTTAATAGAGGAAATTATACTATTACCTATGCCACAGGGACTTTAACAGTAGCTCAAAAAACATTAACACTAACAGGTGCTTCAGCTACAAGCAAAACCTATACTGGTACTAATGCAGCAGTAGTTTCAAGTACAGTTAATGGTACTGTAAATTCAGATGTAATAACTTGTACAACCGGTACTTTTGCAAGCGTAAATGTAGCAAATAATATTCCTGTTACGTGTATATTAAGTGGTTTAATGGCAGGAAATTATACGTTGACTCAATCTGGTATAACAGCCAATATCACGGCTGCCCCACTTACCATTACCGGCATAAGTGGAGTAAACAAAGTATATACAGGAACTAATTCTGCCACCTTAACCGGAACAGCCGCCTATAGTGGTTTGGTAAATGGCGAAACATCTACAGTTACCGGCACAGCAAGTGCCACGTTCA
>JBAXMR010000061.1:0-27158 GCA_037134195.1 Paludibacter sp. | reverse complement strand
TTAAATTTCAAAAACCTACCGCAAGCAGGTTAAATTGAGCTTGCGAAAGTTGAGTAATTCATCAAAATCTTATAAGTTATTTTCTTGAAGCATTTGTTGCTTTCATCCATGTATTGTAGAAATTGGCGAGATTTCAGAACAGGATAATATTTAAAACGCTTTTCGTTTTTTAGTATGTAATGAGAATTTTCAACGGATTGTCGCTACAATCGGGATTGAAATTCTTTGATTTACAAATATATAAATAATTTTACATAATCAGATTAATATTTGAAAATTTAATTGGGGAATTTTTGGCATCAACAAAAGTATAATTCAGCTTGTTGAATAATCAGTAATTTTTGCGAGCTTTGCCGTAAGTTTAGAATTTAAATTGAAAAAATCTGAAAAGCGGATTAGATATAAAAGCGGTTGATTCATAACAATTTATATCTAATAAAGAACCAACCTACAAACAACTTGGTCAATAGATGAATGAAGCCGTAATGGATATTCGGAAGCGAGCAGAAATTGCCAATAAAAATTTCAGGAAGAGTTGCACAGATTAAAAAAATCCGTTATTTCATTTTTCTTTGGCTGTAGTTACAAAATTCTATTTCAAAAGTATCTTATAGCTATTAAAACCAATATTTTCAGCTTTGAAATTTATAAAATATACTCCTTTCGGTTGCCCTGAGAGGTCTAGTTTAATCTGAGATTCCGAACTTTCTGAGTTTATTGATTTTATCGTAACTCCCTTAATGTTACATATAGAAATAATCACTTTTTCGGTAATTTCGGACTTGTCTATACTGATAATTCCTTTGTCAATTTTGATATTTGTCTGTAAGTTATTGATAACTATAGATTTATCTACAGTCAAGTTTGAAGAAAAAATATCAGAATAAGTATTGTAACCTCCAGTATGATCGTCGTTGATACTGCTGTTAATCACCAGGATGTGCCCGTAAGCCGGAATGCTTGTGTATGGTACTGAAGTTGAATTATTAGTTACTGTTAGTGCTGTCAGAGTAGATTCGTCCCAGCTTTTAATCAGTCTGACTTTTTGGTATGGGCAACTCATGGTACTGGTATTTAGAGCCACTGAACTACCTGTTACATTATGAATCATTCGTATTTTCCGACCGGAAGATTCCTGAAATTCAAATCCTTCCAGTCCGGTTGCAAGGGTTAGTCGGGTTGCGTTAGTTGAGTAAACCCGGTCTTTGTTGGTTACTTCAAAAAAAGCATAACGTCGGGTATTGGCGGGATAATTATAAGCCACATCGTTACCGCTATTCAGATCGTGAAGATTAATCATAACTGAATATTTGTCAAGCGTATCGTTCATCACTCCGTGATAGGTTGTATCCACAATTCCCGCATAATTCTTTGACAAAATCTTTACTCTCAAATCGCCGTATTCAAAGGTATTGGCATCCACCATATTCAGAATTTTTCGCGTACCGGATGCATTTCTGCGCCCCGACACCAGCTGAATGCGGTGAGCGAGTCCGTACATGGAACTTGTCGATGCATTTTCAATTTCACACATACCTATTACGCGGTCAGGTGTTACAACCCATTGTTGCTGAGCACTCCAACCCACTTCAGCAAATCTCGGTTTGCTAACTCCGTATCGGGTTGATAATCCGAATATATTTTTTGTTCGGGTTTGTGCATCTTTACGGTCCTTACCTGTCAGAAAAGCCCATTTTGCACCACGTTGCCAATCAGTTTCTTCGCCTGATGCATATTTCACTTCGGGTGCTGTTCCCTGAAGTGCAGCGTTGAGTGGGTAAGAGCTTGAGCTGGCAGTTGAATTCAGAGTAAAAGCCCCCACAATTGTATTTACTCCATCCATATTTAAAAATCGAGTCTCAGTAAGCTCAGGAGCTGGAACGCTGGGGTCACGAAGTGTGGCAACTACACCCCAATTACCAAAACGACCACGTGGTCCCATGCAATTTTTATCGTATAGCATATAGTTGTCGGGTAATGTTTTGCCGGTTAAACCTGATTTGTAAATGAATGCCAGATACAAATGCTGACTTCCTTTTCCAATCTCATAATTATAAGCATCACCGCCAAGATATGCTTTTCCTAAAGCTTCCAGTTTAAGGGTTGTGCGGTTGTAGTACGGTTTCCAGGCAGGCGATGTTGACCATTCTTTAAAACCTTCACCCAATGGAATTTGTATCAGCGGAATATATTTTGCTGTAGCACATATAAAATCTTTTGCTTTTTGAGAACCGGTCAGAATATAATACCAGGCAAATGGACGTATGGTGGCTTCACCATGATACGAAGGCGATTCATTTTGATAACCAACATAATGTGTCCCACCATCAGTAAGTAATGTTTGAGGCATAATATCTTCAATCACTGTTTTAGCTTTGGCTGCAGATACCGGATCATTCAGTGCCAGTGAGCCGAAATAAATTCCCATTGCGAGGCGTATATCTCCGTTTAACCATAATGCTCCAACTATGTGATTGGTATAAACATTGACATTGGTGCTGAGAATTTTGTCAATATTTTTCCTGATTCCCGATTCCCAGTCAGCTTGTCTGTTGGCCGGAATGGCTGAGGGTTTATATTGTTTCAGCATCAGGTATGAAACAGTGGCATCAAAACAAAATTCCATATCATTCAATGCCATCCGTCCGTTATTCCAACCACCCAAAACACTATCGAGCAAAAGGTTTAAACGGTCTAAAACAGGTTGTTGATTTTTGTAGGGACTAAGCGGATGTAAATAAGCCATTGCAGCCAGCAGCATTTCATCGGCTTCTGCAAAGCTTTTTGTAAAGGTTAGATTTCCTGTTTTTACTCCACTAAAAGCCGTTGCCAAATGAGGATTAGTTGCCTTTTCAGGTATGTCGGGCAACAAATTCAGTGTTTGTGATTGAACGGAATAAACTAAAACAGAAATAATAAATAAAAGAATGATTCTGCGCATACTGTTTATTGTGAGATACAAACGTACATAAATATTTAGTGAAATGCAAAATAACGGATTTATAAATTGAATGTATATGATTTTAGTTTCAAAGACTGTAACAAATGTTACTTTGTTCAATTTAATCGATTTGAGCTTGGTTGAATATGCGTAATTACATGCTTAGGTATCAATTTTACTGTATTTTGAAACAATTTTGTTATTTGATATTGAAAGTTTAGTATTTATTTTGCATATTGGTTTATGTGCAGACAATAATGCTAAGACCATTTTTGGGAACTTTACGAAATGAATCATATTATGAAAAATAATCTCTTTATCTGTCTGCTTTTAAGTTTACAGCTACAGGCGAAGAATGTAAATGTAGCAGCCATTCAGGATCCACTGGATGTGGTCGAACTGATAGGAAATAAACTTATTCGCGAAACGCCCTTCAGCTACAAACTCGAACTAAGTAATTGCGAAAAGGAATTTAGCAAAATGAATTTTGTAAATTTCGGACGAACGCTGTCAACAGAAAAACCTGCTGTTGCTTATGCCTATACCATGCTCGAAGCATCGAAAGATATGAAGATGGATATTGATTTGGAGCACAACGATGCATGTAAAATATGGCTCAACAATAAACTGATTTACGAGAAAAAAGGTAGCCGCAATATCAATTTGGTGTATGATGAGCGCAGTCTCGAAATGTCGTTTAAAGCTACACTGGATATAAAGAAAGGTGTAAATACCCTGTTGGTAAAATCAGAAACCACAGGCGGAAAAGATTGGTGTTTCCTGATGCAGCCACCTGCCACCAAAGGTGCTGTGCTATGCAATCAGGTTGATTATCCGCATTTTGTCCTTGAAAAAACTGAGAATGTAGATGCCAAAATAGCCACACTGACCAACTGGCTTGTTATCGGGCCTTTTGAAAAAGATATTGACAGACCTAATGCCCCTGAGAGTGCCATTCAATTTGGACGTATGTATGCAGGTCTTAATGGTCAGCCGGTGACCTGGACTATTCCAAAAGTGGAAATTGTAGGTAATGTCATTGACCCTAAACCCTGGGGAACGACCTATCAGTGGAATTATCACAATGGAGGTGTGGCTTGGGCTATGCAGCAATTGTCAGAAATTTCGGGCGATCCGAAATACAATCAGTGGGCAACAAATTTCTGTAATTATCACCTGAACGGAAAATCATTTGTGCAATATCAGGTTCAGACATTGAATGAAGTTGAGTCTGCCAATCATTATTTTATAAAAGTTCCGCTGCTCGATTTTACCCTTGCCCCTGCCCTGCCCTTTATCTATAGGTTGAGAAAAGAGAAGGATTTTCCAATGTCTGATGAATACAGTATGTTTGTGGACGACATGATTAAATATGCCCGGGAAGAACAACTTCGTTATCCGGGAAGCAATATCTATACCCGAACCACTCCTCAAAAATACACCACCTGGGTGGATGATATGTTTATGGGTATTCCTTTTCTGGTTCAAGCTTCGCAATATGCCAAAACGAAAGAAGACAAGGAATTTTTTATCAATGATGCTGCCTTGATGGTGCTGAATTTCAATAAGTTTGTGTGGGATAAAGACGCTAATCTGTATATGCATGCCAATTTCTCGCAGGAAAAAAGCGTAAAATTGCCGCACTGGTCTCGTGCGAATGGCTGGGGAATATGGGCTACAACAGAAGTGCTGATGAATCTCGACCCTAAAAATCAGTATTATAAACCAATTTTGGAACACTATCGCCGTCATGTGGAAAGTCTGATTAAATACCAGACAGCAGATGGGGCATGGCGAAATGTACTCGACCGGGCTGACTCGCAGGAAGAAATTTCGGGGACAGCTATTTTCACAATGGCCATTGCACGTGGAATAACCTATGGCTGGCTCGATTCAATGAAATTTCAACCCATTGCCATGAAAGGTTGGGAATACGTCAAGTCTAATATCGAACCAAACGGAAAAGTCCATAATATTTGTGTCGGAACCATGTGCTCCGAAGACGAAAATTATTATGTAAACCGACCATTTTACGATGATGATACCCATGGACTATTTGCAGTACTTTTTGCAGGAATTGATGTTCATAAAATGCTGAACAGAAATTACACAAGTCAGCAAGTGAACCGCAAGTAGAGCGGAATTTTTTCACTCGCTGTAGCCTGATAATGTATTTAACCCCAATAACATGAGAAAATTTTACTTTTTTTTTATTCTTGAAATCACATTCCTACTAAACGCCGGAGCTTACAATAATCCGGTTAATCCCGGCTTTTTACCCGACCCTTCAATCTGCAGGGTTGGTGCAGATTATTATATGGTTAACAGTACCTTTGAGTATTTTCCGGGGGTGCCCGTCTTTCATAGTAAAGATTTGGTAAACTGGGTTCAGATTGGGAATGTACTGACACGAGAATCGCAACTGCCACTCCGAAACACCTTACCCTCCGATGGAATTTATGCTCCGACCCTGCGTTATCATGAAGGTGTGTTTTATATGGTAGTTACTCTGGTGAATTCAGGACGGGAGAAAAAGAATTTTTATGTTACTGCTAGCAATCCCGCCGGTCCGTGGTCTGACCCCATTGTGGTTGATCAGAGTGGGATTGACCCTTCGCTTTTTTGGGATGAAGATGGGAAATGCTATTTTATCAGCAACCGCGGACTGACTTTCAATACGGAACGTGCAATTTATCAGTCGGAAATAGATATAAAAACCGGAAAACGCCTGACTGAACCAAAAATTTTGTGGCGTGGTTCGGGTGGAAGCTATGTGGAAGGTTCACACATGTACAAAAAGGATGATTATTACTATCTACTGACTGCCGAAGGTGGCACTCAGTATGGTCACATGGTTTGTATTTCGCGCAGTAAAAATATCTGGGGACCATACGAATCCTGTCCGCAAAACCCCATTTTATCCAACCGCTATGCTTACGAAAAACTTTATGGTACAGGACACGCCGATTTGATTCAGGCACATGACGGATCGTGGTGGATGGTTCACTTGGCTTTCAGAACACCGCAGGTGCTTGGGCGCGAAACTTGTCTGGCGCCGGTAAAATGGATTGAACAGGGCTGGCCGGTGGTCAATGGAAACGGAACAAATTCGCTCGTAAATAATATAGAAACTTTGCCCGAAAGACCATTTAATCCACAACCCGTTCGTACTGATTTTGCCAACGGAACGACAGGCTTCGAATGGATTTATCTGCGCAATCCTGAGACGGAGAACTATTCTTTTTCAGCCCGAAAAGGTACACTGACACTCACCGGAAGTAAATTCAGCATTTTTGATATTGCCTCACCAACCTTTTTGGGACGTCGTCAGGCTCATTTTAATTTCAATGCAACGACTTTGCTTGATTTTAACCCCAAAAAGGAAAATGAAGAAGCCGGATTGCTTATTGAAATGACCAATAAATTCAACTACCGCTTTGTAATTTGTAAAAACGGAAACAGTCGTAAACTGAAAGTTTTCTATTCGCTGGATGATTTGAAAGGACGTGCAGGCGAAACTGACTTAAAAGCCGGAACTGTAACGCTCCGGATTACAGGAGATAAAAAGAATTACTACTTTCAAGTGGCACAGGGAACAAGTACATTTCGTACTGTTGGAAAGATGAATGTTCAGTTTCTGAGTGCCGAAGTTACCGGAGGTTACAATGGCGTGGTACTTGGTATCTATGCTTCGGGCAATGGCGAAAAATCGACCGTTCCGGCTTTTTTCAGCTGGTTTGATTATGAACCTTTAAACAATTAAAATATGAAAAACACAAAACTTTTTTTAATGGCCTGCCTGACCATTTTAGTTGTCAGCATAAAAGCTGCCAATCCGGAACTGGGCTGGGGACCGGAAATTAAAACGGGATTAAACCTGCATGTGGCACTTAGTGGCAACGACCAAAATGATGGTTCTGAAAAAGCTCCGTTTAAAAGCATTGTCAAAGCGCAAAATTATATCCGCTCTCTCAAAAGTTCAGCAGGAATTCCCAGCGGTGGAGTTACGGTATGGATTCACGGCGGACGCTACCAAATGGTTCCACTCACATTTACTTCTGCCGATAACGGTACCGCCGACAAACCTGTTATTTATCGCGCCGTAAAGGGTGAGCAGGTTTCGTTTTTTACCGGAAAAATGATTGACCCAACCAACTGGAAACCACTAAACCCTGAAGCACGTAAGCGGGTTCACCCCAAAATAAACCCCGATAAACTTCGTGAAATTGATATTGCTACGCTGGGAATTGCCAATGCGAATCCATTTAAAGACAGTTTTAAAGATTCCTGGAGTCTGTTCGATTTTGTGGTGGATAATCAGCGCCAACCCGTTTCGCAATGGCCTAACCCCACGGAAAACATTCAGAATCAGAATGATCCGGGATGGACAACCTGCAACGGATCTAAAGATGCACAGACTTTTTATTTCGGCAAGGGTGGAAATCCTACCGATGGCGTTTTTACGGATGAACTGGATTTGGATGGTTCAAACCGGGCTGCTCGTTGGAAAAAATCGCTCGATGCCGGTCATAGCCTTTGGCTTAAAGGGTTCTGGCGTGTACCATGGTCGCCATACATCATAAAAGTGGGAGAAATAAACACTGCCGAACAATGGATTCAGTTAGCAGTGAACACTTATAACGGGATGGGTAGCAAATACTCGCCTAACGCCGATGCGGCTGGAGCTTATCGGGTTGGCGATGGAAAGGAAAAGTGGTGTGCAATCAATTATTTAGACGAAATTGATACACCGGGTGAATGGGCTTACGACTTCAAAGACAAGAAGTTATATTATTATCCAGCCACTGATTTGAATAAATCTGAAGCTTATTTTGCCGATAATTCGGCTCCGGTAATCAAATGCAGCGGAACTTCTTTCCTTAGTTTCATTGCCCTGAACATTGAAGGAAGTCAGGGAAACGGAGTTGACTTCCTGAACAGCAATAATATTATGGTAGCAGGTTGTACCATTCGAAATGTGGGTACAGTAGGAATAAACGACAAAAACGGAACAAGCAATACTTATCTCAGCAATAATATTTACGATACAGGTTCAATGGGATTTGTGCTTACCAGCTGTGGAAATACAAAAAAACTGATTAGTTCGGATATAAAAATTCAGAACAATCATATTCACCACGTTGGTAGGCTGACATCCTGTTTTGCAGTTAAAATTGATCAGTGTGTAGGTGTGGAGGTATCGCATAACCTGATTCACGATATTCCGGCAGGCGGTTTTACTACCATGGTGGCCATTAATTGTACATACGCATACAACGAAATTCACAATATCGCCCTGAAAGAAGCCGATAACGGAGCTTTTTACAATTACGGAGGCTGGATTTGTTACGGAAATGAAGTGAAGTACAATTTCATTCACCACGTGAACCGCTCCAACGGACTGTATACCGACGATGGAACGAGTGGTTACAATTATTTCAACAACATTATTCAAAACAGCATGAACCCTTTCCTGAACGGAGGCGGTCATCATAATATTTATCGCAACTGCCTGATTGTGGATGGAATTAAACCGTCAAGCACCGACGATAGAGGAATCAGTCGCAAGTATTTTGTGTCGAATAATTACGGTGAACGAGTTCGTTCCATTAAACCCGATCAGGAACCGTGGCTTTCGTACGGAAAATCGCTGATGACCAAATACGGATATCCGGCAACAGATCCACTCTGGTCTTGTATTCTGGATTCGATGTGGCATCCCGAATATCCGAATGGAAGTAAATTTATTGATAATGTGGAAGTTAACTCCAAAGGATTTCGTAAGCCGAAAAATGGTTCTGTAGCTGTAGAAGGCAATGTTTCCCTTCCAACGGTGGCTGAGGCTGCATTCTTCGATTATCCAAATATGGATTTACGAAGCAATAATACACAAATTCTGGCTAAATTTGCCAATCTGAATACCGAATTTCCTAACATTGGCTTACAGAAAGACGCTTATCGGGTTCGGTTGGTTAGTCGTTCCGAAGTTGGAGGATTATCAAACCGTGGTTCAGGTGGCGATCCCTGGGCAGAAGATCCGGTTCATCCATAAAACATGAAAAAACTAATAATTATACTTATTGTGCTGATTCCGCTTTTTCAAGTGATTAAAGCGGCTTTACCTGAACTGGGCTGGGGTTCGGTCATTACTACCGGATTGAATCTGTATGTGTCGACCACGGGAGCCGACACCAATGACGGCTCCATGAATACGCCCTTCAAAACAGTGGCCAAAGCGCAGACCTACATCCGAACGCTGAAAACCACCACAGGATTGCCTCTCAACGGCATTACAGTTTGGATTCGGGGTGGCCGATACCAAATGTCACCCTTAGCGTTCACTTCGGCTGATAATGGAACGGTGGATAAACCGATTATCTATCGCGCATACAACAATGAATCTGTTTCGCTTTTTACCGGAAAACAAATTAATCCTACCGATTGGAAACCGTTGAGTGCAACTGCCCGTTTGCGGGTAAATCCGAAAATTAATCCCGATAGTTTGCGCGAAATTGATGTTACAGCGATGGCTGTTCAGAATACAAATCCATTTGCAGATAGTTTCACCACTACCTGGAGCATTTTTGATTTTGTGGTGAACAATCAGCGTCAGCCCGTTTCGCAATGGCCAAATCTGAATGAAAATATTCGCGGATTAAACGATCCGGGCTGGACCACTTGTAACGGGTCAAAGAATGTTCAGACCTTTTATTACGGACCCGGAGGCAAACCCACTGATGGAAACTCCAGTAATGAACTTGATTTAGATGGCAGCAACAGAGCCGAACGTTGGAGAAGTTCTATTGCATCGGGTTACAATCTTTGGTTGAAAGGTTTCTGGCGTGTGCCCTGGTCGCCTATTACCGTGCGTGTAGCCGAAGTAAATACAACCGGAAACTGGATAAAACTGGCCGTGAATGCCTCAGGTGGAATGGGTAGCAAATACACTGCCAATGCCGATGTGGCAGGAACTTACCGGGTGGGTGATGGAAAAGAGAAATGGTGTGCAATTAATTACCTGGATGAAATTGACTCGGCGGGCGAATGGGCTTTTGATTTTAAAGATAAGAAAGTTTATTATTATCCGTCGACAGATTTAAGCAAGGTTGTGTCCTATTTTGCAGATAATTCATTGCCTGTAATTAAATGTACAAGCGTATCCTATCTTCGTTTTATAGGACTGACCATTGAAGGCGGGCAGGGCAACGGATTTGATTTTACAACATGCTCCAACCTGCTTGTAGGTGGTTGCACCATCCGCAATGTAGGTGCCAACGGGATAAATGATTCCGGTGGAAGTAATAATACCTATCAGGGGAACAACATTTACGAAACCGGGGCAATTGCCATTAACCTGGCCAATTGCGGAAATCGGCTCACACTGACATCTTCAAACATTTCCATACTAAATAATCACATTCATCACACAGGGAAACTGGTCTCTGGTTTTGCTATCAAAATGGATCAGTGTGTGGGTGTTTCTTTGGCTCATAACCTTATTCACGATATTCCTGCAGGTGGTGTTACAACCAATTTAATTGTAAATTGTACGTTCGAATACAACGAAATTCACAACATTGCACTCAAAGAGTCAGACAATGGCGGATTCTACAATTATGGCGGTTGGACCTGTTATGGAAACGAAATCAGATATAATTTTCTGCATCATATCAACCGTTCCAACGGACTTTACACCGATGACGGAACCAGTGGATTTAATTACTATTACAATATCGTTCAAAGCAGTCTGAATCCGGTACTTACGGGCGGAGGCCATCATGTCATTGTCCGGAATTGTATGTTTGTTGATGGACTTAAAACGGCAAGCATCGACGACCGTGGTATCAGCCGGTTCTATTTTGTATCTTCAGCCAGTTATGGTGGACGGGTTCGGGCCATTAACCCTAAGTCAGAACCCTGGCTGTCATTTGGCAAACAAATGATGACAAAATATAGTTACGCGGCCAATGATACGCTTTGGGGTTGTACGCTTGATTCACTTTGGCATCCCGAATATCCGAATGGCAGTAAGATGATTGATAATGTGGAAATATATTCCAAAGGATTCAGTAAACCCACACACGGCACCGTTACCGTTGCCAATAATGTGGCCATTACTACTGATGCAGGGGCAGGATTTTACGATTATGCCAATATGGATTTACGTTCAAATAATACGACAATATTGGGTAAATTCCCTGTACTAAACACTGCATTCCCAATCATGGGTTTAACTTTAGATGATTATCGTGTTCGGGTAGTAACGCATGCCGAAGTTGGTGGTTTGGCTAATCGAGGGGCTTCAGGTGACCCCTGGGCAGAAGATCCAATTCATCCCTGAAAATTGAAAAGGTAAAAGTATGAACAGAATCATTTTATTTCTATTTATTATTTTTAGTATGCAGTTGGTTCATGCAGCATTGCCTGAACTCGGTTGGGGACCGCAGATTACTACGGGACTGAATCTTTATGTGGCTACTACAGGAGATGATACTAATGATGGTTCAATTAATAAACCTTTCAAATCAGTTTTAAAAGCTCAAACCTTTATTCGAAGTTTAATAACTGCCAATACCTTACCTGCCGGAGGAGTAACAGTGTGGATACGGGGTGGCCGATACCAAATGTCACCCTTAGCTTTCACTTCGGCTGATAACGGCACAATTGATAAACCGATCATTTACAGATCGTTTACAGGAGAGTCAGTATCACTTTTTACCGGAAAACAAATATCAGCATCAAACTGGAAGCCGCTGAACACGGCAGCCCGTTTGAGAGTAAGCCCCAAAGTTAGTCCGGATAGTCTTCGCGAAATTGATGTTGCTGCGATGGGAGTATTAAGTACGGCTGTCTTTCCAAATAGCTTTATTACCGGTTGGAGCCTTTTTGATTTTATGGTAAATAATCAACGTCAGCCCATTTCACAATGGCCGAATCCGGATGAAAATATTCGCAATCTGAATAATCCGGGCTGGACAACCTGCAACGGTTCAAAAGATGCTCAATCTTTTTACTATGGTCAGGGCGGAAAACCTGATGATAATATTAATTGTAATGAAATTGACCTTGATGCTACAAACCGTGCTCTGCGATGGAAAAGCTCAATGGCTGCCGGTCACAACCTTTGGCTCAAAGGTTTCTGGAGGGTGCCTTGGTCACCGGTCATTGTAAAAGTCTCCGAAATTAATACTGCCGGTAATTGGATAAAACTCATTGTCAATAATTACGGCGGAATGGGGAGCAAATACTCACCAAATGCAGATGCAGCCGGCACGTACCGCAATGGCAATGGTAAGGAGCGTTGGTGTATGATTAATTACATCGACGAAATTGATCAGCCTGGCGAATGGGCTTATGACTTTATGGACAAAAAGGTTTATTATTATCCTTCAACTGATTTAAATAAAGCAGACGCGTATTTTGCAGATAACCCGGTTTCGGTAATTACATGCAATGCTGTATCGAATCTGAAATTTATTGCTTTGACCATCGAAGGCAGTCAGAGTGATGGTTTTACGTTCAACAATTGCTCTAATCTGTTTGTAGGAGGCTGCACCATTCGGAATGTGGGCGGTAATGGAATAAATGATACCGGAGGAATGAATAATACCTATCAGGGAAATAACATTTATGAAACCGGAACTCAGGGAATCAATCTGGCTAGTTGTGGCAATCGCGCCACCTTAACTTCGTCGAATGTCTCAGTAATAAATAATCACATTCATCATACAGGAAAACTAACCTCTACTTTTGCCATCAAAATTGATCAGTGCGTGGGCTTGCTCATTTCACATAATTTGATTCACGACATACCTTCAGGCGGAATAACCACTAATCTGATGAATAACAGCGTTTTCGAATATAACGAAATACACAATATTGCGCTTACCGAATCCGATAACGGTGCATTTTATTGCTATGGTGCATGGACTACTTATGGCAATGAAATCCGGTATAACTTTGTTCACCACAATATACGTACCTGTGGCTTTGGCCCTGACGATGGAACGAGCGGTTATAATTTCTTTTCGAATATTCTTCAGAATTGTCTGAATCCGATGCTCACCGGTGGTGGTCATCACGTGATTGGTCGAAATTGCCTGATTGTAGATGGACTTAAGCCCTCCAGCATCGATGATCGGGGAATCAGTCGTTCCTATTTTGTTTCTGCGCCAAATTACGGAGGAAAAGTGAAAGCAATGAATCCTAAGGCTGAACCGTGGCTCTCATACGGTAAATCGCTGATTGCCAAATATGGATATGCAGCCAGTGATAGCCTTTGGGGATGCACGCTCGACTCGCTCTGGCATCCCGAATATCCGAATGGCAGTAAATTTATCAATAATGTTGAGGTCAATTCGATGGGATTCACCAAACCAACTCACGGAACTGTAACCCTGTCGGGAAATGTTGCTTTAACGACAGTGAGTTCAGCCGGATTTTTTGATTATGCCAATATGGATTTGCGTACCAACAATACAACCATTTTGGGTAAATTTCCGGACTTGAATACCGTATTCCCTAACATGGGTTTAACATCAGATGATTATCGTGTTCGGGTAGTGACGCGTGCCGAAGTTGGTGGTTTGGCAAACCGTGGTGCTACAGGCGACCCCTGGGATCAGGATCCGGTGCATCCATAAATACAATTCATAAATGAAAAAAATCAATATGAAGAAACTAAGACTTGTTATTATTCTGTTCTTTTGTGTTGCAGCTCTTGAAGCCGCACCAACCCTGAAACTGATTAGTCCGTATGCTACTCCCGACTCAGGCTGGGTGGTTCGCGGAGCAGTGAGTTTTACAGTTAATGTCAGTTCCACACTTCCGGTAACAAAAGTGGAGTTTTATATTGATAACGTTCTGAAAAATACCGATACCACTTATCCTTACAGTTACCTTTGGAATACGCGGACATTTAGCACCGGAGTTCATACCCTGAAAGCCATTGCTTATGATTCTCAGTCGTCAGCCACGCTGAGTCAGACAGATACCGTAAAAGCTCCGCTTACGCTCAAGGCAACAACTAAAGCAGCAGTTACTGCAAAATTATTGCCTTCGATGACCGCGCTGATTTCGGATGTTTCGCTTCGTGATGTCAGCATTTGTGTGGGTGCCGACAGGATGTATTATATGGTGGGAGCGATGTCCGACAATAATATTTGGTGCAGGAATGAAGGAGTAAACCTCTGGCGGTCAAACGATTTGAAAACATGGACTTACGTGGGACTTATCTGGAGTTTCGAAGGCGATGCAACGACATCGGATAAAAGTTGGAGTCTTTTTTATAATCAGCAGTTCAGGGCTTTGTGGAATACTAAAATACGCTATACAGAAGGAAACTATTTCCTCTCGTTTGGCAATCCGGTTATGGGTAGTCGGCTGGTCAAAAGCACAACAGGATTGCCTCAGGGACCCTATGCTTACGTTACTACGGAAACAAATCTGCTGAAAACAACGATTTTCAGCGATACCATCAACAAAAGCAACCTGTATTACGAGATGCTTAATTCGGGTTTTATGTTTGCATACAACGGAAAAAAATACCTGTCCACCACCAACGTAAATGATACCACCAAACGTTACAGCAGTTATGTGGGTATTGCCGATAACCTGACCGGCATTTACGGAAACTGGCATGAAGCCTTGCCTTGTGGTGGAAACGCTAGCTATTTCCTGGATACTCAGGGAGCCTTGTGGGCAACGCTTTTTGGCAATGACGATGCTGCACCCTGGCGTGAGCGTGCCGGTATTGTGAAAATGAGCGTGGATGCTTCTGGCAAACTGAAAGTTGCTACAGACCAATCATTACCTACGCCAACGGCAGTTTATAATATTAATTCCACTAATCCCGAAATAAAGATTTATCCGAATCCGGCCCGAAGTGTTTTGAATATCATGAATGCTGAAAATTCAGTTGTATCAATTATTGATTTGAATGGCAAGACTTTACAACTAATAAAATGCAGTAATTATCAAAGTCAGCTCGATGTATCCGGATTGAATTCGGGCATATACCTCCTGAAAATTGAAAAAGATGGATGGAGCAGTTCTTCACGAATTGCCGTAATACATTAAAAAGAAAACCGAATGAGAAAGTTTGTTATCTGCTGTTTTGTTTTATTGATGGCATTAAACTCCTTTGCTGCCTGGCCTTTGCGGGATACGGTTGAGTTTAGTCAGCGACAAGGGTTGCCTAACTTTTTTGCAAAAGCCACTAAAGGCGATTCCGTCAGGGTGGGTTTTCTGGGAGGAAGCATTACCAATGCCGTAGGTTGACGCGATAATATAATGAATTGGTTTAAAGCCCGTTATAACAACAATAAAATTGTACAGGTCAATGCAGCAATTGGTGGTACCACTTCTACCTATGGCGTTTTCAGGATCGAAAAGGATATGTTCGTAAAAAGCAATTACGACCTTATTTTTATTGAGTTTGCGGTAAACGACAGCGGAAATGACCCCGAAGTGGAGAAAAGTATCGAAGGACTGTTTCGTAAAATCTGGGCAAAAAATCCGAAGACCGATATTTGCATGATTTATACCGTTGCAGCAGCTCATCTCACGGATATTGCCGCCGGTAAAATGAATATGACCTCCTCGAAACACGATTCCATTGCCAGTTATTATAAAATTCCTTCCGTTTTTATGGGACTGGAAACCTATCACGCCATTCAGTCGGATACTGTGTCGTGGTACACGCCCATAACGGACACAAAAAATGAGAAAAATGCTCAAGGTCAGTATGTTTTCACCGGCGACAATACGCATCCGACGGTTTTCGGGCATAATTTCTATACCAAAATTATTTCCCGCTCAATGGCTAAAATGGAGAATGTAAAGGGTACTTTTATACATTCAATTCCAACTTCCATTGTGGCAAATAATTACGAACAGGCTCATATGGTAGCCATTTCAAAAACGCAGAATAACGGCATGACCTGGGTAGACAAAAAAGGTATTTATGATTTTATGGATACTTATGTTAGTGCTGCTGTTCACGATAATTACGTTTGTTCCGAAAATCCAAACAGCAGCTACAGCTTTACATTTACCGGTAATAAAATCGGATTAGCCTTGCTCATAGGTCCTTCGGTGGGTAAGTACGTCATTGAAATTGACAAAGTGGCTTATCCGCAAACGGCTTTTGATTATTATTGCTCGTATTATCGTCAGCAATCCAAAACCATAGATTTAACGCAGGGAACGCACACTTTCAAAGTCTATCCTTCAACCGATACGATGACCATTGCTCAGAAAACCACTGCTCGGACAGCGACCGATATTGCTGCCAATCCGGCGAAATACTGCTACAATAATCTGATTTTCAGTCATATTATGATAGTTGGAACGGTTGATGCTTCAACAGCGGTGAATGCTGTATCCGACAAATCATCAGATTTTGTTTGTTATTCAAAAGAAGGGAAAATTATATTGGAGTCGAAAAACAAACCTGACTTTTCTTCAGAAATACTTATTTTTGACGCAAATGGACGAATAGTTTGCCGTGAAAAACTTATCAATCAAATATTTAGTTCCGAATTGCTACCCAAAGGATTTTATGCAATACAAATTTCAGGAAATTTTAAAACCAACATTTACAAAACTATAATCAACTAAAGAATCATGAAGAAACTCACATTAATCGTTTCAATCTTACTGTTTTCAGCAATTTCTTATGCCAATGTAAAATTAAATTCGCTTTTCAGTGATAATGTTGTACTGCAACGAAACATGGAAGTTCCGGTGTGGGGTTGGGCCGATGAGGGCGAAAAAGTAACTGTTGAATTTGCCGGACAAAGTATTTCGACCGTTGCCAAAAACGGTAAATGGATGCTGAAACTGAAACCGATGAAAGAAAACAGTCAGTCGCAGGAAATGACGGTAAAAGGAAATAACATACTGAAAATCAAAAATATATTGGTTGGTGAAGTGTGGATTTGCTGTGGTCAGAGTAATATGGAATGGGCATTATCCCGTACCATTGGTGGTGAAGAAGCGGTGGCTAACAGCACCAACGATCAGTTGCGACTTTGTGTGATACCGCATAATGTTCAAATGAAACCAGTGGACAATGTAAATGCAAAATGGGTGCTTTCAGACCCCAAATCGACCAAAATGAATTCGGCAGTTGGCTATTATTTTATGAGTAAACTTCAAAAAGAGTTGAATGTGCCGGTGGGTATGCTGGAGGTTGCTTTTGGAGGTACGGTGATTGAATCGTGGCTCAGTCAGGAAGCTTTGAATGTGATGCCAAACAAAGACAAATATATGGATTTGACAACGATGAAAGCTGAATACGATGCCAATGAGCTTAAGTTGAAACCAATAAAAGATGCATGGTTAAAAGCCGTGGATTCCTGCAAAATAAATAATTTACCTACCCCACCGCGACCAGCGGTTCTGCCCAGTGAATTTAAAGGCACAACCACCATTTACAACGGCGAAATTTGTCCGATTGTGCCTTTTGCTGTTAAAGGTGTGGCATGGTATCAGGGCGAATCGAATGCATACGTAAAACGGGCCGATACTTATGCTGCTTTGCTTCCGTCTATGATTAAGCTCTGGCGTGAGGACTGGAAACGACCTGAATTACCGTTTATTATCTTCCAGATAACTCCAAACCGCAAACCTCAAACCGACCCGAATGAGAAAAGTGGAGTAGCCATTGTACAAGAAGCTCAGCTGAAAGCGAGTCAAACAGTTTCGAATACAGCCTTAGTTATCACCATGGATGTGGCTGAAAGTGACGTTCATTACAAAAACAAACAACCAATCGGTGAACGGGCTATGAAAGCCGCATTGAATCTTGCTTATGGCAAAAACGTGGAATATTGCGGCCCCATATACAAATCGGTGAAAGTAGAAGGTGACAAAGTCATACTTGATTTCACCCACTTGGCCGGAGCATTGCTGCAAAAGGGTGATACGCTGAAAGGATTCGTAGTCGCTGGCGAAGATAAAAAGTTTTATTTTGCAGATGCAAAGATAAAAGGGAATACAGTTCTTGTATCTTCGCCTAAAGTTTTCAAACCGGTGGCAGTGCGTTACGGTTGGGCTGACTTTCCAGCAGTAAATTTGTTTAATAAAGAAGGAATTCCTGCATCTCCATTCAGAACGGATGATTGGGATTTAAATAAATAAATTGCAAGAAATTAATTAAGCTAACAAAATAATTGAAACTAAACTAATGGAGTAAGTCAATGAGTTTATTACAATATTTTGTGGTGTATGTAACATTTCTCCCTGTTTATGAAACAATTTAGCTTATAAATTTGCCACATATACTATACTTTTGAGCTTTATTTATATCTTAATTACTAAAATTTTAAATATGAGAAAAATTTACTCCTTCTTTATTTTATTAATAATTAATTCCGTAATCCTTTCGGCCACAAATTATTATGTGTCCTCTTCCGGAGCTTCAGCAAACGATACTAATACCGGAAAATCAACTTCCTTACCATGGAAAACCATTTCGAAAGTCAATTCGATGATGAGTTCTTTTGTTTCAAAAGATACAGTGTTTTTCAAGTGTGGTGATACATTTACCGATCAGCTAAATATAACAAAATCAGGAACTTCCACTTCGCCTATCGTTTTTGCAAGCTATGGTACAGGTTCAAAACCACTTCTGAATACCGCAGTTACACTGACAGGTTGGACAGTTACAAGTAATCCCAATATCTGGGTGGCTAATTACACGGGTGCTCTTTCCAGCATTCGGTTTGTTACGATAAATGATAAAGTTCAACAAATTGGTCGGTATCCTGATGCAAATGCAGCTAATGACGGCTTTTTATATAATGATGCCTGTTGGGGTTACACTAAATTCAGAGATGCAACACTACCTGCATCAACACAGGACTGGACCGGGGCAACAGCAGTAATGTATACACGTCCTTACCGTATTGAGGGTGTGCGTATAATAAAACATCAATTAGATACAGTTACAACTACAGCAACGACTACTGCAATTCATGTGAATTACGGTTATTTTATTCAAAATCATCTCGCTACACTGACTACTCAAGGCGAATGGTATTTTGACAAAGTGGCAAAAAAAGTGTATTTGTATTCCACTTATAATCCATCCACCGTAAAAGTTCAGGCTAGTTCATCAAAATATAATATATTGCTTAATTCTACAATTACCGGAATAAGTATTAAGAATTTAGCTTTTCAAAACGCTGATACAATGGCTGTTTCCATTCCTTCAGGCAGTTATATAAGTGTTGACAACTGCGTTTTTTCCAACACACTTCATGGAATTTGGGCAGCAAACAGTAGTTACATCAATGTTACAAACAGCAGTTTTACAGACATTTACAATATTTCGATAGGCTCTACCTATTCGAGTTTGTACATAACCGTTACCAATAACACCATCAGACGGAATTTTCTTAATCCAGGCATGAGTGATATTACCAATAACGCATACAAAGCTGCAATATCGATTTATTGCACAAGTGCCGTAATCTCTTACAATGATATTGATAGCTGTGGGTATATTGGCATTTATTACAATGGATATGGTAATACCATTTCACACAATAGAATTGGAAACTACAACATGCGGATGTTCGATGGTGGTGGTATTTACAGTTTTGGTACCTGGTCCTGGGTTCCTTTGTTAAATACAAATAAATACGGTAACAACCTTATCGAGAATAACTATATACACGATGGAATAGGTTATTTACTGGGAACAAGCGAGGGCGACTCTTACAACCGTCGTCCGGGAATTTATAATGACCAGCTCACAGAATATAATACAGTCAGGAAAAATATTTGTTATAATACACATGGTATTTTAGTTGGTAGTGGTCATCACCATATAATCACTGATAATACCATTTACAACAGTGATGCGTTCAACTCAGCTCACCCTGATATGCTAACATTTTACATGGATGCTTCTTCGGCAAATCAAACTATAACCCGAAATACATCTTATAATTCAACCTTTAAAATTGTGTTCAATCCTTACAATGGATTTAGCGTTGGGCGTGCCAAGGATACCATTCCACCAATGACCAATCAGGGACATCGGGTAACAAACAATATTTTTTATTCGTCCAGAAATACCCGTCAGCCGGCTATGAGTTTTACTTATGGTTTTAAAAATTACAAGCAATATTTTGGAGTTTGCGACAGTAATTATTATTTCCAACCCTTTGCGTTAGATACAATGGTGGCTTCGGTTGTAGACAGCGGTTACACCAAAACACGCCGATTAGTTTATGGTTTAAATCAATGGAAAAAAGTATTTGAACCCCATTCAACTTTTAAATATTCGGATTATCCGGCTACATTCACTTCCCCACAGACTAATCTGTTTGCATCAAACTCTACATTTACATCAAACACTTCAGGTTGGTATTATGATTATGAGAACGTAACAAGTCCGGGTAGCTGGGTAAGTTCGGGCGGATTGGATGGAGGCTGTGCATTGCTTGATCTCACTAATGCAAATTCTTCCCCCGTTTTTCTATCAAGCGTCCGATTCTACCGAATGATTGGTACAGTGAGTGAAGGAGATGTGTACCTACTCAATTTTTCTGCCATATCCAATTCAAATACGGCCAAATTGTGTATTAACTTTACCAATACTACCGGTACAAGTCCCAAAACTTACACAACCAGCACTACGAGGAAAGAATACTCGATTCCGATTACTTTCAACGATAACGGAGGAGGTTCCGGACAATACCTTTATTTTACGCTCCATGATAAAGGTGCAAAAGTTTGGCTGGACAATATAAAAATTCAAAAAGTAACTGTAAATCAAACTTCACCTACTACAGCCATACGATTTGATGTGAATCCGACAGAAAATCCAATCCAGATCAATCTGGGTGTTTTAACCTACAAAGATGTTTTTGGCACTTCATATTCAGGCACTTATACACTAGAGCCTTATGGGTCAAGAATTTTGCAAAATTACTCTTTAACCACGCTGGATAAAGCTGTTGATAATCAGGAAATCAATAAATTAACTATTTATCCATCCCCAAACATAAACTCACAACCGTTAAGGCTAATTATTTCTAGTCCTGATTCGAAAAATTGCAATCTTAGGATATTATCTGTTAACGGAGAATTAGTGTTTAGCAGAATGATACAGATGAATGACGCTACAAATGAAATAATTCTTCCATCACTCAAAAAAGGTGTTTATTTGCTGGAAAGTATTTCTGAAAACGGTAAAAGTATGGTGACTAAATTTATTCAGTAAAATATAATCTTTTAACATCTAATCACTTATGAGAAAAATTATTCTAATCTTACTTGTCATTCAAATTTTCAGGGTTAATGCGCGTGATACTGATATCGGCTGGGGTCCAACCATAACCACCGATAAAAATATTTATGTAGCCACAACAGGAAGCGATTCTAATTCTGGTACTATCGGTTCTCCATTTCTGACATTAACCAAAGCAAAAACCTATGCAAACTCAATTAAAGCCAGTAGCATAAATGGTATAACTGTCTGGTTCAGAGGTGGAACATATTCAATGCCAACAACCGTTTCGTTTACAAGTTCCGATGCCGGTACAGCTGCAAAACCTATTATTTATCGTGCTTATAACAATGAGAATGTAATATTTACCGGAGCCAAATCAGTAACACCATCGAAATGGGTTGCATACTCAGGTTCAACATCGCGCTTAAATCCGGCAGTGTCATCCAGTCAGATCCGGGAATGTACCCTTACAAATCTTGCCATGTCTGTTACCGGAATTATGCCCAATATGATTAATGATGTCAATAATGCATATTATCAGTACACTAATCTACCGGGAGTTTATTGGAATGGTTCACGTCAGGAACTTTCACGTTTCCCCAATGATTATCCGAATTATATGGAAGTAAAAACTGTTGTAAACGGAGGTAATGCAACTACAGCAAGTGTATTTCAGTACAAAACCCTGACTTCAGAACTGTATGATGCCAATGCAAATCGCATTTCGGGACGTGAGGCTGTCTGGGCAGCTGCAATACCTAATGGAGTTTATTTAAAAGGTTACTGGCGTTGTAGTTGGCAAATAACCACCTTGAAAGTAACAGCAATTGACCAAACAGCAAAAACTTTTACACTAACACCTGGTGTTACATTAGGTAATAAATACAAACTACCAACCGGAAACGGTCATGAACCTTATTATGTGGTGAATTTACTGGAAGAAATTGATCAACCGGGCGAATGGTGTATTGATGCGCTGGATGGGAAAATGTATATTTATGCTCCATCGGCAATAACAACATCCAATCTGAGCATTTCCGATAATAAAAGTCCGTTGTTTAGTATGAATACAGCTAGTTATATTCAGTTTATTGGCATAGAGATAATGGATAATCTGGGTAATGCATTTAATCTCACAAATTGCAACAATGTTCAGATAAACGGTTGCATTATTCATGATATTGAATACGATGCGGTAGTTATTAACGGAGGAAGTAATTGTGGTGTATTAAGTTCGAATTTGTATGATTTAGGGGCAACAGGTGTATTGGTCGGTGCAGCAGGTTCAGCTGTTTCTCCTAGTAATCATTTCATTACAAATTGCCATATTTATAACTTTGGTTACCTGAATAATATTTACGCTGCTTCAATTAATCTGGCATATAAAAATATTGCCCTTTTTGGTGCAAAAATGGATCATAATCTTATACACGATTGTCCTCATGCCGGAGTTTTACATGGCGGATCGAACAACCTGTTCGAATATAATGATGTGTTTCATACTTCGAAATGTTCCGACGATATGGGCGCATTTTATTGCTTTACCGATTCAAATGCCAATGGCGGAAATACGCTAAGGTACAATTTTATGCACAATTCGTTACAGGGCGATGGTGTTTATTTCGATCACTTTGGACTGAATGATAAAGCCTATTCTAATGTGGCATATCAGCTAAATCGGGGTTATATTTACCGTGTTCATTGGAATCAGGATGTAGATAATAATATTGCTTATAAATGTAAAAGTGGATTTTTACTTGCAATGGGATTTCCGGGAGCCAATGCTACCAATAATGTTGCTTTGGGAAATGCCACTCAATATACACTTTCAGATGGAACCCTGGATGCATCAAATAAAAAGTACAATACAATGAATCTGAATTTTACAGATGAAACCAATTTGAATTTCAGTTTGTTGCCAACTTCACAGGTTTTCAAGGATATTCCTGCTTTTGTGAATTTTCCAGCATCAAGTGTGGGACTTTTTATTGATTCATATCGAATTTCTAAATCGCTTCCGGCAAATTATAAGGTAAATCCAAGGCTTTCGGGAGTGTATGGGTCAT
This sequence comes from Paludibacter sp., assembly GCA_037134195.1. Taxonomy (GTDB): domain Bacteria; phylum Bacteroidota; class Bacteroidia; order Bacteroidales; family Paludibacteraceae; genus Paludibacter. The sequence continues at coordinate 3,904 of JBAXMR010000061.1, read as the reverse complement.
AAAAAAGTGAGCCCCCTAACCCCCAAAAGGGAGAAATTTGACCCCAACTCCTCCCGTGAAAAACGGGATAAATTGCGGGGTCTAAGAAATATTAGTATTGATATTTACAAATCAAATGAAATGAAAAATACAGAAAAAAAAAATAAAAACAAAACTAACTTCAACTCCCCCTTTTGGGGGTTGGTGGGCATCTCCCCTTTAGGAGTTAGGGGTCTCTTTTGCCTTTTAATCCTATCTCTTTCTTCCTTTGCTCAAACTTCTCAGACCATCACTTTCCCTGATATTCCGGTGAAAGGCTATGGCGATACTTCTTATGCTTTAAATGCTACATCCAGTTCAGGTTTGGCGGTAACCTACGTAAGCTCCAACACAACTGTTGCAACAGTGAGTGGAAGCACAGTGACCATTAAAACTACCGGTTACTCGGTTATTTCGGCGTATCAGGCCGGTAATGCGACTTATGCTGCGGCAACTCCTGTTCCGCAGTTATTGGTTGTTTGTCCAAAGGCAACATTGACAGTTACAGCAGATAATAAAACAATAACTGCTGGTTCAGCCACACCTTCCTTAACTTACACTGTTGCAGGCTACAAGAAAAGTGAAACATCTTCGGTTATTACAGGAACTCCTGTAATTCAATCGCCCGGTTCAAATCTTTCAACAGGTACATATCCCATTGTTATCAATCAGGGAACAATAACAGCAACGAATTACGAGTTTATGTTAGTGGATGGCACTTTAACGGTAAGTCCGGTAACCTCAACTCCTTCTGTTAATAATGGAAATGCAACCTTCAAAGTTTATCCAAATCCAGCTTCCGATTTTATAGTATTGGAATGTGCAGAAAATGCTGCTATTTCCATTTATGATTTGATTGGTAATTTGGTTTTAAATTCAAAATTAGCAGGAAATTCAGTAAAATTAGATGTTTCAAAATTGCCGGTGGGCAGTTATTATATTGTCATCAATAGAAATAATACTTTAATAAGTAATAAGTTATTGATAAATCGATAGAATTCATGTATTTTTGAAGACTATAATTCCGTTATTATCAAACTAAATCTAATGAAATTCTACATCCGATTCGGCTTTTCATTGCTATTAATTTTTTCTACAATATTAACTTACAGTCAGTTACAAAATCGTCAATTTTATCAGGAACCAACCTGGATACCACGTGCAATTCTTCCGTATGAAGATGCTATTTCAGGCACTTTCTGGCCTAAATCACCTGCGGTTACAAATACTTTTTCCGACCCCGGATTTAACGAAGAACGGTTGAGTAACGTTCCTCCACCCGGCATTCATCCCCGCGTTTTAATTACTCCCGACGATGTGGAGAAAATCCGAGCCAAAGTCATGTTGGGCGATAAAGCTCCGCTGCCTTTTCAGTCGATGTGGGCGCGCGTAACCAAGTCTAAAAGTCCGTTTTATGCACTAGTTAGCAAAAACAATGAACTTGGAAAAGAATTAGCCGCACAGTTGGTCGATAAAATAAAATCGCTGGATAAAAAGCTTGATTTTATGGACAAACAGCCCGACAGTCATAATTTATGGTCGGTAGAACGTTCTATTGTAGCTATGGGCGAACCCGATGCGCCAACCGAAATTTGGGATTTGCTGGATTATGATTATCTAAGTGACTGGATGACAACGGATCAACGTGAGATGACCAGAAAAGTAATCGCCCGCATTATTGAGCACCGCATTTCCAATTATCTTTGCTATCCCGATCATTTTATGATTAACAATCATCAGGGTTTTGGGATGGAATATATCCGGCTGATGTTGTTGATTGAAGGGGAAAAAGGTTTCAATAAAGAACTTTTTGAACAATCGTGCCACAAAGCCAATGCCATGCTTGACTGGTTTCTGGACGATGATGGTATGTGTTACGAATCAATTAAAGGTTGGCTGAATGTGTCGGCATTCACTGCTGTCGGACTTCGTCAGCACAACCTGCTGAAGCACGACCATTTACAGGCAAAAATGCGTTTTTTCGAAGCGGCCATCCGTTGGGAAAACGGCAAATGGATGATTCGGGACGAGATGCGCGCTTCTGCATTTCACGTAATCTGGATGATGCATTATTACCACCCGAATGATGAAGCCATTGATTTTCTCTATCAATCCACATTTTCCACCCACGATTTCCTGACCGACCCGAATGCGAAATGGCCAAATCCGGTGGGTATTTGCAACGAATTGTTATTACTTTATGCCGATGCCGGAATAACCAATAAATCAGGAAAAACCATTGACTGGACAAATCAGGCTAATATCAACAAACTCAATCTGCCTATTAGCTGGATTGATAATCAGCGGGGATACATTGACACCCGTAATTCGTGGAAGAAGGATGATTTGCACCTTGGATTTGTATGCAAACAGGACTTTTTTTACGGCGGTCACGAAGGCTCTGAAAATAATCGCCTTACGCTTTGGAAAGACGGTGTGAACTGGATTCAGGATAATAATATGCTGGCTACCAAAGCCACATTTCTGCAAAATATGATGACTGTTGATGGTAAAGGTTGTCACTGGCCGCCGGTTGCCGGAACCTGGCTCGGTGTGAAGGAATCGCCCGAAGGACTCATAGCCTGTGGCGACGGGAAGGATGGTTTTTCGTATACCAAAAGTATGCAGGTGCATCCGCTTTATTTTCCATCTACCAAAATTCCGTATTACGCTCCTTTTGCTGAAGGAAATTTTGATTTGAGTCGTGATATTCAGGTTGCATTTAATCCACGAACAGTAAAGTTTAACGACGGTTTTGCACATACCGATTACGGTCCCTGGAGTGCCGAAACACGTTTGGTGGAAGCTTATAAACTCTGGAATCCAATGCAGCAATGGTATCGTACCGTTCAATTGTCGCGTGGTGTCAATCCATACCTTTTGGTCATTGACGATGCAAAAAAAGATGAAAATGCTCACGATTTTAACTGGAATATTTCCGTTCCACTGGATGTGGATTTGGTTGAAGCACTGACACCCGAAATTCAGTTTCAGAATACCAATCCTTCCGAAAATGTCAGCGACGATTTAATTCTGGGAAAAAATACGATGCTGCGGGATGAAAAAACCGGAAAATACAAACCGCAAAAAGGCGATCCGCTTTGTTTGATTCGGGTGCTCTGGCGCAATACCGATTATGGTTTTCCGGTTCCGCGTTTTGAACGCTATCAGGGCTATAACGAAGTGGTTATTCCGGCGCATTCTGTTTCGCCTGAATTCCGCGTTTTGATTTATCCCTATAAATTTGGTGAGCCGATTCCGGTAAGCAGTTGGAATGATGACCGCACCGAACTGACCGTTAAAATAAAAGATAAAACGGATGTTTATTATATTGCAATAACGGATGGCGGACGAACGGTATTGACGACCGAGAGAAACGGAAAAACCATTTTAAAAAGCGATGCAAAGCCTGCCCGACCTGTTTTATCGGTTCGTGCTGAACGCTTTGATATCAACGATTTGCGTTATACCCGTGATGAAAATAAAGTGCCGGTTTATCTGATTGATGGCACTGAGAATATTCAGCTGGAACGGGTGGCTGCACCGGCTCAGATTCGGTACACGCTCGATGGAACTGAACCAACTGAAAAATCAACCTTGTACGATAAACCAATTGTGGTGAACAAAACCTGTGATTTGAAAGCCATTGTTTTTGATCCTGAATGGAAATTCGGAACTCCAAAAAGTGAAGTAATTTCGGCACATTTAGTTGTGAAAACGGCTGCGAAAGGACTGTATAATGCACCTGAAAACAGTAAAGCCGGATTATTGGCACGGGTCTATGAAAAATGTACAAAATTGTATAACGATAAAGGATTTTTTGAAGCATCTAAAGTGATGATGCCCGATTTGAATCAGGAAACAGCTATTCTGACCACTTCAGTTC
>JBAXMR010000060.1:0-27353 GCA_037134195.1 Paludibacter sp. | reverse complement strand
TATCAATGAACTATATTTCAACTATTTAAACTAAATCCTTATCTAAACGACATTGTAATAAGATTATTAAACAAGGTATTCATTTCATGAAAGAAAAACTCAATATCACTCAAATGTAATAATTTCTCATAGATTTTTCGTGCCTGCAACTCTCTTTCGGCTATACTTACCGGCCTTTTCTGCTGAATTTTCTCAGTCTTAATCTTTTCAATTTTATCTTTCAGAGCTTTCCTTTTCATAAGTATAGGTTCTTTCCGTATTTCTGCTTTGTGACGGATGTGCTTCTCTTCGGTTTGTTTGATGGCTTTCTTTGAATGCCGTCTTAATCGCATAAACAGCAAGCTTGCCAGAATAATAAAAATAAAGAGTATGCAAATTACAATACATAGTTTTAATCTATTTTGTTTTGATTCCGCTTTCGTGTGATGCATGTTTTCAATATAGCTTCCTTTGGGTTGTGTCTCAATTTTACGGAGGGAATCAATACAGTTTTGATAAGCCACCATCCATCCCTTGAGACCGCGAATATCACCTGTTGCATTGTAGGTATTTACCAGTATGCGATAACATTCACGCCGGGTGATTATATCGGGGTTGTAGTTGAATGATTGTTTCGCATAATAGGCGGATGAATCATAGCTGTTCAGATCAAAATACAAATCTGCCAGATAATAATAGCGAATAGCCTTGTTGGTTTGTATATAGGGAAAGGGTAGCGATTTTCTCAGGTAATACTGAGCAGAGTCATACTGTTTCAGGGCATAATAATTGATACCTAAATTCTGTATTGCTAATCCCTTCGTGAGTGAATCATTTGTATTCAGATATACCCTGTAAAAATACTTCTGAGCTTCCTGATACTTTTTTTCATGATTATAGGTGATTCCGATGGAGATTAGAGTAGTGTTGGCAAAATAGACAGATTTTGCTTTCAAATACGATTGATATGCCTCAATATATTTTTCTCTGGCTGTAGCATATTCCTTTTGATACCGGCTTATTTCGGCCATATCAAAATTTAATCTTGCCGACAACAAGTATTCATTCCTGTTCTCAATCAATTCTAAAGCCTTTACATACAAATTGCTTGCTTTATCATACTGTAAGTTATATTTATATTTTCGACCTTTATATAGATAGCAGTTGGCCAACCGTAAAGGATCAAGGTGCTTTTGATAATAATTCATTGAAAAGTCAAGCAGGGAATCGGATAGGAGAGGGAGTTTTAGCCTATCCAAAGCTTCTGTCATTAGTAATCGGTACAGGGCTTTATTTTCATCAGATTTATATTTATTTGTGGAGAGATGTCTTAGAATATGTAGGGCAGAATCAGGTTTGCTTTCAATCAGCGATTCTGCTTTCAGGAGCTCATTGGGTGGGTTTGTACAGTATGTAATTACAATTGAAAAGAGGAGAAAAAAGAGAAATCTGCCGGTAATTTTCATCGCACAAAAGTGTAAAATTTAAAGGCGACAAAAGTAGAAAAAAGTTTTGAGAGTTAAAAGTAACAAATGCCTGAATCATTCCTGAAGCAGGCATTTATTTATAAAACCAATTTATAAAGAGAGACCATAAATTCATTTCATCCTTTATTCGCTTTAAACGGATCTTGTAATTTGTCTTCAATTTTATCTATAGATAGGAATAACAATTCAAAGTGCTACAGTCGTAAAATGTACATAATACTTAGGGAATATATAATGTTTATATTCTGTTGTTTATAATTTAAAATATGGTGCAGGGTGCAAGTGTTTCTATATATAGAAACTTGCACCTTGCACTATGTATAAATACTTCAATATTTGGCACTTGCATATGTCAAATTATTTATGTATTTTTGAACCTGAAAGTTATGCAGACAAGCATAAGTCATTGACAGACAAAAAGTGATCTTTTTAGTATATTTCCTAATTCGTACCCCCTAAGGGTGTAATGAATGGTAAGTAACTGAATTTCAATAGAGTAATAAGAGAGGTTCATAAACCTCTCTCTCCGCAAAATATGCTGATTATCAGTCTTTTAAAATTAAAGGGTACTAAAAAGGGAACTATATTCATTTATAGTTCCCTTTTTATTTCTTTATTCTCATAATTTTTCTGAGTTTCTGCACTTTCATATTTGTATAAAATTAATGACAATTCTCTGTATCAAAAAAGGAGGCTACCGAAATTGACAGCCTCCCACTCAACTCAAAAATATCAATGGCATGGTAATACCATTGAATATCTTTGTTAGTTTTGAGTTTTTTTAATAAAGCATAATTATTCTATAAACCATTTATAATTGCTATCTCCGTACAACGCACTATTTATTCCCTGAATCAATTTAGTAGCATTAACAAACCTGTCTAAAAAATTATCAATGTAACTGCTCTTATTTGCGCCAGTAAATAAATTATAGACCTTCCACAAATTAATTTCACCTGATAAATCATCTTTTGCAAAATTTTCATCCTGATAATAGGATTTTGCAACCATATTGATATGGGTATCAGTGAAATCAAGATTTGGTAATAATTTTCTCTTTGCTGGAGGTAAACAATTATACAATTTTGTTTTACCAACTAATTGTGCAAATTGGTGTTCAGTTAAGTATGAATCCAATAAAGCTGACATCAAATGGAGCTGTCTTACAGGATTATATTGTTCAAAAAGACTCATTACAGCTTTTGATAAATCGTGGGTACTCAAAGCCTTTATTTCAGTTTTAAACCCATCAGTTAAAATACACATGTTGCAACAAACCATATTTTTAAAGCCAATGAAAACCTTGATTTTTTACTGTACAGATTTTCATGATTATAAGCACGAACACCAATAGTCAGATTTAATCGGTTACCATTAAAATCTTTATAAATTGTTGGAATTTCAAAGACAGTGTAAGAACGAATATACTTAGCCCAGTAACACACATTTTGTGAATAAAACACATGCCCAAACTACCTTATCTTCAGCTTGTCAATTTGCTGCAAGTTTTGATACTTTCAAGGCAAGATTGACTGTTTTTGAGTATTTTTTCAAATTCTCTATATATATTTCATCACCCATTCTCTTATTATTTATCATTACCAATCACACGAGTCAACAGACAATTACCAATTTGAAGAAAAATTCAATGCGGTAAAAACATATAACGGGTCAGACATATTTGTTACAGATTATAAAATGACTAGTGTCTTGTCAATCTTATCCCTGAGTTCAGGCAAAACATTTACATCATCCGCAAATTTCTTCCATTGGCTCACATTCACACTTATTTCATTTATAATGCTTACCGCTTTTTTTGTTTTGATTGTATTTTCAACTGATAAAAGATCTTCCTTTGTAATGTCTTTTCGCTTGCCATTCATACTTAAAGCGTGTTGACTTATCCATCTGTTATCGGGGCTGTACGCATAACAAATATCATAAGCCGGTGACAACTCCCATTTTCCCTCTTTTTTCAATCTAAATGAAAAGTTTTTGGTGTGATCATCGCAATTCTGTGCTATAACATTGAAAACCATTCGTCTAAACATTTGTTCTGTATCCTGATAATCCAATTTTAGCTCTCGCATCGTTTGAAATAGCTGCTCATAGCTAAAGCTATTTACCTGATTGAAATCGAAATGTTTCAATCCGCAAAATGTTTGAATATGGTGTTTTATTTCTCCTCCTTCTCTATCAAAGCGCTTAGTCATAAAATGTGCTCTTCCGTTTTCTTCCAAAAGTCTGGATTGCATCATGTCAATACCACAAGCCTTAGCCATGTTATAATATGCCATTTCTACCCGTCCGTAACCTTTGCTTGCACCAAGCTGAACATCACTTACACCATCTAATTTAATCAGCCAATGTTCAAATCCATTTGGAGCTTTTGTTTGACCTGATTTCACTTCGCCGGTTTTCTCGTTGTATGCAATTACAGCTTTTGGTCTTGCTCCACCTGCAGAAGTTCCAATCTTTAAAATATCCAGAACTGCCTTTTCTTCATCTCTTTGAAGATTGGTACTGAAAGCTTCTCTTTTAGATAACATTTTCTGTGCAATATCTACGAGACTATTTATTTCAATTGAAAATGTTCTTTTGTTTTCTTTTATTGTTGCCGGTTCAAACTCTAAAGCTCCCATACCTCTAGTACCTATAAAGCAAAGCATTTCCACCGGATTCATGCTATCCTGTGGTTTCCCATTTTGGGCTAACCACATATTGATAAGTTGATTGCCGTATTTATCAGGAAGCATGTCAGCTAACAAGCCTGGTAACCCTTTGAATGTATCAAATTCGGCATTTTTGTCTCGTCTTAGTTCTGGAAATGATATTACTTTCCTAGCTGAGGCAATTGGCATTTTCAATGGTGCCAAATCCCAGTTTAGTTTTTTGAAATTGGGGTCATATTCAAAACTGGCTATACCAGTTCTTTCATCCCATGCGACCGCACCAACTAATTTACCCCAGATTTTTACTTCTGCTACATCCATATTTGATTATTTGTTTCAGTTTGAGACTATTCTTTATTTCCACGAGCTCTTTGCCTTTTCTCCTTTTCTATTTTGGCTAATGCTAATGGACTTACTGTTTGTTTTACTGAAAACACTTCCATTACATGCAATTGATCTAATGCCCTGAGCGTTTGTATTAATGTAGGTAATGTTACAGTTTCTCCACGTTCTAATAGACTTAAAGTAGACCGACTAATACCGGCAGCATTTGCCAATACATCTTGTGTCTTATTTTGATCCAGACGGTGGTAGTTAATAAAAACTCCAATATGTTCAGCCAGTGCTTTATCGCTCATTGAATCCCAGTTTGTGTATGATAAGTCAGTCATAAAGCTAAATTATTTACGTTAGTGAATGAAATGTCATGCAAAAGTAAGTATTTATTTTAATTTTACAAAATATGAATGATAAATCATTCATTAAATTGAAAAATAATCGTTATTGAATGATATATCATTCAATAACGATTATCATACCCTCTTTCTATTCAGTTTTCGATAACTGATAGAAAACATAAAATTAGCTGCAATAAAAACCTGTTTTTGGATATTATTTCAGTCAAAATATGAAGACTGTATGATTGTATAAACCGTTGGATCATGAAAAAACGACATTCTTTGTCAGCATCAATGCAAATAATTCTAAATCATTTACTTGGAATGGTTTTTACATTTATTTGATGTCGGTAAATTCGACTCGATAACTGAATGATATTGTATTGGCCTGGATTTATTTTAACGACTGAATAAACACGGTAATATTAGAAAGTGAGAAAATTGCTTTATGTCTCGTACTGATTTTATCTCAAAATAATCAAGAAGACCGGCTGGAAGAATGAGGCTCAGTAACTGTTGCTCAACGCTGCTTAATTTTGTTTCTGTTTTCATAAAACAAAATTATTACTTTTTAATCAAAAACACAACTTTTCCGATTGAGCCGGAAATATTTGATCGGGACTGAATTTTTCGATGGGAAGGTAGGGCTATAAAATGCGAAAGGTAGCTTTACCTCACGGTAATCTACCAATCTTTTGTTAACCTTAAATCTAATACTATGAAAAAATCACGTTGCAAAACTACAACATTTATTTATACCAACCAAACGATTCGATGAAAATATGCGAAAAAATATGTTTTATAACATAATTTTAATTTTGGTCGACCATTTTAATGAATCTAAACTTTTTTATCACCATTTTCTGAACTTTTCCTTATTATTTTCTGTAAAAGTGAACTTCATAAGCAATCCATAATTTTGTTTTTCAAATTTGTTATTTCTAATTTTAGGTAATTTGACTTTAATAAAATAGAATTAGAATATTGCTTTGATATATATTAATCAAAAAGTTAATGCTTTAAATTCCGTAAGTAAATGTGAAATACCACTCCTTTAGCCTGAAAATTTATTTGATATTCTAATCAGTTAAAGTTGAAGTAATAAAAAATTTATTCATGTAGTACAAAATTCTACATATATTGTAGCTAAATACACTGACAACCAATAAGTTTGTATATTTAAGTGAAAAGTGCAATTTATTAGCACTTTAGCAACTAATTAAGGCAAATTGGATAATATTTACAAAATAATTATGCTTATATTTGCCCTAAAAAATTCTGGAATATCTTATTTATTTGATAAAAAATAAAAATTTCTGACAGCAAAATGTATCAATTTAAACGAATTAATTCTATGAAAAAATCACTCAACACCGGGGATACAGTATTCAACAAAACTAATATTCCTGAGCAGCTTGAAACCACAATTGGATATAGCGAACAAGAAAGAATGCAGCTAATTCGTCAGTCGTATATTGATATTATCAATATTGTATCTGATGCTATTTACGTATTGGACGAAAGTTTTACATTTATAGAGGTCAATAAGGGTGCAGAAAAGATGTATCAGTTTACAAGAGAGGAACTTATAGGTCAAACTCCCGATTCGGTTGCAGCTCCAGAAATGAATGATATGCCGGTTATATTGAACAAAATGAAATCGGTGTTGGAAACAGCAAAAGAAGTTCAGTTTGATTTTTGGGCTAAACGGAAGAATGGAGAAGTTTTTCCAAAATCAGTGATTATCAATAAAGGAAAATTCTTTGAGCAGAATGTACTGATAGCCACAGCTCGAGATATTACAGAACAAAAAAAGGTTGAACAAGAACTGAATGAACTAAAATCTAACTACAATAATTTGCCGGAAGCCATTTCAAAGCAGTTAAAGTCAAGCGAAAATCTTCATCAAAGTATTCTGCAAACTGCCATGGATGGCTATTGGATGGTGGATAAGAAAGGTAAGATACTGGAGGTGAACGATAGTTATTGCCAAATGATTGGTTATAGTAATGAAGAATTATTGAAAATGTGGGTTGCTGATATTGAATATATTGAGAGTCAGGAGGATGTTGAAGCTCATATTCAGTATGTTATAATAAATGGTTCCGGCAGATTTGAAACTTGCCATCAACGAAAAGATAAAACTATTGTAAATTTAGATGTGAGTATCCAGCAACAACTTGGAACTGAAAATATTATAGCCTTTTTTAGAGATATAACTGAACGTAAACTTATTGAAAATCAATTACGAAGCAGTGAAGAACGCTACCGTATGATTGCCGAAAATACAACGGATGTTATTTGGAAGCTTAATTTGGTTGGCAAATACACTTTCGTAAGTCCTTCCATTTTTTCATTACGGGGTTATACGGCCGAAGAGGTGATGAATCAAACTATGGATGAAATGATTTGTCCGGATTCACTTCCTTTAATTCAACAACTTTTTGAGAACTCATTGAAAGAATATTATGAGCATAATATAACTGAAAGTGGTTTTCTAATCATTGAACAACCCTGTAAAGAAGGAACTACGGTTTGGACAGAATCAACAGTTAAACTTGTTTTGGATGAAAATGGAGAACCACAAGGTTATGTAGGAGTTTCCAGAAATATTAGTGAAAGACGAAAGGCAGAACAGGAAGTTCAAAAAATCAGCAAGCATTTCCAAACAATAATCGAGAAATCACCGGATGGATTTGTATTATTGAATGAGTCAGGTAAATTCAAATATGCTAGCCCTACTGCATTGCGAATGTTTGGTTACAAATTCGATGAATTAATTCATACAGATCCTGTTTCACTTACTCATCCCGATGACGTATCCATGGTTTTAGGTCATTTGACAAAGCTTTTTGAAAACCCAACTCACATTCCTGTAATCGAATACCGGTTTAAACACAGTGATGGAAGTTGGTCTTGGATTGAAAGTACTTTCAGTAATTTATTGACAGATCCGAATATTGAGTCAATTCTGATAAACTACCGCGATATCAGTGACCGTAAGTTATCAGATATAGCACTGATAGAAAGTAAAGAAAGATTGAATCGTGCCGAAATTGCCTCAAAATCAGGAAATTGGGAATTGATGCTAGACACTATGATAATGAAATCATCTCAAGGGGCTGCCCGAATTTATGGTCTGGAAAGAGATCAGTTTACATTTGCAGAAGTAGCGAAAATTCCTTTGCCCGAATACCGTTCTATAATGGATTTGGCTTTGAAAAATCTGATAGAGAAGAATGAACCTTACGACATTGAATTTAAAATAAAAACTGCTGATAAAGGTGAGATAAAAGAAATTCATTCAACAGCTTATTACAATAAAGAAACCAAGATTTTATTTGGTATTATTCAGGATGTAACTGAAAAGAAACAAACCGAAGAGGCTTTGGCACAAAGAGAAAAGATTCATAAAATGATTCTTCAAGCTTCATTCAATGGCTTTTGGATTGTCGATTTACAAGGAAATATTTTGGAGGTGAATGAAAGTTATAGCCGAATAAGCGGTTATTCTATCCCTGAATTATTGAAAATGAAAATTTCTGATTTAGAGCTGCAAGAATCAATAGTTGAAGTTAAAAATCATATTGATAGAATTAAAAATGCAGGTTACGACAGTTTTGAAACTCAGCACAAACGGAAAGACGGAAGAATAATTGACGTAAATAATAATGTTCAGTATCAGTCAATTAACGGAACAGAATTTATAGTAGCTTTTATTACAGATATTACCGAACGAAAACTGAATGAAAAAAAAATAGAAAATAATAGCTTATTACTACGTGATTTATTGATTGCAAGCTCTGAATTTATAGATAATCAAAATTACGATGTTAATTTTAAAAAACTATCAGACAAAGTTTTCGAAATTTCGGGAGCTAAATTTGGGTCATTTAATATGCTTAGTCAAAATCAAACTGATTTTAGAACAGTAGCACTTTCGGGTATCGACAAGTTACAGCAGTCAATAAAGTCAATCTTGGGATTTGATCTAATAAATAAAGACTGGAAATACGATCCAAACAAAGAAAGAAAAACGAGACATAATATTATAACAAAATTTGGATCATTGGCAGAATTGACCGGTTCGGTTCTCCCGAGAAATTTGATAAATTTGATTTCAAAAATGTTTAATCTGGGCGAAATCTGGATTGTTCAAATCAAAAAGCAAGATATTGTATTAGGTGATTTTACCTTGCTTTTTACAAAAAACACTACATTACAAAATCCTGAAATTCTGGAATTATATGCAAAACAAATAGCCTTGTACATTATCCGAAATAAGGCTGAAGGTAATTTACGTGAAAGCGAAAAGAAATACAAAATTCTATTTGCCGAAAATCCACAACCCATGTTGGTGTATGATTTGGAAACACTTGCCGTGTTAGAAGTAAATCAAACAGCAGTTGATTTCTATGGATATACCAAAGAAGAATTTTTGTCGATGACTCTGGTCGAACTTCACCCTCGGGAAGAAATTCCTACTTTTTTAATGGCAATTGACGAAACCAGAAAGGGAAAGAATACCGATGGAGTTTCGTTGCATCAAAAGAAAAATGGCAATAAGGTTTATGTTAATATATCGGCAACATCAGCACCAATTTTTGGCAAAAATGCGCGACATATACTTATTGAGGATATTACAGAGCGATTATTGTCCGAAAAAAAGCTGGCTGAAAGTGAACGTTTCTTCCGTCAATCGCAACAAGCTGCAAAAATTGGTTCATATAATTTGAATTTAGCAACCGGCATGTGGACTTCATCCGAAGTGTTGGATAACATTTTTGACATCAACGAAAACTATGACCGGAGTGTACAAGGTTGGCTTGGACTGGTTTATGAAGAAGACCGGAAAATGATGAATGATTATTTTGCAAATCATGTAATTGGTCAAAGATTGCGATTTAATAAAGAATACAGAATTTCACGCATTTCGGATGGGAAAATTCTCTGGGTATTGGGCTTAGGAGAGTTGATAATTGAAAATAATGTCATAACTGCCATGGTAGGAACTATTCAAGACATTTCCGAGCGCAAACTTATCGAAGAAGTGCTTAAAGCAAAAATGGACGATTTAATTCGTTTCCAAAGAGTTACAGTTGGTCGTGAACTCATGATGATTGACCTGAAAAAAGAAATAAACGAATTGTTGGCAAAATTAGGTCAGGAGCCTAAGTATAAGATTTTCGGGTAGTTTTACAACAATCACCTGAAAACAAAACAAACAACTGATATGAAGCTGAATAACAAAGAAATTACGGATAAACTTTCAAAATTGCATGGTGTTGATGTGTCCTGCTATGACGAAGGTTTTCTGAATCGTTCCATCGAAAAACGGATGGAAGTGATAAATTGTGTTTCAAGTGAGCAATATATTCAACTTTTGTCCGACAACAACCGAATGGAAGCAGATTACCTGCTAAAATCAATGCAAATATGTTACAGCGAATTTTTCAGAAATTCACTCACTTTTGCCACACTCGAGAAAATCGTTATTCCCGCTTTAGTTTTTAATTCAACAAAAAAACGTGAAATCAGAATCTGGTCGGCAGCTTGTGCGGCAGGTCAGGAAGTGTACAGCTTATCAATACTATTATATGAGTTTTCAAATGAACATAAACGGAATTTCAGAATATTTGCTACCGATTACTCTGAAAATGAGATTGATAAGGCTGTAAAAGCTGTTTATCCGCTTACATCGTTGGGATTTTTGCCTTTGCGATATTTGAATCGTTGGTTCATTAGAAAAGGAAGTTCGTATGTAGCAAAGGATGAATTAAAAATGAATATTGATTTTAGCACCTTCGACTTGCTCAACAAAGAGTTAAATTGTCCGCCAGCTTGCATTTACGGCGATTTTGATTTGATTTTCTGTGCCAATGTGCTGTTTTATTACAAAGCTGAATATAGGGAATTAATTCTTGACAAACTAACAAACTCGATGACAAACAGTGGATTATTGATTTGCGATGAGGCTGAGAGATATATATTATTTCAACATAATTTCGAAGAAGTTTATCCTCATTCGGCTATATTCAGAAAAAAGAAAAATATTTGATTTCCGAACGACTGCTAAAAGTGGTCTGATTTCCGAAAGACAGAATTTTTTTCGGTATGTCGCATAAAATGAAATGATAATTATTAATTCGTCCAACCGCATAAAGTAGTGGTTTGACACTAAAAAAAAGAATATGAATCTTAGAAATTTTAAAATAGGAACACAATTAGTAATTGGCTTTGGAGTCATGTTCGTATTTGTGATTATTTTGGGTGTAATCTCCTATAGCCAATCGAGGCAGATTCATAATCAAACCGAATTGATATATAACCATCCGTTCAAAGTGAAAAGTGCTATTGGAGACTTGAATGCTGATATTTTAAACATTCGTATGGCTATGAGAGATATTATGCTTTCAACTACCGATAAAGAAAATGAACGGCAGATTTCAATTCAATTGATGGAAGTTTCGTCAGCCGATGCTCATCAACAATTTGACATTCTGAAAGCACTCTATCTTGGTCCTAAGAAAGATGTTGAGAATGCGGAAAAAGCATATATTCGTTGGCTTTCAGCAGATAATGAAAATCTCAAAATGCTACAAACCGGGCAACTTACACAGGTTAAGAAAAATATTCTAAAAAAAGGTACTACAGGATTATTAAGAGAAGAATTGTTAGCCCGCCTTCAAGTTATTGAAACTTTTGCCGATAAAAAAAGTGAAACATTGTATCAAAGTTCATATAAATTGACTGAAGCTCTAAACCGGCAGTTAATAATATTTGTATTTGGAGTTTTGCTTATTATTATTGTCATTAATTTTATAATAATCAGAAATATCAGAAAACCGATTAATGAACTGATTCTGACCACCAATAAATTTTCGAAAGGCGATTTGAATGCTCGCAGTTTGATAGATTCAAAAAATGAATTTGGTGAGCTTTCCAATGCTTTTAACCGTATGGTTCAGGACATACAGTTTAGCACCGAGCAACGAGTAAAAACTGCAGATATTGCAGAATTAATGCTTTCTGAGGAAGAACCAAAGAAATTCTTTATATCCTTACTTCCTGCACTTGCACAAATAACAAATTCACAAATGGCAGCCATTTATCTGCTTAGCGATGATAAAAAACAGTTTGAACATTTCCATTCTTATGGAATGGATAATTTAGCCCGACAGTCATTTGCAGTTGATAATTACGAAGGTGAATTTGGATCAGTACTTTCGACCGGTAAAATTCAAACCATAGAAAGAATACCTAAAGATACTCGTTTTTTGTTTCATGCAGTGAGTGGTAAATTAGTACCACGCGAAATTATTAGCATTCCTGTTTTAATAGGAAAAGAAATTGTTGCCATAATTTCTCTGGCAAGTATTCGCTCATACAGTGCACAAACAGAATTACTCATTCACAATATCCATGTCACTTTGAGTGCAAGAGTTGCAGGCGTATTAGCTTATCAAAAGCTTCAGTATTTACTCGAAAAACTGGAATTGCAAAAGTCAGAACTTGAAGCTCAAAAAACTGAACTTGAATCTCAATCGGTAGAACTGAGAGAACAAAACCGTGAACTCGAGATTCAGAAGAATCAACTTCATGAAGCCAGCCAGCTCAAAACCAATTTCCTTTCGAATATGAGCCATGAACTTCGCACTCCGCTTAATTCTGTAATCGCCTTATCGGGAGTACTAAATCGCCGATTAGTTAGCAAAGTTTCTGCCGATGAATACAGTTACCTGGAAATAATCGAACGTAATGGAAAGCATTTATTGGCACTGATTAACGATATTCTCGACATTTCACGCATCGAAGCCGGAAAGGAAGAAGTAGAAGTGTCCGGATTTAGCACTTCCGAGTTGGTGTTGGATTTAATATCGATGATTGAACCTCAGGCAAAGCTGAAGAATATAGAATTGATACAAAAACAAGGCAATAGCAATATTCAGATTACCAGCGATATAAGTAAATGCAGGCATATTCTGCAAAATCTGATTGGAAATGCAGTGAAATTTACCGAAACCGGTAGTGTGGAAATCGGAGTGGTTCAAAAAGGAAAACAAATTGAAATTTCGGTAACCGATACCGGTATAGGTATATCAAATCATAACATCGAACATATTTTTGACGAATTCCGTCAGGCAGATGCCAGCACATCAAGGCGATACGGTGGAACCGGACTTGGACTTGCCATTGCCCGAAAATATGCTAACTTATTGGGTGGAACTATTTTGGTGGAAAGTATTCAGGCTCAAGGCTCAACTTTCACGCTTACACTTCCGCTGACTTATTCGGCAGATAAAAGAGTGACTGAAAAGCCAATAACTCAATTGGATGTGAAACCATTTATTCCGATAGCTCCAGCAAAAACTCAATCGGGAAAAACTATTTTGCTGGTTGATGACAGTGAACCGGTGATTATTCAAATGAAAGATTTTCTTCTTGAAAGTGGTTACCAAATTTTGGCCGCAAACAATGGAACACAAGCACTGGAAATTGTTTCACAAACCTTACCCGACGCTATAATTCTTGATTTGATGATGCCCGGTGTCGATGGTTTCACGGTGTTGGAAAACATTCGGAACTTTGAGCTCACTGCGAAAATCCCCGTATTGATTCTGACCGCCAAACACATAACGCACGAAGATCTTAAAAATCTGAAACGGAACAATATTCATCAGCTGATTCAAAAAGGTGATGTAAATCGAGATGAACTACTTCAGGCAGTTGACACGATGCTGAATCCTCAGACTGAACCGCTAAAACGTCGCATAACTTCAATAAATCCTGATAAAAAACTAAAAGTACTCGTGGTGGAAGACAATTCGGATAATATGATTACCGTGAAAGCCATTATTGCTGACGATTTTGAAGTTTTTGAAGCTTTTGATGGTGAAAATGGTTTTAAACTGGCAAAGAAGATTTCTCCTGATTTGATATTGATGGATATTGCTTTGCCCGGCATTGATGGAGTTGAAACTCTGAAAAAAATAAGGCAAATAGGCAAGTTGTCGCATATTCCGGTTATTGCTCTGACAGCCAGTGCTATGACTTCGGATAGAGAAATTATTTTGGCACATGGATTTGATGGTTACATTGCCAAACCCATTGACGAACTGGAATTTTTTACAACTATTAAATCAGTTCTTTTCGGAGAATAATCAGTGAATTCCGAACGCCCGCTGAAAGCGGTCTGTCGGATGAAAAGAGATATGAATCCGTTCGACCGTTATTTGCGGTCTGTCGGATAAAAATAGTAAACCAACGCGTCAAACCGCATAAAGAAGCTGTTTTCCTTTCGACCGATTTCTTTTCGGTCAGTCGGATAAATTAAAAAAAGAACCAACGCGTCAAACCGCCAAAAGAAGCGGTTAGACGCTATGTTAAACTTGATTATAACTAAAGAAATAAAAAGATGTTTTTCATTTCAGAATGCACATATCATATATTCAATAGAAGTAATGAAACTGTTTTTTACAATAGAGAAAATTATATTTTCTTTTTAGGCAAAATAAGAGAACACATATTACCTTATGCAGATGTATTATCATACTGTTTGATGACAAATCATTTTCACCTAATTCTTACAGTAAAACCAGATGGTGTGAATTTTTTTAAAACAAAACAGATAGAAGAAATGCAATTATTATCACGTGCAATTGGTACGGTTTTAAGTTCATATACTCAAGCATTAAACAAACAATTAGGAAGAAGAGGTAGTCTTTTTGCTCATAAAACAAAATCGAAAATCCTGAATGATGCTAAGAATGATTATGCATTGAATTGTTTTATGTATGTGCATCAAAATCCGATTTTCGCCAAATTGGTTGACAAAATTGAAGATTGGGAATTTTCTTCATTTCAAGATTATATTGGATTTAGAAAAGGGACTTTAATAAATAAAAAGCTAGGAATTGATATTTTTCAAATTGAAGAGAATCAAGTATTTAAACTAACTTATCAAATGCTGCAAGAAAAATTTGATGAAGATTTTTTATAGAAAACCATGGCTGCTATCCGTTCGACCGTTATTTGCGGTCTGTCGGATAAAAATAGTGAATTCCGAACGCCCGCTGAAAGCGGTCTGTCGGATGAAAAGAGATATGAATCCGTTCGACCGTTATTTGCGGTCTGTCGGATAAAAATAGTAAACCAACGCGTCAAACCGCATAAAGAAGCGGTTTTCCGTTCGACCGATTTCTTTTCGGTCTGTCGGATTAATTAAAAGAAGAACCAACGCATCAAACCGCATAAAGAAGCGGTTAGAGGCTAGCAACTATAATTCGTTTAAGTAGCATAAAAGTAAAACTCATGGATGGAAAAATAAAAATATTGGCTATTGATGATAATTTCGATAACCTGATAACCATACAAGCCTTAGTAATGGAGGCTTTTCCAGCAGCAACAGTAGCATTTGCATTAAGCGGAAAAGAAGGTCTTGAACTGGCCGAAACTTTAAATCCGGATGTAATACTTCTTGATGTTATCATGCCCGAAATGGATGGTTTTGAAGTTTGTCAGAAATTGAAATCCAATCAGTTGACAAGTGAAATACCCGTAGTTTTTGTGACAGCTCTTAAAGGCGACCGCGATAACCGCATACGTGGTCTTGAAGTGGGTGGCGATGCTTTTCTGGCAAAACCAATAGACGAAACTGAGTTGGTGGCACAAATCAGGGCAATGGTAAAAGTAAAGTTCTCTAATCTGATTAGAAAGGATGAAAATGAACGCCTGACGACCATTGTGGCAGAACGTACTGCTGAACTTGAAACCACCAATACTGCAACCCTCAATCTCCTTGAAGATTTGCAAACAGAAATTGTAGCACGCCGGAAAACAGAGGAAGCCTTAAGTAAAAGTGAAGCTCTTTATCGCTCTGTTCTGAATGCTTCGCCCGATAATATAACTGTGACAGACTTAATCGGTAAAATCTTAATGATTTCACAAAACGGATTAAAATTAATTGGATATGAAAATGAAAATCAGCTTATTGGAAGATATTTTGGAGAGTTTTTAGTTCCCGAAGATATGGAAAGAGCCATAAAGAATATCGATGCTATGTCCAAAGGTATTTTTAATGGGTCGGAAGAGTACCGGATTGTGCATGCAAATGGGAGTTCTGTTCATGTAGAAATTAATGCAGAGTTTGTTCTGGATAGTTTTGGTAGCCCGAACAAAATTGTTTTTGCAATTCGTGATATAACCGAACGTGTTAAAAGTCAAAGTGCTTTACGCGAAAGTGAGGAAAAATTCCGTGAAATGGCTAATCTGCTGCCTCAAATTGTTTTTGAGATAGATACAAAGGGTAATTTAACCTATGTCAATAAGCAGACTTATACTCTGGCTGGATACAGCGAAGATGATTATTTGATTGGAATGAACACTTTAGAACTTTATATTCCGGAGGACAGAGATAGAGCAATTTCAAATATAGGAGCCAGATTATCTGGCACAATGGAGGGAAGTAACCAATACACAATGATTCGAAAAGATGGTTCAACATTTCCTGTACTTGTTTACTCCACTCCAATAATTAGAAACAATAAACCTCAAGGATTGAGAGGAATTATTGTAGACATTACCGAACAAAAACAAGCAGAAGAAAAAATCATAGAAAACGAATCAAAATACCACAATCTTTTTAATTTACTTCGTTCGATGAGCGACACCATGCCTGATATGTTGTGGGCAAAAGATTTGGATGGAAAATTTCTCTTTGCCAATAAATCGATTTGTGATAACCTTTTAATTGCCAAAGATACTGATGAACCGATAGGAAAAGATGATTTCTATTTTGTGAACCGGCAACGAAACGAACAACCCGACAATCCTGATTGGCATACTTTTGGTGAACTCTGCGTTGATTCAGACGGTATTACCAAACAGGCTATGCAAAGAATGCAGTTTGATGAGTTTGGTAATGTGAAAGGCGAATTTTTATATCTCGATGTGCATAAAGCACCATTGTATAATGATAAAAACAAATTAATCGGATTGGTGGGTTCGGGTCGTGATGTCACCGCTAAAAAAGCGATAGAAAATCAGCTTGAACAAACCCGGATAAACTATGAAACATTCTTTAATACCTTTGACGAATTTCTATTTGTGCTTGACGAAGAGGGAAATATAATTCATACCAATAGTACTGTAAGAGAACGACTTGAATATAATGAAGATGAATTATTGGGTAAATCAGTACTGGAAGTTTATCCCGCTGATCGCAGGGAGGAAGCCGGCAGAATTGTGGGCGAAATGCTTATGGGGATTGCTGATTTTTGTCCGGTTCCGCTTATTACCAAATCAGGTGTTCAGATTCCGGTTGAAACAAGAATTTCAAGAGGATTCTGGGATGGAAAACCGGTAATTTTCGGAGTGACCAAGGATATTACGAAGTTAGTTTTTTCGGAAGAAAAATTCTCCAAACTATTTCATCTTAATCCTTCTGCTGCCGGACTTACTGATATTAATTCCGGACAATATATTGAAGTAAATCAGGCATTCTACGATTTGCTTGGGTTTGAAGTAAATGAAGTAATTGGTAAAACGCCTAATGAGATAGGAATACTGGATGAGAAAAATGCAATATTGCTTTACAGTAAGATAGATAACAATAGCAATGTTTCAGATGCTGAAATTGATTTGATTGCTAAAAATGGAGATGTTAAAAACGTTTCTATATCCGGCCAGATAATTGTTGTTCAGAATCAGGTGTATCGCTTCACAGTGGTTCAAGACCTCACCGAACAAAAGAAAAATCAACAGGAGTTGCTTCAAAGTGAAGAAAAATACCGTTCGTTGGTTGAAAATTCACCGAATGGAATTGCTATTCATCAAGAAGGCAAATTTGTTTATATAAATAATTCCGGGTTAAAAATGTTTGGAACTACCCATATCGAAGAAGTAATAGGTAAATCAATTTTGTCGATAGTTCACCCAGATAGTTTGGACGCTGTTATGAAGCGTGTTAGTCAGGTTTTGAGCGGTGATATGGTTCCACTTTTAGAAGAAAAACTGATACGATTAGATGGCACTTTCTTTTATGCTGAAGTGATTGCACTTGCAACTACTTACGATGGTAAACCGGCAGGTCAAGTTATTGTGAATGATATAACTGACAAAAAATTAGCGAATGAACAATTAAAAGAAAGCGAAGAAAAATTCAGGGAAATGGCAAATATGTTGCCTCAAATTGTTTTTGAATCAGACTTATCCGGCAATTTGACATATATTAATAAACATGCTTATCAATTAGGTGGTTTTGATGAAACTACTGAGACTCTTATTGGCCGAAGTTCGTTAGATTTTTACATTCCTGAAGATAAACAGAAAGCTATCGATAATATAAGACTCAAATTAGCGGGAAAAGAACTAACTAATCATGCGTATACTATGGTTCGGAAAGATGGAAGTACTTTCCCTATTTTAGTTTATTCCAATCCGATAATAAAAAATAATCAACATGTAGGGTTGAGAGGTATTATTGTAGACATATCCGAACAAAAGAAAGCCGAACAAAATATTAAGCACCTTGTACGTCTTCATGCTTTTCAGAGTCACATAAATCAAGCTATTGTCAAATCAAAAAGTAAAAATGAATTATTCCAAACAATTTCTGAGGTGGCTATTGAATATGGTGAATTCAGAATGTGTTGGATTGGATTATATGACATAGAATTAAATAAGTTAGTTCCAGTCAATGTGGCTGGATACAATGAAGGTTATATTGAAACATTATCCATACTTCCAGGCGATAAAAAGACCGGTCGTGGTCCTACCGGTTTGGCTTTCTACGAAAACAGAGTCGTTTTTTGTAATGATATTGAAACCGATCCAATGATGAAACCCTGGAAGGAAAATGCATTAGAACGAGGTTATAAATCGTCTTTTTCTACTCCAATATTAAGCAACGGAAAACCAGTTGGCATAATAACACTTTATGCATCTGAAATAAACTTTTTTGAGGAAGATGAAAAGAATCTGATTGAGAATATTGGTCGAAATATATCTTATGCATTGGATGTATTCGACTCAGAAAATGAAAGAAAATCAGTTGAGATAGCCTTGAAAGAAAGCGAATCAAAATATCGTAACTTAATGGATAATTCTCCCGAGGGAATTACTATTTATGTGGATGGCAAAGTGGAATATATAAATAAGGAGGCTTTACGGTTGATGAGGGCAACTGATGCGAGTGAATTGTTTGGAAAAACCATTGTTGATTTTATACACCCCGATAACATTGAGTTGGTTTTGGAACGAATGAAAATGGTGGCAATGGCTCCGATTAATTCAATTTTACCTTCTGTCGAGGAGAAGTATTTACGATTGGATGGAACTGAGGTATTTGTGGAAATAAAAGTAATGCCTATCCTTTTTGAGGGGAAACATGCTATTCAATTGGCAGGACATGATATTACCGATAGAAAAGAAGCAGAATTAGCTCTGGAACAAAGCAGGTTAGAGTTACAAACTATCTACGATAGTGCACCGGTAATGATGTGTGTGGTGGATGATGAAAGACGGATTCAGTTTGCAAATAATGCATTTGCCAGTTTATCGGAACTACCAGCAGAAATTATAAAGGGAGGTGCTGTTGGCGGAGTGGTTGGTTGTATCAATTCGTTGGATGATACCCGTGGATGTGGTTATGGTCCGAAATGTGGCTCGTGTACGTTGAGAATTGCCATGCAAAAAACATTTCATACCGGCATTGGGCAAACAAATGTGGAATATCAATCGACATTAGAAGTTGGAGGTGTTTCAAGGGATGTTTCATTACTTGGATCAACGGCGTTAATAAATAAAGATAATTCAAAAAGACTTTTACTGTGTCTGATTGATATTACCGGACGAAAGATGACTGAAGAAGCGCTTAAAAAAAGTGAAACACTGCTTCGAACATTTATCGATAATTCACCTTTTGAGATATGGGCAAGAGATATTAATAGCATTGGAATTCTAGAGAATAAGAAACTTACCGACCACTATGGTTCAATTATTGGACATTCAACGACTTCTGATAATAGAGTTGGTCAGGATATTGTAGAATTTTGGGAAAGAAACAATGCCAGAGCATTTGCAGGTGAGATATTAGATGAGGAATTTGAATTTATTGTCAGTGGTGAACCACGTATTTTCCAGCAAATAGAGTTCCCTATCAAAAGTAACGAAAATATTATCGGTATTGCAGGTTTTAATATTGATATAACTGATAGGAAAATAGCCGAAGAGAAGATTCGTGAAAATAATATCAGATTGGAGCTTGCTATGCAAATTTCAAATATGGCATGGTGGGAAATGGACTTTGAAACAGGTGTGGTACGGTTTGGTAAGCTTAAATCTGATATGTTAGGGTTTCCTTCAGAAAAATTTAATACTTATATAGATTTTATGGATTTGGTACATCCCGATGACTATCAAAATGCCATGAAAGCCATGATTGATCATATTCACGGTAAGAAAGAAAAGTATGAAATTGAATACCGGATATTGACTTCAACAGGTACTTACAAATGGTTTTATGACATAGGTTCTATTTCGAAAAGAGATATAAATGGAAAACCATTGACAGTTTCCGGATTAGTTGTTGATATTTCTTACAGAAAAGATGCTGAAAAGGAATTAGCTGACCAAAAGCAATTTTTCGAACAAATGTTTATGCAATCATCTCTGAGCACTCAAATTCTTGATAATGAAGGTTGGTGCGAAAGAATAAATCCAAAATTAAGTCAGTTGTTTGGTGTTGAGGCACACTATATGGAAGGCAGAGTTTACAATATCTTTAATGATGCGGAGATTTTGCGAAAAGGTATAGACTCTAAGTTGAAAAAAGTTTTTGAAGAAGCACAAACTACAGAATGGGAAGTGCTTTTTGATATTGGAGAAGCCGCTGATTCACAGAATATTCAGTTAAATAAACGGAAAATTGCCTGGTTTAGTAATTGGGCTTACCCTATTTTAGATGAGAATCACAAAGTTTCACATGTAATTATTCAGCATAGCGATATTACAGATAGAAAGTCAGCCGAGCAAGCTTTATCTGAATCTCAGGAACAGTTAAAGAAATTTGCTGCTCATCTTCAAAATGTCAGGGAAGAGGAAAGAAGTAATCTGGCAAGAGAAATTCATGATGATTTGGGTCAGATACTTATTGCGATGAAGATTGATTTGGGACTTTTGAAGCAAAGTATTCTGAAAACTCTGACGCAAGAAGAAAGCAAAAAGCTTGAAAATAATTTTTTAGAACTACAAAAGCTTGTTGATAACACACTGAAATCAGCTCGTCGGATTATGACTGATTTAAGACCTGAAGTGCTTGATTTACTTGGGTTTATAGATACTGTTACCCAATATCTTAAAAGCTTTCAGGAGCGAAATAAAATCACCTGTAATTTTACAAATAACACATCAGATATTCAATTAACTTCGCAACAATCAGTTGCTTTATACCGCATAGTTCAGGAATCACTTAATAATATATCCAAACATGCCAAAGCAACGGTAGTAAATATAATTTTAGATCAGCATGGTGATAATTTGTCGATTGAAATTACGGATAATGGAATTGGATTTGATATGAGCGATCCAAAGAAAACAGATTCTTATGGATTGTTAGGAATGAAAGAAAGGGTATTTCTTTTGAATGGTGAACTTATAATTAATTCAGAGCTTACTAAGGGAACCACTATCAAAGTTGTTATGCCCAAAAATTAATAAACGAATACACTAACTACAAAGCAGTGATATACTATCAAGCAATAGATTTTCAATAAGAAAAGCAAAATCAAAACGCAGATTTAGATAATATTTTTTGCGAAGTACATGACGTTTGCAGAATCATGACCTATGGTATTTATACTGCATTAATGTTCGTTTTATAGTTGTAAATTTCAGCATTGAGATTAAATTCTCAGTGCTGATTTCATTTTAAGCCACATAGGTTAATAAAATATAATAAATCATATTTTAATCGATTTTTCAAGATTAGAAAAGTAGTTCAGAATCAATGAAATTCATAGAGTAATCGGATTTTTATTCAAATTATTGTGGTAATAATTATGACAATTTCTGATTTTGGTTTAGTTGGTTGTTTTAAATTTCTCACAAATCAACAACTATGATTGTAGAAATCAGACTTGCAAAAAATATAATGTTTCTTGAATAGATACGCTGCTAATTTATATTAGTTGATCCGATATTTTGATTGTAGTAATTATTATAATTAAATAAAAAAAATACTACAAATAACTGTATGTCAGCATTTTAAAAATAAATTATTACATTTGAACTCAATTTTAAGATTATCTGGATTTTCCAGTTAAAAAATTGTTTATGTATATCTAAAATCAGTTTATAAAGATTTATTTTTCAGAGCTGTTGAAAAAAATAACTTTATAAGTAATGTCTGAATTTAATTGTTTGAAAAATGAAAAACAATACCGACATTTTATTTAACAAAACGCAAATAGAAGGGCATAATATTCTGTTTACAGATATTTTTAATATTGATGAAATTCAAAAGATGCAGGATATATTTTCGTATGCAACAGGTGTAGCTTCGTTAATAACCTGTCCTGATGGAACTCCGATAACACATGCAAGCAATTTTTGTAACCTGTGTAAATTGGTTCGCTCGACGGAACAAGGTACTAATAATTGTAAAAAATCTGATGCTCATATAGGTTCGGTAAATCCTACAGGAATTGTTATTCAACAGTGTCTTAGTGCCGGTTTATGGGATGCAAGTGTAGGTATACATGTCGATGGTAAACATATAGCTAGTTGGTTGGTCGGTCAGGTAAGAACTGTGGGTGTTGATGTACTAAAAATAATAAATTATGCTGACGAAATAGAAGTAAGTCGTGATAATTACAATAAGGCATTGAATGAAGTACCTCTATTGACTTTCGAAAGATTTGAAAATATAGTGAATATGCTGGCAAATTTTGCTAATGAATTGACAGAAAAGGCATATAGAAATTATGAATTAAAGCAAAACATTGAGGAACAGGAAAGAATAAACGACCTTTTGCATAAAAGTGAAGAATCGTTATCAATAACATTGAATTCAATAGGAGATGCTGTAATTACAACCGATGCTAATGGATTAATAAATAGTATGAATCCAATTGCTGAAGCCATGTGTGGTTGGACTAAGACCGAAACCATAGGGAAACCACTAACGGATATTTTTAGGCTGTTAAATCAAAAAACCAATAAACCAATTGAAAATCCGGTTGAGAAGGTGATGAGAACCGGAAAAATTATTGGGTTAGCAAATAATACGGTTTTAATTACCAAAACGGGGGACATGCTACATATATCTGATAGTGCAGCACCTATAAAAAATAAAATAGGGGAGATATGTGGTGTTGTTTTAGTTTTTTCGGATGTAACCCAAAAATATATTAATGAAGAGGCTATACGACTCAGTGAAATAAAGTATCGGGGATTATTGAATAATTTAAATTCAGGTGTTGTTGTTCATGCTGCCGATACATCCATAATTCTCTGTAATCCTAAAGCAAGTGTTTTATTGGGTTTAAGCGCTGAGAAATTATATGGTTTACAAGCCAATGACCCGAATTGGATGTTTGTTGACGAAAACGAGAATCCATTGCCATTTCATGAATTCCCTGTTAACCGTATACTCGAATCCAAAGAACCTATAAAAGATCAGGTATCAGGAATTAAAAAAACAGGAAAAGATGAGATAGTTTGGGTTAATATAAATGGTTTCCCGATTTTTGATACAGTTAATAAAATAAGTCAGATTGTTATCAGTTTTGATGATATTTCTAATCAGAAAAAAAATGCTGATATGCTAAAGGAAAAAGAGAGATTCCTTAGGCAAACACAATTAATTGCAAGATTAGGTTCTTACAGTCTGGATATTAAGACCGGCAAATGGGACAGTTCTGAAATGTTGAATGAAATTTTAGGGATTGATGAGAACTATGAAAAATCTGTTTCGGGATGGCAGGAGACGATACATCCCGAATGGCGGGAAAAAATGGGTGACTATTTTGCAAATGAGGTAATTGCAAAAAGAAAACGTTTTGATAAAGAATATAAAATTGAAAGGAAAAAGGATTTGATAGAACGGTGGGTGCATGGATTAGGTGAATTATTCCTCGATTCAGATGGAAATCCTGTGAAAATGATTGGTACAATACAGGATATAACAGAAAGAAAAATTACAGAAGAAAATATAAGGAAAAACGAAGAGAAATACCGAAATATCTTCGAAAATATACAGGACGTTTTTTACCAGGTTGATTTGTCAGGGAATATTTTTGAAGTTAGCCCATCTGCTGTTTTGTTTAAAGATTTCTTTGATTTTACTATACCAAACCCTAATGTAAATAATCTATATAACAGCTTTGAAGATAGAAGAAAGTTTTTGGAATTAATGTACAAAGATGGAGAAGTCAGGGATTTTGAATTGGATATAAAAGGGAAAAATGGAGCAATTAAACATGTTTCAATTAATGCAAAATTAATAAGAGATGCATTTGGAAATCCTACTCATATTAATGGAGCATTGAGAGATATTACTAAACGAAAGAATGCACAGGATGCATTGTTGAAAAGCGAGAAGTATCTCAAAGAAATTCAAACCATTGCAAATATTGGTGACTGGACAATTGATTTTACAAACAAAACATGGACGAGTTCAGAAATTTTAGATCAAATTTTGGGAATTAATGTTAAAGGAAGAAAAAATCTTCAAACATTAGGTGCTGTTATTCATCCAGAGTGGGTATCTATATTGGAAGAATATTACTGGACGAAAGTGATACCTAATAAACTTAAATTTGATAAAAAATTCAAAATCATACGTTTAAATGATAATATCGAACGTTGGGTTCATGCTATTGGTGAGGTAAAATTCGATGAAAATAATCAACCGAAACTAATGATAGGTACAGTTCAGGATATTACGAAAAGAAAAAGAGATAAAGAAGCATTAAGACAGTCACAAGAAGAGCTAAAAAAATTTGCTGCTCACCTTCAAAATGTACGCGAGGAAGAACGCAATATTCTTGCTCGTGAAATACACGATGACTTGGGACAAATACTTATTGCAATGAAAATTGATTTAGGCCTTTTAAAGCAAAATGTTTTGAAAACTATTGGAGCAAAGGATTATGATGATTTAGAAAATCAATTTAAGGATTTAAGTAAAATGGTTGATAATACCCTTATTTCAGCGCGTAGAATTATGACTGATTTAAGACCTGAAGTTCTTGATATGATTGGTTTTACTGAAACAGTCAAGCAGCATCTTAATCATTTTCAACAACGACACAAGATAGAATGTAGTTTTGAAAACAATACTCAAAAATTGGAATTGAACTCTGACCAGTCTGTAGCCTTATTCAGGATAGTTCAAGAATCGTTAAATAATGTAGCAAAACATTCACGGGCAAGTCATGTCAATGTTTTGCTAAATCACATAAACTATAAGTTAACTTTAGACATTGTAGATAATGGAATCGGTTTTGACCCAAACGAGAATATTAATACCGATTCATACGGACTTATTGGAATCAGAGAACGAGTTTATCTTCTTGATGGGGAACTTAATATCAATTCAACAAAAGGTAAGGGAACTACAATTCATATAACTATGCCATATTTGCAAAATTAAATTAACACTAACTTCCAAAATTTAAATGAAATGATTAAAGTATTTATTGTGGACGATCACGAAATAATGCGTGAAGGTCTGAAACGAATTCTCAATGACGAAACCGATATGGAAGTTGTAGCCGAAGCCGAAAACGGAACCGAAGCTCTAAAAATGATTTCAGAAATTGATTGTGATTTAATACTACTTGACTTAAATCTTCCCGGACGAAGTGGCACAGAACTAATAGCGGAAATTAAGAAGAAGAAACCCAAAGCTCAAATCTTAATTCTTAGCATAAGTCCGGAAAAGAGATTTGCTTTACCAGCATTAAAAGCTGGTGCATCCGGGTATTTGAATAAAGACTCGGCATTAACAGAGTTAGTTGTTGCAATTCGGAAGGTACAGTCAAAAAAAAGATACATGAGTATGACTTTGGCGGAACAACTGGCTTTTGAATCAGTTGTTGAAGAAGCTCCTGAACAAAGAAAACTTACTAATCTGGAAAATTGTATTATGTTAATGCTGGCAAAAGGAAAAGAAAACAAAGAAATTTCTAAAGAGCTAGCCTTAAGCATTAATTCGGTGGCACAAAACAGAAGAAAAGTCTTGGAAAAACTACATTTAAAAAATAATGTTCAACTAACTCATTATGTAATTGAGAATAATCTCTTAACAACATAATTTAAATAGAGAGATTTCAAATTATCTAACATGATTTTTTGTGTTAAAGGATAGTTTAATCTATAAAAAAGCGAGAATTTATGTCGTATTTTATCTTTTAGAATAAAATCTAACTATGATTATATATAAATTATTATTACATTTGCATTTTGAAAGATTATCTGTATAAATTTGTTGAATTACTATTTTAATTCATGAGGATTTAATGTTCAAAAAAATATATAAATCACTGTTATGTAATTTTCTGAATTAAACATTGATTTTAAAAAATAAAATTATGATAAAGATATTTATTGTAGACGATCACGAAATAATTCGTGAAGGATTAAAGAAGATTTTAAAGGAAGAATCTGACTTGGTAGTAATAGGCGAGGCTCAGAGTGGCGATGAAGTGTTGGAAAACATCAAAAATATCGATTGTGATATTATGCTTTTAGACATGAATATGCCAGGTAGGAGTGGTATGGAACTTGTTTCAGATATTAAAGGCTTACGACCATATATGCATATTTTAGTGCTAAGTATTCACCCTGAAGATAAATTTGCTTTACGCACTTTGAAAGCAGGTGCATCAGGATACCTCTGCAAGGATACTGCTTTGGATGAATTAGTTATTGCTATTCGGAAAGTTTATACAAAAGGAAGATATTTAAGCACTACACTTGCAGAACAACTTGCTTTTGACTATATGCCCGATAAAAACCAATTACCACACGAATTGTTGTCAAACCGTGAGCAGGAAATCATGCTGATGCTCGTATCCGGCAAAAAGGTAAAAGATATTGCTGCTGAACTGAAACTTAGTATAAGCACCGTTTTTACCTATCGGGTTAGAATATTTGAAAAATTGAAAATTAAGAGTAACGTGGAATTGACTCATTATGCTATTTCTAATAAACTTGTAGAATAGTGTCTTTTGCAAATGCTTCTAAAAAAAGTGAGATCTATAAGGTCTCACCTTTTTTTTTGGTGGTGCGCCGAGCATGACGATTTATTCAACAAGCAATAGCTCAAATACTATCTCCGATTTACGAACCCCTTTTCTCAAACAGCAGTTACGGATTTCGTCCCAAACGTGATGCGCACGATGCCTTGAAACAATGTCAAGAACACATTGACAATGGTTATAAATACAGCGTTGACATGGATTTGGAGAAATACTTTGACACTCCTGACTTTGACAATGCGCCACCCTAAAAAGTTTTCCAGAAGTTTTCTTCAA